>JBIIPZ010000059.1:0-13586 GCA_044342325.1 Terrimicrobiaceae bacterium
ATTTGCGGCATACCCCACTATCAGCACACGAGAGGAAGTCCTTCAATTCGGTTCATTGCGCTTCCTCGAAAGCGGTGCACGCCTCCCGAAGGTCAGGATGTCTGAGCCTATTTAATCAGGAAATCTGACTCTTCCCATTCAGGCACCCACTCCGTGATTCAAAATTCGGCAACAGGACAGAAAAAGGTTGGGGATTGAATTGCAAGGAACCAACCGAGCGTGATAGAGACTTTTTCTTCATGAATAATTCGAAATTTCGCGCAGGTGTTTTGTTTGGGGATGAAGTGAAATCCATGCTGGATTACGCAAAGGCGGAGAATTTTGCACTGCCAGCAGTGAATTGCATCGGGACAAGTTCCATCAATGCGGCTCTGGCTGCCGGGCGTGAGTTGAACTCCCCGATGATGATCCAGTTCTCAAATGGGGGAGCGCAGTTTTTCATCGGTAAGGGAGTGAAGGGTGACAACCAACTCGGGCCAGTGCTGGGCGGCATAGCGGGTGCCATCTACACCGATCAAGCCGCAAAAGCTTATGGCGTGCCAGTCATTCTGAACACCGATCACTGCGCAAAAAAATTGCTGCCTTGGATCGATGGATTGCTCGCCGCGAGCGAGGAGCAATTCGCAAAAACCGGAAAACCCCTCTACAGCTCCCACATGCTCGATTTGTCCGAGGAGCCCCTACACGAAAATATCGAGGTCTGCTGCCAGTATCTCAAGCGCATGGCTAAGATGGGCATGACCCTCGAAATCGAACTCGGCGTAACAGGCGGCGAGGAAGACGGCGTGGACAATAGCGATGTGCATGAATCCCGCCTCTACACCCAGCCCGAGGAAGTCGCGGCAATGTATGAAGCGCTCAGCGCAGTGAGCCCGAATTTCACCGTGGCTGCTGCCTTCGGCAATGTGCATGGCGTCTACAAGCCGGGAAATGTGAAGCTCAAACCCTCAATCCTTCGAGACTCTCAGGAATACATTGAGAAAAAATTCAGCACGGGCCCCAAGCCGGTGAATTTTGTTTTCCACGGCGGCTCGGGCTCATCCCGCGAAGAAATTCGCGAGGCGATCGGCTATGGTGCCATCAAGATGAACTTGGATACAGATCTCCAGTGGGCCTACTGGGATGGCATTCGCGCCTACGAAGCCAAGAACCACGATTTCCTGCAAGGTCAGATCGGTAATCCGACAGGCCCAGACTCGCCGAACAAAAAATACTACGACCCTCGCGTCTGGATCGGTGCCGCTGAGGCAGCTTTCACCAAGCGCTTGGTGACCTCATTTGAGGATCTGAATTGCGTCGGGCGCAACGCCTGATTCACGCCACAAAAAGTCACGCGGATGCCTCAACTGGGGCATCCGCTTTTTTTAAAGCCCTATTCAAAGCCGCCTGCCAGCGTCCGGGAGGGTAATCTCATAGACCGTGCAAGCGCCCTTGCCGGCTCCTTCATGCGGCTCAATGCCGAGTTGTTGATAGGCTCGCTCCAGCGCATCGGGATCATTCCGCAACTCGGGATAAATTTTCTTCAAGCGCTCTTTCACCCAGCGCTTGGCCATTTTTCGTTCTAATGGATGAATCGGCTCCTCACCATGGAGGCTCTGGCGAAGGAAATCCAGAAACGAGACTTTCATAGCCGCCCCATGAAATGCAGCGCGTTGGCCGCGAGGAAGAGGAGGTTTGTGACGATCAAAACCACCGCCGCAGGCGACCATCGCGTGAGCTTCAAGTCGGTATCCTCCGGATAAATCCTCGCCAGAAAAAATCCTGCCAGAGCGATCGAGGCGACACCAACCGCAGCGGGAAGCACGGCGAATCCCTCACCCCACGGATTCCAAAGCCACCAGAGGCGAGCCTCGGCAAGAAAAGCCGCGCCATTGAGAATTGTTGCAGCAAAAACCCCGGCCACAGAGGCAGCGAGTCCATTGATGCCCAGACCCGGACATGCGACGGCCATTGCGCGCTGGCAGAGCGTCAGGAGCGAAAAGGCCAACAACGGAGGAAGCAGCGGAAACACATTCCCGACACGCAAGACCGAGGGCCCCGTAAAACGAACCGGCCCCAATGGCCACCCCGACAGGGCGGTGAGAACAATCATTCCTGCGAAGCCAACAAGCACGACTCCTGCGCACATCCTCGCGCGCGAGAGTCCACCGACCTGCACCAGGACGATGTAGGCAGAAAGAGCCAGCAACAAAACCCACACGGCATCCCACCAAGCCTGCGAGCCGGCCTCCTGAAAGAGCAAAACGGCACCAGCAGCAGTCCAAAGCGCGGCAATCCAAGAAATCGCCACACTCATATCCCCTCCCCCTGCTGGCGCTCCAACCTCCGGCGCTCGCGTCTTTTGAAAACAGGCAACATCACCGCATAGCTTATCGCCGCAGCCGGTGCGGATAGAAAGAGCGAACCAATGAGCATCGGCAGGCCAATGGTGAAAAATGTCGTCCACTTCATCAACTCGTGAATATGAAAATCCGTGACCGACGCCGGATGTGGAAGTCCGTCGAAAAAACCAACAACGCGAGAGCCAATCGCATACTCGATCTCCAACAACACAGGCCAAAATGGCGTCACCACATCATGCAAAGAGACAGCAATGACAGCAGCTATCGGATTGCAGCGCAAAACATAAGCCGCACCGATACAAAGAAGAGTCTTAAGACCAAAAAGCGGAGTAAAACCCATGAACATGCCTATAGCCACCCCACCGGCCAAGGAGTGGGGCGCGTCGTGCAGATCCAGCAATTTCGAAACAAGCGACCGGAAATACCCAGCGATTTTCTTCAACACGCCGCCACCCTATCACGAACCCTCCAACCAGAGAAAACCGAAAACACCATCCTCGTTGGCGAACCAAAAATTTGGACGATCGTCCAAATTTTTGGTTTGGGCGGGTTGAGCATCGCGTGTTGAGCATTCCCTTGCCAAGCGGGCGTCGGGGCTCCAATTTTTGCGGTATGAAATTTCTTTTGTGTGCGGCTATAGCTTTTTTGATGCTGGTGGTCGGCTCTGTCCGGGCCGAGATGGAAATTGTTTGCACGACTGGCATGGTGGCGGACCTCGTGCGCGAGGTGGCGGGGGGGAGGGCGAAAGTAACGGCTTTGATTTCCGATGGCGTGGATCCCCACCTCTACAAACCGACGCGTGACGATGTGGCGAGGCTGCTGAAGGCGGATGTCATTTTTTTCAGCGGACTCCATTTGGAGGGGCGCATGGAGGCGACATTTGAGAAGATGCGCCAGCGCGGCAAGTTGGTAACCGCTGTGACTTCGTCGATCCCCGAGGACAAGTTGCTCAAGGAGGGCGGAGCCGAGGATCCGCATGTATGGATGGATCCACTTGTCTGGGCCGGTTGCATCGAAGCCGTGGAAAAAACACTCGCCCAGGCCGACCCTCAAGGCGCACAGGAATTCCAAGCAAATGCCGCGCGCTATCGCTCAACGCTCGAAGCAGCCTGCGAATGGATTCGGTCTGCTATCGCTACAATCCCCCCCGAGAAGCGCGTGCTCATTACGGCGCATGATGCGTTTCAATACTTCGGCCGAGCCACAGGGTTGCAGGTGCTCGGTTTGCAAGGCCTGAGCACGGAGTCCGAGGCGGGGGTTTCGGACATCAACCGCATCGTCGATGAGATCGTGAAACGCCAGATACCAGCTGTGTTTTTCGAGTCCACCCTCTCCGAGAAAAATATTCGCGCAGTTATCGAAGGTGCCGCTGCGCGGGGACAGGCTGTGAAGCCCGGCGGCATGCTTTACTCCGACTCTCTCGGACCGGCGGGTTCCCCGGAGGGCACTTGCGAAGGGATGCTCAAGCACAATACCCGCATGATCACAAATGCCCTGGGTGGCAGGACACCATGAGCAAGGCCCCACTGGAAATCCGCTCCCTGAATGTCGCCTACCACCGCAAGATGGTTCTCTGGGATGCCGACCTCTCGATCCGCCCTGGGCGTTCGACGGCTATCGTGGGCCCGAATGGAGCGGGGAAAAGCACACTACTGAAAGCCGCCCTGGGACTCATTCCAGCCGCCTCTGGGGAAATTCTTTTCTATGGCGAACCTCTCAAAAAAGTCCGCTCGCGCGTCGCCTATGTGCCCCAGCGCGAGAGTGTGGACTGGGATTTTCCAGTGAGCGCGAGGGATGTCGTGGCCATGGGCCTCTACAAAAAGATAGGCTGGTGCCTGCCTGTGCGAGCCTGTCACAGGCGCATGGCGGACGAGGCGTTGGCAGATGTGGGCTTGGCGGATTTTGCTGCTCGCCAGATCAGCCAACTCTCGGGCGGGCAGCAGCAGCGCGTCTTTCTGGCGCGGGCCTTGGCACAAAAGGCCGAACTGCACCTCATGGATGAGCCATTTGCCAGCGTGGATGCGGCCACGGAACAGGCTATTCTGACGCTGCTGAAGAAGCTCAAAGACCAGGGTGGAACTGTCGTTTGCGTGCACCACGATCTGGATACGGTGGCTGAGTATTTCGACGATGTGATTCTGTTGAACATGCGGGTCGTGGCCCAAGGACCGGCCGCAGAGGTTCTCACGCCCGACAATCTCCGCAAAACCTATGGCGCGCGGTTGACTCTCCTCGACGAGGCCGTGGTCGATCTCTCCCGCCCCGGAGCGCCGCGAGAATCCTGACCATGGAGTCCCTCTGGCGCGTCCTTTTGCTTCAAGATCACAACACTCGGGTTGTATTGGCCGGGGCGTGTCTTTTTGGGGCCGCTGCGGGCCTCGCCGGGACTTTTCTCCTGCTTCGCAAGCGCTCGCTGCTTGGCGACACCCTCGGCCATGCCACCCTGCCTGGCATCACTCTCGCCTTTTTGCTGGCCGAGACATTCGGCATTTCGCCGAGGTCCTTCCTGTGGCTTGCGATCGGTGCCACGATTTCTGGCGTGGCTGGAATGGGGGCCGTTTTGCTCATTCGAAAAGCAAGCCGGCTGAAGGATGACGCCGCTCTTGCCATTGTGCTCAGCGTTTTTTTTGGAGCTGGCATCGCCATGCTCAGTGCGATCCAACAACTGCCCGGCGGGCAAGCGGCGGGTCTGGAGCGCTTGATTTACGGAAATCCCGCATCCATGACATCCGCCGATGCCTGGTTTGTGCTGCTGGCGTCGCTCTTGGTTGCAGCGATTTGCGGGTGTCTCTTCAAGGAATTCACCCTGCTCTGCTTCGACGAATCCTACGCCCTCACGGCGGGGTGGCCCGTGCGTCCACTCGACGCATTGCTCATGGGATTGGTTGTTTTAGTAACCATAGTGGGACTTCAAACAGTCGGCATATTGCTGGTCGTTGCCTTGCTTGTCATCCCCCCGGCGGCCGCCCGATTTTGGAGCGATGACCTGCGGGCGATGGCCCTCGTGGCGGCGGGAACTGGGGCGCTGAGTTCCTTGGCGGGTGTGGTAGCCAGCGCGGTTTTGCCCGGCCTTCCGACCGGTGCGCTAATCGTCCTCTCGGCCGCTCTTTTTTTTGGCGTGAGCCTGCTCGTTGGAAAAAAACGGGGGCTTATCATTCGGCATCTCCTGGAGCGGGAAGCCGCACGGCGATTGAGGCGGGAGCATGTTTTGCGTGCGATTTTCGAATGCGCCGAGGAGGGAAATCAAGTTGTGACACTCGACCAGATGCTCGCCAAGCGCCCTTGGAAAAAACAGGAACTCGCCTCTGAGATCTCACTCCTGACGGATGAGGGATTGCTCACCACAGATCCATCCGGTGCCAGTTTCCAATTGAACGGCCGTGGAGACAGCGAAGCACGAAGGTTGGTTCGAAACCACCGGCTTTGGGAAATTTATCTTCTCAACCACGCGGATGTCGCCCCGGCGCGGGTGGACCGCGATGCCGACCTGATCGAACATGTCCTCGACCAGCGCTTGGTCGATGAATTGGAAGATCTCCTCGATGAAAAGGCCCGCGAGCGCCTCGTGCCGGGGAATCCTGAGAAAGGCCTGCCATGATCTGGACGGAACTCGACACATGGATCGTTCTCACTGGCGCATTGACGGCCATGGCCTGCGCGGTGCCCGGTGTTTTTCTGCTGCTGAACAAGCAAAGTATGCTCGGCGACGCAATAAGCCATGCGGTGCTGCCGGGCTTGGCGATCGGCTTTCTGGTCTCGGGCTCGCGGGATCCGCTTCCCATGTTCATTGGAGCTGTCCTTGCCGGACTTTTTACCGGCGTTGTCAGTGGAGTGATCGAGCGCCGTGGGCGTGTCGAAGCCGGAGCCTCCCTCGGCGTGGTTTTTTGCAGCCTCTTCGCTCTGGGACTTATTTTGATTCGCTTGGCGGCAGACCATGTGGATTTGGACCCCGGTTGCGTGCTGTATGGAGCGCTCGAGCTTGCGGTGATCGACTCCGCCACCGTGCCTCGCATCGTCTGGCAATCCGGTGCCATTTTGATTCTGAACCTCTTTCTTGCCGGCGTGTTCTTCAAAGAACTCCAGGTTGTGGCTTTTGATCCCCGTTTTGCCAAGGCGAGCGGGATTCCCTCAGGCTTGATCCAGCAGGGACTCACCGTGGTTACGGCCCTGACGACGGTCGTGGCCTTTGAAAGTGTTGGGAGTATTCTTGTCATCGCCATGCTCATCGTGCCAGGTGCCTCGGCCATGTTGCTGAGCCGAAGTGTCTCGGGAGTTCTGCTCTGGAGCCTCGTTGTGGCCATCAGCAGCGCTGTGCTGGGACATGTGTTGGCGATTTCGGTTGCACCGACCTGGCTGGGATTGTTGACGGGGCGTCACGATCTGGGCTCGTTGAGTTCCGCAGGAATGATGGCAGCCAGCGCGGGTGGAATTTTCTTTAGCCTCCTAGCTGCATCGCGCCTTGCTCAGAGAGTTCGGAGTTCGACACAAAGACGCGCCGCGTGAAGATCGGACAGAGGCTTTTTCTTCCCCCGCTCGGGCGTGTCGGGCTAAACTGACAGTTCCATGATCAAGGTCGAAAAACTCACAAAGCGCTTCGGTGGATTTACCGCTGTGAATGGCATCGATTTTGAGGTGCAAAAGGGCGAGATCGTGGGATTTCTCGGACCAAACGGGGCGGGCAAAAGCACAACGATGCGGATGCTTTCAGGCTTCCTTCCCCCCACCTCTGGAAAAGCAGAGGTCGCTGGATTCGATGTGTTTGCCGACTCGCTTCGCGCCCGGGAGCACATTGGCTACATGCCGGAAAATGTCCCGCTTTACACCGACATGAGGGTTCATGAGTTCCTTCGTTACCGTGCGGCGCTCAAGGGGGTTCCCGGCCGCCGCCTCAAGGAACGCGTCGGCGATGTGCTCGAGCTTTGCGGGCTGAAGGATGTGGAAAAAAAGATCATCGGCAACCTGTCCAAAGGCTATCGGCAACGCGTGGGGTTGGCAGACGCCATGAGCCACGAACCAGACCTCCTGATTCTCGACGAGCCAACCATCGGATTGGACCCGAATCAAATACGCCTTGTTCGCGACTTGATTCGCAATCTACGCCGCCACCATACGATCCTTCTTTCGACCCACATTCTCCCCGAGGTGGAGATGCTTTGCTCGCGCGTCATCATCATCAACAAAGGCCGCATCGAAGCATTGGACACGCCTCAAAATCTCCGCGCTCACTTGGGACAAGCTGGACACATTCTTTTCGATGCCATCGTGCCGGATGCCCAAGCGGCGGCATCCGCTCTCCGTGCACTCGAATCCGTGCAAAGCGTGTCACACCGGGCGGATGGCGAGTGGACTGTGTTCACCATCCATCCAGCAACAGACCACGATCCCCGAGAATCGCTCTACCGGCATGCGGTGGACAATAAATGGAGGATTCGCGAGATAAGCCGTCCACCGGTTTCATTGGAGCAAGTTTTTGCCGAAGTCACAGGAGGAGAGGAAATCTGAGGCTATGAGAAAGTTTTTGATCTTATTCGGACGCGAGGTTTCCAGCGCTTTTCACCAGCCTCTGGCCTATGTCGTGCTGTTTTTCTTCCTCATCGTAACAGGCTTCAATTTCCAAGCGGGTGTCACACTCCTCAACACCGGGGCGGGAACGGTCACGATGGTGCAGGCGTTTT
Source organism: Terrimicrobiaceae bacterium (assembly GCA_044342325.1). Classification (GTDB taxonomy): domain Bacteria; phylum Verrucomicrobiota; class Verrucomicrobiia; order Chthoniobacterales; family Terrimicrobiaceae; genus UBA967. The sequence goes on from JBIIPZ010000059.1 coordinate 8,018, forward strand.
TCAACACCGTCTATTTCTGGTTTCCCTTCGTGCTGGTTTTTCCGCTCATCACCATGAGGGTTTTCGCCGAGGAGGCAAAAATGGGAACGATCGAAACGCTCATGACAGCGCCAGTGAAGGATTCTCAAGTCGTCTTGGCCAAATACGCCGGATGTTTGTTTTTTTACCTCATCCTCTGGGCGCCCAGCCTCATTTACTTCGTTGTTTTTCAGGAAATCACCGGAGTGAAGGCCGCCGGTGCGGTAGGAAGCTATGTCGGAGCCTACGGCATGCTCGTTCTCATGGGGCTTCTTTTCACAGCTATTGGCTGCCTGGCCTCTGCCCTCACGGATAATCAGATCGTGGCTGCCATTATTTCCTTCGCGGCGATTCTGGGGTTCTTTTTTCTGGGACTCCTTTCGTTTCTTTTGCCGTCCACAGGCACATTTCTGCGCGAGTTGACCTATTACCTTTCGCCCGTTGAACACATGATGGATTTTTCGCAGGGGCTTTTCGACACGAGGCCAGTGGTTTTTTACATCAGCTCGACCCTTTTGGTCCTCTTCGCAACCTTCCACATTTTTCAATACCGCCGCTGGAAATCATGAAGCCCCCGCGCACTGGAATCAAAGTCAGTATCGGCCTGCAAATTGTGGCCGTGCTGGTGATTTATGCCTTGGTGAACTACCTTAGTTTCTTGCACTATGAGCGCAGGGATTTCTCCCGCTCGCAAAAGTTTTCTCTCGCCGGGCAGACCCGTGCAGTGCTGAAAGAATTCAAAAAACCGCTCGAGGTCATCATCATTTCCTCACCCACCTTTCTATCGCCGGTGAGCCAGATTTTCGGAGACCTGCGAAGTCTCATGAACGAGGTTCTTTTTAACAAACGCGAGGGCTTGAGAATCGAGTATGTGGATCCGACGCGGAATCTCTCGCGCATTCAGGATTTGCAGGCGAAATACAAGCTCACCAGTTTGGATAACCTCATCATTCTCGACTACGAGGGGCGGCACCGCCTTTTGAATATCGCCGAGATGGGAGACTTCGACCTCACTCCCCTCGCCCAAGGCGGGCAACCGGTTCTGCTCGCTTTCCGTGGCGAGCAAGTGCTCACAAGCGCGCTTCTGGCTATCCTCAAGCCGGATTCCGAAACCGTTTATTTCCTGACAGGCCATGGGGAGCCGTCTGCCGATCGAGACCTCTCGAATCTCTCCGAGGCCATCAGCCAGCAGAATGCCGTCGTCAAAACCCTCTCCTTGTCATCCGCCGACGAGATACCGCCTGACGCGTCCGCGCTGATCCTAGTGGCTCCGAAATCAGACCTCGACGAACGCGAGGCGGCAGTCATCGGGGCATGGTTGAGAAAGGGCGGTAAAATGCTCGTCCTACTCGACCCCAACAGTGCCACCCCTCGCCTGCACGCGTTGCTGGCGAATTCGGGCATCATTCCCCGCGACGACCGCGTGTTGCGATTGATCCAGCTTCCCTTGGCCACTGGAATCCTGCGCGATGTCACGGCCCATGTTTTGCCGAATGCCGAGGTAACTCGCCGCCTCGAAGGCATGAACATTCTTTTCCCTGGAGCCACGCAGTCCCTCGGGTTCGACCAACCCCTCGCCCAGCAGGAAAAAATCCGCATCCGCCCGCTTGTGGAAGCCGCCGAAGAGTTCTGGGGAGAAACCGCCTACCTCCCGAATCAACCCGGAGGCGTGGCCTACCAAGACGGGATCGACAACGGCCAACCGCTCATCATCGGAGCCTCCGCAGACCGCGATGCCGTGGAGAACGACCGTGTCGGTATTCAAAGCTCCCGCCTCATCGTCATGGGATCATCCCAATTCGCCTTCGATGCCGGACTCAGTCGGCCAGGTCTCGACCTCATTGTTGGCTGTGTGAATTCACTCATCGACCGTGGCAGCGTCAGCGGCATCACTCCTAAAAACGCAACCCGCTTTGCGCTCCAACTCACCGACATTCAGCTCTCGCGTCTCGCGCTGTTGGTGATAGTCGGCATCCCAGCCCTGGCTGCAGTTTTAGGGCTTTTGGTTTGGTTAAGACGCCGCGCATGAGCCGAATTTCGACCATCCTTCTCCTGCTCACCGCCATTGGACTTGCGGTATTTGTTGGAACAACACACCGCTGGCGTTTCTCCACAGAGCGCGTCATCCAACCTGGCTCCGCCTTGTTTCAATTCGACCCGGAGGACATCTCCGGCATCAGCATCAAAAACGGCGATCAATCCTTCCGCATCCAACGCTCGAACGATGGCTGGCATCTTACGAAAGGTCTGGAGGACACGGCTTCCCCGGAGGCCATCAATGCGCTCATCCAAACCGCACTGGAGACTCCCGTTCTCGACCGCATCGATGCCACGGAAATCCGGGATGATAAAAACCTCGCCGGCTACGGAGTTCTCAAGAGCAGCCTGCAAATTGACTTCAAAGGCGACCTGCCTCGCTCCCTGCTCATTGGAAAGACAAGCCCCGACGGCAGCCGCCAGTATGTCTCTTTTGAGAATTCCAAAACCGTTTATCTTATCCCAAAAGACATCGTTCGCCTCATCACGCTCCCGATCGAAAAATACCGTGACCGGCGACTTCTGCCGCTCGATCCCGCCCAGATCGAACGCATTGTTTTCCGCAAAGGCAACTCCAGCCTTGAACTGGAGCGCGAGGCAGATGGTTGGAAAATCCTCCGTCCCTTGACCGCTCCGGCAGATGACGCCGCGGTGGATGAAATGCTCTCGAAAATCCACGCCCTGCGGCTCGAGAACTTCGGGCTTGAGATCAAGCCCGAGTCGTCAGGAGATTCCCGCATCGACTCCTCTGCGGAAGCAGAATTTTTTACCAACGCGAATGAGGCACCTCATGCGATAAGGATTTCAAAACCCACTGCGGATGGATCCGCAACAGTCCGCTTGGACCCGAGAAAGATCAGCGGCACGGTTTCAGGCAATGCCGCCACCCTCATTGCACCCGACCTCGAAAGCCTCCGCGACACAGCGCTCTTCCGGATCAATCTCGACCTCGTCGATGTCATCCGAATCCAAAACAACGATGCCCAGCGCGACATCACTCGCACCCGCGAAGGTTGGTCCGACAACGCTCCAAACATAGGAGATATCGCAAAAACGCTGGCTCGCACGAAGGTCGTGAACCGTCTTCCCGCCACGCCCTCCGAGCTTGAAAAATGCGGGCTCGGCACGCCTCAAAAACGAATCACCTTCCTTGCCAAGCTGTCTGAAAACACACCGGAAGCCACCGCCGGAGAGCATGTGGTAGCCAGTCTTGCCATCGGAACCCCGCTCACCGATGGACGCCTTCCCATCCAGATCGACGGAACTCCCGAAATCCGCCTCGTGCCCGCCGAACTGCTCGAGTTCTTGCCTTAGGCTGCAATCTCCGCTGCCGCCGGGGCATCTGCCAAAAGAGTGACATTGGCCTGCTCAATCGGCCCTGCAGGAATGCCAGCATCCCCCGCGAGCAGGCGGGGCAACATGGGCGACTTCTCCGCGCCAGTCACAACCCAAAGGATGTGGCGACTGCGATTCAAGATGGGATACGTGAGAGTCATACGACGACGGTTTTGATAAACACCCGTCAGCGCCACTTCAGCGTCATGCACATGGCATACCGCGTCGCCGGGAATAAGCGATGCCGTGTGTCCATCAGGCCCAAGACCAAGGTGGGCCAGGTCGATGACCGCAGGATTTCCACAAATACTATTAATCAACGCCGTATAATCACGGCAGGCTTGATCCAAATCCCCAGACTCCACCGGCATCGCATGAATCTGATTTTCCGGAATCGGAGCATGGGAAAGAAGACTCTCGCGCAGATGCGTCAAGTTGCGGTCTTTATCCCCCGCCGGAGCGATTCGCTCGTCCACTTGCACCACATGCACATTCGCCCAAGGCATTTCCTCATTGGCAAGAGCCCGCAGCATCTGCCAAGGCGTGCGCCCCCCACTCACAGCCATCACAAACCGTCCACGAGCCGCCACAGCCGCGCGGGCATCGGAGGCAATAATCTGAGCGGCACGCGCCGCGACATCTTCAGAAGTGCTGAGAATTTCCTTTTTCATATTTGAACGCGGAGGCTACCGATTTTTTAAAAAACAACAACGCGGGAAAATCGTCTCGGACGATGGCGCTCCGAAATTTTAACGGACGACGCGGAACCCGCCACCGATGCAGCGCAACTGTCCGCTTGGAAAGGCAAAATCGGATTAGTTTTTGCTGGTGATAAAATGCAGGAAGTGGCGGCGTGCGGCAACCAGTTGGATCAGGCCCAACACAGATACAAGCAAGACGGGAGGCTGAAGCAATGCCGTGGGACCAAAGAAAAAGAAATTGAAGGCGGCGATGTTCACAATGATTGGGCCCAAAATCAGTAGACCGAGATGACGAGTTCTGGGAATCGCTACGAGAAGTCCGCCGAGGATTTCGAGAACTTTGACAAAGGCCAAGAAACCACAGAGGAACATTCCGCCCATAAACATAGCGGCCGGCGAGCCCTCCGGAGGCTTGGGTATGGCGATGAACTTCAGGAAGAAATTCAGCCCGAATACGATAAAAACGAAGCCCAAAAGGCAGGCAGTGAAGTTGTAGATGTGTTTCATGGATTTGGTTGGTGTTTAGTGGAGATCAAAAAGAAGGGCATTGGTCCTCGAGTTGGCAGTCAGTGTCAAAGTCCCAGAAACTTCCGTGGCTACGGCATCCCCTGTGGCGAGTGTGATGCCGTTCACTACAACCGAACCCTCAGCAATCTGAAGCCATATGCCGCGCCCTTCGCGGACTTCGTGTTGCAGCGACTGCCCCGGCTCGAGGAGGATACGGTAAATTTCGGCATCCTGCTGAATGCATGCGGAGCCCTCGCGGCCATCAGGAGAAATGACCAAAACCTTGGGATCATCGGCATTTTGGGTCGAGGGATGCCACTCCATGTAGGAGGGCTTGAGACCTTGCTCGCGGGGTTGAATCCAGATTTGCAGGAAGTGTGCGGGCTCGGTGGCGGATGGATTGAACTCGCTGTGCCGCACGCCCGTTCCGGCGCTCATGAGCTGAATCTGCCCAGGCTGGAGGATGCGTTCATTGCCGAGGCTATCGCGGTGTGCCAGCGCCCCTTCCAAGACATAGCTAAAAATTTCCATGTCGCGGTGAGGATGCTCGGGAAAACCTCGGCCAGCTGCGACGATGTCATCATTGATCACCCGCAGGCTTCGGAAGCCCATGTGTGAGGGATCGTGGTAATCCGCGAAACTGAATGTATGGCGACTGCAAAGCCAACCGTGATCGGCCAAGCCGCGCTCCGATGCACGGCGCACGGTGATTTCGGATGTTGCGACCTGTCTTTCCATGTGGTCAGACTACGGAGATGCAGATTCAGAGGAAACACTTGTTTCCAGAAGATTTCTCAGCCGAATGTGAGCGCATAGGAATGACGTCGACTGCATATAATGAGTCTTTCTTCCTACTCGGGGGTAGGCGCATGGCGAAGCTGTTCATTTTATTGCCGAACATCCGCGATGCTCGATCAGCACTTGCTTTCGGCGTGGCGCCTGCAAACGCAAGAGGTATGACAAGAACACCG
>JBIIPZ010000017.1:0-60581 GCA_044342325.1 Terrimicrobiaceae bacterium
ACAGCACCGGGTCGGACAGAATTTTACCTTCTGCGGCATTTAACCAGAATCTTGTAAACCAGGCGCCCAAGATAGGCAGGAGAAGGAGAAGAATCTCAGGCTTTGAGTAGATGCCGGCTTGCGGATCTCTCACATAAAGAGCTGGAATAAATATTGCTATAATCGAAGCGGCTGCGCCAAGAGCCAATAAGGGTAGCGAATGCTGCGGAGTGTAGGCGCGTTGCAAGCTGATGGAGTTTCCTAATAGCACCATCTCCGAGAACCGCTTGCCGATCGCAAGCGAGAAGAAGGTAAAAAATGAAAAGACCAGCAGCCAGTTGGAGGGTGTAATTTCGCAGGCGGCTGCTCCGGCGAGAATTCGGAGCGTGTATAGGAGGGCTAGTATGATGATGTCTATAGCCAGAAGGTTTTTCAGGAAAAATGAATAAATAGTTGTTAGGGTAATGTAAACAAGCAGAAAGGGGATCATTTTGGGGCTTGCCTGAGCAACGATCAATCCTGCAATAAAAAATGCCGGTATAGCTGAAAGAGCTGCGGGGATCGATAGTTGGCCAGCGGCAATCGGGCGGTATTTTTTTTCAAGGTGGCTGCGGTCGAGATCCAAATCGCATAGATCATTTAAGATATATACCGCTGATGCTGTTAGGGAAATGGCTGTGAATGCCGCAAAGGCAGCCAACCAAACCGATAGATTGCCGAGATCATGCGCGGCCAGCATTGGAACAAAGACGAGAAGGTTTTTGAGCCATTGGTGAGGGCGTGCCGCCTGAAGCAGCGCAATAGGAAGGTTTTTTTTCACCTGAAAAACATGTGAGAATTCTCGTCCCAGCTTTTTTTCAATGTTTTTCGATTTTTTGAGTTCCCCTACATAACCAGAATGCTTAGACGCTTTCCACACGGGAAGGTCTGATATTGGGGAATCGCCGACATAGCAATACGACTGTGCCTCAGATATTTCGTTTATGATGGGAATTTTTTTGAATCCTTTGGCGTTTAGACCTGGCTTTGATCCGTGCACTTCCCAGTTTAGACCTGCTGAAGCAAGTGAATGGCGAGCCGCCTCTTCATCACTTGCCGTAACAACGACTACACTATCATAGCCATTAGCTTGATGATTTTTGGCAAAATCTATCACTTCATCAATCCAAGGAAGTTTTATCTCCTTCGGTGCATGGCTATGGAGACTGCGTTTCAAGGCTGGACGACCGCCTTGAAGGAGCGCGGCTATAGCTTGTAGTAATTTGATGGGCCTGGTTTTCGCAATTCGAACAAATTGCTCCCAAAGCAGATCTGAAGAATGGAGTGTGCCGTCGAAATCCAGGATAAGTTTCATGGCTTGAAATTCTGATTCCGCGAAAGGATTACAAAAGTTGATGCAGCGTCATGCGCTACATAACCAAATTCAGCGGCTATGCGAGATAAATATCCAGTCGGGTCATAGATATCCCTCTTAGAGAGAAAAATTAAATCTGGCAACTCGCATGCATTGAACGAATGACCCTTCCAAACCGCAAACTTTTTCACTCCTCCTGAATTAATTGCATCAAAATCTAGACCGTAATATGAGCCGGTCAGCTTGTCTGCGGCCCATAGAATTGTTTTTTCGGAGTCTGCATTTGCCAGAGCAATTGAAGCAGCTGATCTGTAGTCATCTTTGCCATGTTCGCTGCCAAAACGAAGGGCGAAGCAAGAAGCGGCGAGAAGAACCAAAAGAGCGATGACAGTTGCTTGTGAATAGCGGTTTCTATTCCAGACTGCTGGCACGAGCGAAGCTATGCTGTATGCTAAAGCTGCGAAAGAGGGTGTCGCAAAGCGGGGCAGAAGGCGAGTGCCCTCAAAAACGCCAAGGAAGTATAAAATAACAAGCGGCGTTAGAGCCAAGCATGAAACTAAAGGGAAAGAAGGGTTTGCTTTTTTAAATAAATCTTTACTAATGGTATAAACAGCAAATACCAGCCAGACGAAACCGAGTAAAGCGAGAGGAATGGCGTTCTCGAAAAGGGCACCCACAGGATCTAGGCGGAGGCTGTTGCGATTGGGGCCTAGCCCTGCAAATCCAAAAAACTCATAGACCCAGAAAAGGAGGTTTACAACAGTCGTCTTACCAAGCGCGTTTGCTTCAACCCCGATAGTTTGGGTCCAAGCATGATAAACGAGTAAGGCAGCATCGCATACACCCAACAATATGATTGCAGGGAAGCACTTCCTGACCATGTGAAATACATTTTGAAATCCTGCGTTTAAGAAAATAAATGCACACACACCTACTTGAAACACAAGGCCAACAATATGCGTCCATGACAGCGCGGATAGGCTCAACGCAAGTCCAAGCGACCAAATGCCAAGTGGGAAATCTTTTTGGATTCTATGTTTTTGCCAATAAATAAGTAATCCTGTTGCAAAAGAGGAAAACGCAAAAAGCATGCAATAAGGCCGCGCTTCGTCCAAATAGAACCAAAGAAAAGGGCTAAAACATGTCGTTAGCAAAAGTGGAATTCGTATACGGGGAGTCGCTACAACCCACAGCGCAAGGACGCCAGCTACAAAAAATGGAATGTTCATTGCCCTGAGAGCCCACTCGGAATGGCCAGCAATTTTTTCCCATGCCCACAGCGAAGCCATATAAAGAAGCATGTGCATGTTGGTATTGCTTTCTTCAAGAAGTAACTGCCATGCCGTATTCCAAGTGGCAGCCATGGCCTTTGATGCACTTAATCCCTCGTCTATCCAAAGCGTCTGATTGGAAACAGCAGTCAAGCCGATCGCTGTGGAAAAAAACAATGGAAGGAGAAGGGAATTCCGGAAATGTCTTTGTAAAGTCACGGCAAAATATGGAATGATGTGGAAAGGAGCCTAAGGCGGAGTAGGTTGCGAAATCCTTGCTCTATGACTGTCGATGAAATGCTCCGATTTCACTATCAATCATGTAGTTCTATTAAATATGAAATAGGGAGTTCAAGTCCTGTTCGCCATGATTTTAATGTTTTGGGGTAAGAAGAGGAATCATTCCAAATGATTTCAAAAATTCTCGGCCTGTTTGATGCCTTCAAATTTTCAGCAGGTAATACAAGAAGAGCGTGTTCCACTTGAAATAGCGGGCGGCGAGGCGGCGGGGTTCGCTGGCGAGGCGGTAGGTCCATGTGAGGCCTGTGCGTTGCATCCAAGCTGGGGCATCGGGTTTGGTGCCGGCGTTGACATCGAAGGCGAAGCCAACGGCAAGGAGGATTCCGCTCGGGAGGAGGGGTTTGAGGCGGTGGAGGAGGTGGTATTGCTTGGGTGTGCCCAGACCGATCCAGAGGAAGTCGGGGCGCAGTGATTGAAGTTCTTGGATGACTTTGGAATCATCTTCCAGTGTCCCTTCGGCGGTGCAGTTTCCGTGGTAGGAACCAATAATGTTCAGTTGCGGATTTTTTTCGAGCAGGCGCTCGCGGAGTTTTTTCCCGCATTCTGGACTGCCGCCGAGGAAGTAATGAGAGAATTTGGAAGGGCAGGTGGCGAGAAATTTTCGCAGGAATGTGGGGCCGTAGACGCGGTCTCGGAGCGCAGCACCTTGGCGGTTCAGGCACCAGATGAGCGGCATTCCATCGGGGATGAAGAGATCGATGCTGGCCGTGGTGGCTGCAAATGCGGGCTCGTGCCGCCGCATGGTGACTATGTGGGTGTTGGAAAAATCGACGGCGTAGGGGCCAGGTTGACGGCAGCGGGTCAAAAGATGCGCGCCAAGGGCCTCATAATCGGTGCAGGCGATGTCGGTGGAGAGGACGCGGCGGGTTGAGGGCATGCGGGGAAAAGCGGGAAGAAGTGGCGAGTTGCTGGTTGTCAGTTTGTAGCGGCGTCTCTGTGAGCGCCGGGAGTTGGTATCAGCACTTCGACATTTTCCTCTCGAGTCTTTTTGGCAAAATCATGGAAAGCAAAATCATTGGGGAGCACGGTGCTATGAGCTGGGGGTATAGGCTGTGCGGGCGGCGTAGAGCGGAATGTGGCGCAGACGAGGCTCGGTGTGTCCCGGGGCAGAGTGGAGTCGGATGCCGTAGGGGGTGGCGGGATGGCTTTCAAGGAAGAGGTGAAGGCTTTTGAGACTGCCGGTGGTGCCGGCTTTGACTTCGATGGGTATGACATGGGATTCCACAGGCAGGAGAAAATCGACTTCGGCCTGGCTGTTGAGGGCTTCGCGAACCCAGAAGGAGAGTTCGGGTTCTTGATCGGATGGGGCGGCTGCGAGGAGTTCTTGAGCGACAAATTGCTCGGCGGCGGCACCACGGTGGACGCCCAGAAGGTCGGGTTGGGAGACGAGTTCGGCGTCGATTCGGAGGGCGGCGTGGAGAAGACCGATGTCGAGAAAAACGAGTTTGACGAGGCGCGGATTGGACTGAGCGGCAAGCGGGAGGCCTTGACCTGAAGAATGCGTGACTTGCCGAACGACACCCGCCTTTTCCAATGCGTTGAGTGCTTGGCGGACGGAAGAGGCGCGCCGGTCGGTGTCGATGTGGGAAAATTTCAGGCGGTCTCCAACTAGACCGGGCGTGCGGAGGAAGAGGTTCTCGGCAAGGTCGGCTGGAACACGGGGGGCATACTTGGCGAAGTCGCGCCGGTAGGTTTGCAAGATGGAAAGCTGGGCGCGACGGCACGCCGTGGAATCCGCATTGTCTATGAATTCGCAGAGTGCTTCCGGCATGCCTCCGGTAAAAAAGTAATCCCGCAGCAGTGAAAGGGCGACGGCATGGGCCGCAGCGGGCAGTGACTGTCCGGGTGCGAGGCTTGAGATGGCCTCCGCGAGATCGGGCTTTTCCTTTGCAAGAAGGAACTCCATGAAATCCATGGGATGAAGCCAGAGGGATTCCAAGCGGCCGACGGGCATGGAAAATTCCGCAACATCCATCGCAAATTCCAGCAGTGAGCCTGTGGCAACAACCGGAATGTCGGGCTGGAGTTCATGGAAGTAGCGAAGGGCGGTGATGGCCGCAGGACATTCTTGAATCTCATCAAAGAAAAGCAGTCCGCCCGGCGAAACAGGAAAGCCGATGAGGGCCAGTTGGTGTAAGATGGTGCTGGGATCGGGTGAGGCAAAAGCCCCCCCGGCTGCGGGATGCAGTTCGAAATTGACTTCTGTAAGCGGGATTTTTTCTTGGCGCGCCAGTTCACGAATGAGCCATGTTTTTCCGACTTGGCGGGCACCATGCAAAAGAAGGGGCTTGCGGCGTTTGCGGCGAAGCCACTCTTGAAGAGAGTCGAGAAGATGTCTTTTCATATTTTGAAAGTAGCAACAAAAATGCTATTTTCAAGACATGTTTGAGCGTTTTATCGCGTGGATGGGATGGAAAAGAGGATGGTTGGCAAAAACATGGACAGCAAAATGATTTTTTACTCTTTCTGGTTCTGGTGGATGAGCAGGGTGGCTTTGAGGTGCCAGGCGAAGAGGCCGATTATTTCAACACATGCTGCCGCCTTTGGTTGCGACTTTTGTGAAAAGCAGCTCCATAGCAGGGAGACTTGGGTGGTGGCGTTTCCAGCACGCGGTTTTTTTAGTCGATGGATGTGGGGAACTTCGAGGCGGTATCGAGGAGTTTTTGGGCGAGCGGGAGGAAGCGGAGGGCGCGCTCGTGCCATTGGGTGACGCGCTTGAGGCGGAGTTGGTAGTCGGCGCTGTGTTCGGTGGGTAGGCTGGGCAGGAGGGGCTTGAGTGTGGCGAGTTGGGTTTTGCTGGAGTCGAGGCGGGGGAGCAGGCGCTGGCGGACGAAGCCGGAAATGAGGACTTTCAGCTCGAGCTTTGCGGCGTAGGTGGCTGTGCGCGTGCTGGCGTCGCGCTCGATGGCTCCCAGCGTTTCCAATGCGCGAAGGCCCTGGCTCGCGGAACCTTTGCTGATGCCGAGTCGCGCGGCGATGTCGTCCATCGTCAGCGGTTCGGGCGATGCGAAGAGTATGCCGTAGATCTGGCCGTGGGAGCGCGGGTTGCCGAAGAGATCGGCCAGCTCGGAAAAGACCTCGACGAGCGTGTTTTCAAAGTGCTCGCGGGGTGCCGTATCGGTGACATGCGTTTCAGGAAGAGGCAGTGAAGCGATGCTCATCGGGGAATAGCCTTCCACGAACGGCTGGAGAGTTCAATTCAAAATGAATTTTATTTTTGGGGAAGGGAAGCGATGCGTTTCCACGATTGAACGGGAAACATCGGGAGGCTGCCGGTGTGAAGGCGGAGGCGGCCTCCAGTGGCGAGCGAGAGGTTGTATTCCTGAAGGTCGATGGCGACAACACGGCCGGAGCGCGTGTCGAAGTGCTTGCGCAGATCGCGAATGAGCCAGCGGGATTGCCCCTGGGGCCGGATGTCCTGCCACTTGGGTTCGCCGATTTGCCAGCCAGCCTCGGCCATGGTTTTGGGCAGTGAGACGATGCGGCCGAGCATGCCCTCGCCCGTTTTTTCGATCTGGATCACGCAACCCGCGAAGGCGTCGTCCAAGCGCTCCCAGCAACCTTCAAGAGGCTCGTCTGTGCCGATGAGAAAGAGGAGGAAATCCATGACGCCCGATCAGATCAGCCCCTCCTGCAAAACAAAAGCCTGCATGCGAATCCGCCAATTGAAGAGAGATTGAATGAGCAAAATTACTGAAATGTGTGACAAAAAATTCTCGCGGCCTTTGAAGCCATCTCGGCTTGCAAGTTTGCTTCGATGATTTTTGGCAAAAATACCGCCTGTGAAATAAGCCAAGGGTGATTTGGTGTATTTCCTCCCTGCGTAGGAAGTGCTAATACCGATCCATGGATTTTATCGATCTCAAAACCCAGTATCTCAAATTCAAGCCCGCCATCCACGAAGCGATCGATCGCGTTCTTGAGCACGGGCGCTTCATTATGGGACCCGAGGTCGAAGCGCTGGAAATCACCCTTGCCGATTATGTGGGCTGTCGTCATGCCATCACGGTGGCCAGCGGCACGGACAGTCTCGAAATCGCCCTGCGCGCGTTGGAGATCGGCGCCGGCGACGAAGTCATCACGGTTCCCTTCACCTGGATCAGCACGGCGGAGGTCATTGCGCAGGTCGGCGCAAAGCCGGTGTTCGTGGACATCGATCCCTTGGATTTCAATATCGCTGTCGAGCAAATTGAGGCGGCCATCACACCCGCCACGAAAGCGCTTTTGCCTGTGAGCCTCTTTGGCCAGATGCCGGACTACGATGCCATCAATGCCATCGCATCGAAGCATGGCATCACCGTCATCGAAGATGCCGCGCAGAGTTTCGGAGCTACGCGACACGGAGTGAAAAGCTGCAATGTCACGGAGATTGCCAGCACGAGCTTCTACCCCGCCAAGCCGCTCGGATGCTACGGCGAGGGCGGTGCGCTGTTTACAAATGACGATGATCTCGCCGTGAAAATGAAAGCCATCCGCACGCATGGTGGCATTCGTCGCCACTATCACGACCTTGTTGGAATGAACGGCCGTTTCGACACGCTGCAGGCCGCCATCATGCTCGCCAAGTGGCCTGGCTTTGCCGCCGAGGTCGAGGCCCGCAACCGCATTGGAGCACGCTATTCGGAAAAACTCCGCGATGTCTGCGCGACGCCAGCCATCCGCGAGGGGAACACCCATGTTTACGCCCAATACACAATCCGCGTGCCCGACCGCGACGACCTCGCCGAGAAACTCAAAACGCTCGGAATCCCCACCGCCGTTTACTACCCGAAGTGCCTCCATGAGCAACCGGTCTTCGCTCCGCTCGGCTACAAATACGGCGACTTCCCCGAAGCCGAATTCGCCTCCCGCGAAGTCCTCAGCCTTCCGCTGAATCCCTACCTGACCGAAGAAGACCAAGACCGAATCATCGTCGCCGTCAGGCAGGCTTTGCGGGGTTGAGGAATTGTCTGAAAAAAGAAACCTCGGGGCCTCTTAACCGCAAGCGGTCAAGGAAGGGGTCCCGAGGTCAACGCAGGCAATCTATGAGGTTCCGGGATACTGCTCAAACCAATTTCCATCGCACAGATCGGATCACATCGGCATGAAAAACCAGAGCCCGCGCATTGTCGCCGAACCAAAAATTTGGACGATCGTCCAAATTTTTGGTCGCTCTACTCAGCGCTACGGCGAGGTTCCGTTGGCGGTGATATTGTTGTCACTTTGTAGTTGGACTTTGCTCGGCAAAAGAAGGGGGCATGGCCGTCTCGGCCGTGTGGAGACTGGTTAGCCTACTCGCACTAGGCCCATTGGAACCGAGGAGCACGCTTTCGCACACAGGCGGGACGCCTGTGCCCCTCTTCAAAAACCTGCGGCGAGGCCCCTGTAGATATCAGAGCGGCGAACAGACTTCTTTTTGAACGATTGAAGTGCCGAACCGAGATACGGAAATTTCAAGGCGCGTTTTTTCGCTAAACCAAAAATTTGGACGATCGTCCAAATTTTTGGTTCGCCGCTTTCGGAGACTGTGAGGCAGTGGGTGCAGTGGGTGGTGGTGTTTTGCGGTTCATTGCGGTAGGACTTTCGTATCTGGCTCGAGGATTTTGTTTGGGCCACCGCACCATGCTTGCCGTCCTAATTAAACGCCTTGTTTCGCTGTTTGTGGTTTTGTTCTGCGTTGTGTCGATCACTTTCCTGTTGATCCGGGCTTCGCCGGGCGGGCCTTTTGACGGGGAGAGGAAGATTCCGGAGGCGATTGAGAAGCAACTTTTGGCGAAATACAAACTCGATGGGTCGCTGTGGCAGCAATACACGGGCTATATTGGCGACTTGTTGCGCGGCGACCTGCGGCTTTCCACGAAGTATCGTAACCGCTCGGTGAATGAAATCCTCGCGCAGACATTGCCGGTCACGCTCGCGCTCGGAGGGGCGGCCTTTTTGCTCGCGACCTTCGCTGGTGTTTGGCTTGGGACGCTGGCTGCGATGCACCGTCAGACCTGGCGGGACTTCGGAGCTATGTTTCTGGCGCTGGCGGCGATTTCGTTGCCTTCTTACATCATCGGCCCGTTGTTGATTCTTGTTTTCGCTCTTACGCTCGGCTGGCTGCCTGCTGGGGGATGGGGCGGCTTGTCGCATTTGATTCTTCCTGCGCTCACGCTGGCTGCGCCGGCTGCTGCGGTGATCGCCCGCCTCATGCGCGGGAGCATGGTCGAGACGCTCCAGATGGATTTTGTGCGGACGGCACGGGCGAAGGGTCTGAAGGAATCCGCCGTCGTTTACCGGCACGCGCTGCGCATCGCCATATTGCCTGTGGTTTCCTACCTCGGGCCACTCGCTGCGCATTTGCTCACGGGATCCATCGTCGTCGAAACTGTCTTCAACATCCCCGGCGCGGGAGGATTTTTTGTGCATTCGATCATGAACCGCGATGGATTTCTCCTCGGCGGAATGGTGATTGTCTATTGCGCGATGCTGGTTTTTTTCAATCTCCTCGTCGATCTGGCCTACGGGTTCCTTGACCCGCGAATCAAATCCCATGCTTGATCCGCGCGTCTTTCAGCGAGTCCGAAAAAATCCCGCCGCTGTGCTGTCGGCTGCGTTTCTGGCATTCATGATTCTCGCCTGCGTCGCGGGGCCATTTTTTCTGCCATCTACTCTCGGCGAACCCGGTCCAAACCAATACTCGCCGCCATCGTGGGATCATCCCTTTGGCACGGATCTCAATGGCCGCGACTTGCTCTACCGTGTTCTGACCGGTGGCCGCATCTCGCTTCTGGTCGGCCTGTGCGGCGCGGTGGTGAGTCTTTTCATTGGCACCGCTTGGGGATTGGTTGCGGGTTACGCCGGTGGCCGCACCGATGCGCTCATGATGCGCTTCGTGGATATCCTTTACTCGGTTCCCCGGCTGATTTTCATTTTGATCGCGATCAATGCTTTTAATGCGGGGCTTCAAGAGTGGGCGAACCGCGAGGGTCTTGCATGGCTTGTGGAGTCATCCCGCATTGCGATTTTGATCCTCACGCTCGGCTTCATCGAGTGGCTCACCATGGCCCGTATCGTGCGCGGTCAGGTGCTCTCGCTCAAGGAACGCCAATTCGTCACAGCAGCGCGGGCGCTCGGGCAGTCGCATTTCAAAATTCTGACCCGTCACCTACTGCCAAACTTGGCCGGCATCATCCTTGTTTACCTTACCCTCACGATTCCTGCCGTGATTATCGACGAGTCATTCCTGAGTTTTCTCGGGCTTGGCATCCAGGCACCGCAGGCGAGTTGGGGTTCGCTGCTGGCTGACGGCGCCGGCGCGATCAATCCCGTCCGCAGCTTCTGGTGGCTCCTCGTTTTTCCGGCTACAGCAATGGCCCTCACTCTGCTGGCACTGAATTTCCTCGGCGACGCCTTGAGGGATGCGTTCGACAGCAAGGCGCGGTGAGGGCCGACTATTTTATGATGATGAAATCGACGCTTTTGGGAGTAGTGGCGTTTTTTTCGGAGAAAACGAGCGACTGGGAAGGATGCTCGTCGAGTTCGCGTCTGGCGACCCAGAAGTAGTTCTCGGGTTCGCCTTGGCCGGTTTTTTGGGCGAAGACGATGATGATGTATTTGCCGGACTGGATGCCGCTCAAAGTAGCGACGCCGTTCGAGTCGGTGATGGTTTCGCGCCAGGGTGGCGGCAGCGATGATTGGAGGCGCAACATCATTTCGGAGGCGCCGCCGACGGCCGGAGTGCTTAAGACATCGGCGACCATTGATTCGGGATAGATGAGGATGTTCGCGCGGGAGACCGCAACGGGGCGATTTGTCGTGGCGTCTTCGTAGGTCACCCATGTCCGGATTTCATCCGCCGCTTGTGGGCCTCGCAGGGTGACGCTTGCCTCGAGCAGGCCGCGCTCGAGTTCGGCGCGTGACACAGCTGGTTCTGCCTGACGCTGGATGTGGGATTGTGAATCGACCAAGAGGAGACCGAGAACGATGGAAACTGCACCGAGCAACAAAGCAAGGACCACTAAAAGCACGACCCGTTTCTCGACGCGACCTGTCCGCTCTTGCTGCCAGGGCACCGGCGGCGCGGGAATTTCGGGTTCGTAAGAGGCGGGCTGGTTTTCGGCGGGTTGGGCGTCTTCCCCGGAGTCGGTGGATTTTGCCACCATGCCGATCACAGATGAGAGCGGGCGCCAGTCCTCCCAGCCTTCGCGCCAACACAGATTCTCGGGGGCGTAGCGGCCCTCGCGAAGCAGGCGTTTCACATCCGCTGTCTCGTATGGGCCTTCCTGTGCGTCGTTGTGGAGGACAAAATAAACCATTTGATCGGTGCGAGACTTAAGCAGATCGCGTCTGAAATCGCCAATGCGAAAGACGGCTACTGCCCGTTCAGATCGTGCCTTCGTGCGCTGCCTTTTTCGAGATTGGCTCCCGTCTGGCTTGCACAGCGGCGGCGAATCTTTATTTTGACCGTATATGAGCGATAAAAACTACGCGCATCCTGAAGCCTTGGTCACCACCGAGTGGGTTGAAGGACACCTTGCGGATCCACATGTCAGAATTGTCGAAAGCAACGAGGACATCCTGCTCTACGATACCGGCCACATCCAAGGCGCAGTGCATATCGACTGGCGCTCGGATTTGCAGGACCAGACGATCCGCGACTACATCACTCCGCAGCAATTCTCGGCGTTGTGCGAACGCAATGGCATTTCGAACGATACGACGGTCATTTTCTATGGCGACAAGTCGAACTGGTGGGCGTGCTATGCGCT
This sequence comes from Terrimicrobiaceae bacterium, assembly GCA_044342325.1. Classification (GTDB taxonomy): domain Bacteria; phylum Verrucomicrobiota; class Verrucomicrobiia; order Chthoniobacterales; family Terrimicrobiaceae; genus UBA967. Next base: position 11,637 of record JBIIPZ010000017.1, read on the forward strand.
TTGGGTGTTCCGGTTGTTTGGTCACACGAAAGTGAAAATCATGGATGGTGGGCGCGACAAGTGGGTCGCCGAGGGGCGGCATCTCACGCGTGCAGTGCCGCATTTCGCTCATGGCCACTACACGCCAGTGGAAACCCGCTGCGATGCGGAGATCCGCGCGTTTTACGATCAGGCCCTCGCCCAGAGCCGTGCTGGCATGGCGCTCATCGATGTGCGGTCACCAGCGGAATTCCGTGGTGAGGTCACTCACATGCCGGAGTATCCCCAGGAAGGCGTTCTGCGCGGCGGTCACATCCCTGGCGCGGCCAGTGTTCCTTGGAAGATGGCTGTGAAGGATGATTCCACTTTCAAAGGCGTGAACGAACTCCGCCAGATTTACGAGGACGAGGCAGGGCTCCAGCCGGGGCAGGATGTCGTAGCCTACTGCCGCATTGGCGAGCGCTCGAGCCACACTTGGTTCGTGCTCACCTATCTCCTCGGCTACAAAAATGTCCGCAATTACGATGGATCCTGGACCGAGTGGGGCAACCGCGTTGGCGCACCAATCGAGAGAGGCTAGGAAACGCTGTGTATCCCGGTAAGCTCAATCAAATCATTGCGCTCTTCGAGTCCTTGCCGGATGCCGAAAAGCGCGAGTCGCTCATCTCTTATGCGGCCGCCGCGATGAAACAAGGGCCGCGCGACGGGGAAACCTTCGACCTGGAGGACATCCGAAAAGACGAGGAATGCACCGACACGGTCGGCGTGTTTTTAAAAGTCACGCCACAGCGCAACTGCGCCTTCCGTATCACGCTTGGCCCGCAGGTGCAGACGCTCACAAAGGCGATGACGGCGATTCTTTGCAAGGGGCTGGACGGCCTCACGCCCGAGGAGATCATGGAGGTGCCGGCGGACTTTGTGCCGAAAATCGTAGGCGCCGAACTCGTGCGCCAGCGCAGCCAGACGGTGTATTACATTCTCACCCGCATGAAGGGCGTCGCCCGCGTGTGGTTGAACCGCGAACGCTCAGCCGCTCCGCACGGGGCTTGATGCGGGGGTTTCCTGCGAAGGATTGACCGCCGAGGTCACAGAGACCACAGAGTTTTTTTAAGACAGGTCGAACTGTGATGATCAATGCGGCGTCCGAGGTCAGATGTTTTTTTGGAATGTATGGAGCTGGCGGCACATTTTTGCCACGAGGGCGGTCCAGCCTGTTTGGTGGCTGGCGCCGACGCCTGAGCCATTGTCGCCGTTGAAATATTCGTTGAAGAGGAGGAGGTCGCGCCAGTGGGGGTCGTTTTGGAAAAGATCGACTTCGCCATTGAAGGGACGGCGGCCATCTTTATCGCGGGTGAATATGCCGACGAGGCGCTTCTCGAGCTCCAAGGAAACCTCCCAGAGGTTCATCTGGACTCCACTGCCGGTCGGGAATTCCACTTTGAATGTGTCGCCGAAGTAAAAGCCGAATTTTTGGAGTGACTCAATGACGAGATAATTCATCGGCATCCAGACTGGGCCGCGCCAATTCGAGTTGCCGCCGAACATCGCCACGGGGCTATCGGCGGGGCTATAGGCGAGGGTCTCGGTTTTTTCTCCTTCGGTGAAGGTGTAGGGATGCTCTTCGTAGATTTTTGAGAGGGCACGGATGCCATGCGGCGAAAGGAATTCCGATTCATCGAACAAACGCTCGCAGATGCGCCGCAGGTGCTCGGGCGGGACAAGTGATATGAGTTTGCGGCCATCGACATCTTGTTTGATGTGCTGAAGTTTCGCCATCAGATGCGGCCGGTGTTTTTCGAACCACTGGTAGCGTTTGCGCAGGAGTGGAAACTTCAACACGGTCTCGGGATCGAAGCTCTCCACCGCGAAGAGAGGGGTGAGACCCGCAACCGAGCGGGTTTTGAGGTAGGCTGAGGAGCCGTCCGGACGCCGTAGGACATCATAGTAAAATCCATCCTCATCGTCCCATAAGGCGAGGCCGCCCGAGCCTGTCGAGTTGATGGCTGCGGCGAGGTAGATGAAATCGTTGAGGAATTTGTCGGCTATGTCCTCGAACTCCGGCTCCTCGTGGGCGAGTTCGATGGCGATGTTGAGCATATTAAGCGAGAAGGTCGCCATCCAAGCCGTGCCGTCGCTCTGGGCGATGCGCGAGCCGTCGGGGAGCGGGAAGCGGCGGTCGAACACGCCGATGTTGTCGAGGCCGAGGAATCCGCCTTCGAAGACATTGTCTCCCGTTTGATCGACGCGGTTCGCCCACCAGCCGTAGTTGAGGAGGAGTTTATTGAAGGCCTTTTTGAGGAAGGCGCGGTCGCCTGTGCCCTTCGCTCCGCGTTCGATCGAATAAATTCTCCACGCCGCCCAGCCGCCGATGGGCGGGTTGGCATCCGAGAGCGCCCACTCATAGGCGGGCTGCTGCGCGCTGGGGGAGGTGTAGCGCTCGCCTTGGAGCAGCATGTTCTGTCTCTTCGCGGTGGCGGGATCGCTCACGGCAAAGGCCACGGATTGGAACATCAGATCCCATGCGCAGAAGTAGGGATATTCCCAACAATCGGGCATCGAAATGACATCGTTCGCGTAGAGTTCCTGCCAGAAAATATTGCGCCCCTTCCAGCGCTCGGCCGGAGGCGTTGGCATCGTGGGATCCCCGCTTAGCCAGCGGCTCACATGGTAACTGTAGAACTTCTTGCCCCAATAAAGACCCGCCAGCGCGCTGCGCATGACATGAGCCAAATCCGTCGGCGCTCCTGGCACCGAGGCCTCGCAGTATTCCAAGTGCTCCTTTTCCCGATCGATGAAAAGTTTGTCGATGTCCTCATCCGATAACATCTCCTGCGAGTCTGAACTCAGACGAAGCCTGATGATCCATTCCTCGCCCGGAGCCAGCGTGCGTTCATAAACCGCTGCAGCCTTCGTGCCGATGCGGGCGGGATTTACCGCGCCAGTTGCCCCTTCCACCACATAATCGTGGAAGGCATCCTTCACATAAGGCGTGCGGTTCGGAGCGTTGTAGAGTCGGCGGTCGTTGGTCTCGTTGTCGGTGAAAATCCACTCCGGCCGGCCTTCGGCTTGGAGGCTGTAATCACCCAGTTCGGCGGAATGCGCGCTGAGTCCCTGGCCATCCGGCAACAGGCGAATCTCAGGCTTCGAGGCAGGGGCGACTTCCCATGTCCATGTATTGCGGAACCAGAGCGTCGGAAGAACGGTCAGCGGAGCCGCATCGGGTCCGCGATTGACGATCCGCAGCCGGATCGCCATGTCGTCCGGCGCCGCTTTGGCGTATTCGAAGAACACATCGAAGTAGCGGCTCTCGTTGAAAATGCCGGTATCGACCAGCTCGTATTCTTTCTCCAGGCGGGAGCGGCGTCCATTTTCTTCGATGAGGTGCTGATAGGGAAATTCCTGCTGCGGGTATTTGTAGAGGCCGCGCATGAAGGAATGCGTGGGCGTATTTGCGAGGTGGTAGTAGTAGTCCTTGATGTCCTCACCGTGGTTGCCTTGCGGGTTGGAGAGCCCGAAAGCGCGTTCTTTTAAAATAGGATCCTTCCCGTTCCAGAGCGCGGCGGAAAAGCACAGCAGCCCGTTTTTGTCACAAATGCCGAGAAGTCCATCCTCACCCCAGCGGTAGGTGCGCGAGCGGGCGTGGTCGTGCGGAAACGAGCTCCAAGCGTCGCCATCCGCCGAATAATCCTCTCTCACCGTGCCCCACTGACGGTCGCTCAGGTAGGAACCCCAGAGGTGCCAGTCTTCTTTGCCGGAATCGCGGGCTTCGATGCGGAGGGATTCGTTGTCTTTAGGCATAGGCTGGTGATGGGTGATTTGTGGCGCGAAGTCAATCGCGGCGGGAGAACAATCTCACGATAAAAAAATCCAACCCACTCGAGTTCGCGATTTTTTGCCGATTTTCCAAAACCCTTTGCTGAGAAGCCCCGATGACGAAAACTCACCAGAGGACGGCGCAACCATACTTTGCAAAGGGTTCGTCCGGGGAAAGCAGTCGCAAATCGCGATGCAAAGCTTCGGCGGCAATCACCCGGTCAAATGGATCCTTGTGGATCGGTGGCAAGCTGCCCGAGCGATAAAGCACCACTCTTTGGAGCGGCAGAACCTCGATATCCTGCAATCCCACCTGCTCCTCGATCCAAACCTCCGGCTGAGATGGCAATGGCAGCTTGCCCGTGTCAAAGGGGTCGGGAATTAATTTTTGACATTCATGGAATTTGAGGAGCGGCGTTGCCGCTTTAGCGAGTGGCGAGTAAGTCAAAATTAGGTTGATCTGTATTTAAAATCGTATGATTATTTCCATATGAAAACGACTTTGGATATTCCAAGTGCTTTGCTGAATGAGGCAATGAGGTTGGCTGGAGCGAAGACGAAACGCGCTGCGGTGCTGGCTGCTTTGGATGATTTCTCGAAGCGTGGCCGAATGCGCGAGATGGCCATGAGATTGGGAAATTCCGAAACATTTATGACGGCTGTAGATTTAGAAACCCTTCGCCTTCAGGAGAAACCGGAATGACGCTCGTCGATACATCGAGTTGGATTCAATACCTCCGCCGTGATGGTGAAGCAGAAATGAAGGAAAAAGTCCGTAGTTTGCTTTTGGATGGGGCGGCGGTTCTATGTCCTGTGGTTATCGCGGAGTTGTGGATGGGTGCTGGCTCAAAAAAGGATCAAGACGACTTGACGGATTTGAGCGCGGTTTTGCCGTGCTTGCCGATGTCTGAAGAAGTTTGGGAGTGTTCATTTCGCCTTGCCCGCATCTGTCGGGCCAAGGGAACACCGGTTCCCTCAAGCGACTTAATGATTGCTTCGTGTGCATTTAGCCATGGAGTGAAAACATTGGCGAAAGATAAGCACTTTGAAACTCTGGAGGAATACCGGGATTTGGTAATAAAGTGAGCCGGCAATTGACATTTGATCAACTGGAAACGCGGCAAAAGCGTCTGATTCTTAGACAGGAGTGGCAGAATCGGAGCGCAGCAAAAAAAGACTGCCGCAGGCAGCCCGAAGGGTGAGCGCAGCGAGTCAATTCACAGCAAACAACGGGCACTGCGCGGTTGGACGGGAACTAACCACAGAGGACACAGAGAGCATGGAGGGACATTTCAAGCCGAAACAAAAAAATCTCCACGGATTTCCGCTTCTTTCGACAAACTACAATTCCTCATTTTCTACTCCGTGCTCTCTGTGGTTAAATAAAATGCTTTGGGGTAACATTATAAAATTTTTTAGTTAGGAGAGCATGCCAACCGAGATCATTCGGATGGAAGAACCTCGGGCGCGGTCTAATGTTCAGACAATGGTCTGCGGCCAAGCATGAAGGCCAGAATAGCAAGGCCGATGGCAGGGAGTGCAGTGGCGGCGAAGATGTGGGGGAGTTGGAGCTTGAGGAGGCTTTCGAGGGGGCCGACGCCGAAGGCAGCGAGGCCGTAGCCGAGTTGATAGAAGGCGATGAGCAACCCGGCAGCGGACGCTGCAATGGCGGGCATTTGTTTTTGGCCAAAGCTGATGAGGAGTGGGAGCATGGCGGAGCAACCGAGGCCGGCGAGCGCGAAGGCGGCAAGGCCGGGGAGTGGGGACTTCGCAGGCAGGAGCGGGGTCAGGCAAAACGAGGCGAGGATGACCAACGGCAGGATGCGGAAGATACGGTCCTCTGGGAACCAGCGGTCGATCGAGGCGAAGAGCAGGCGCCCGCCGGTGACCATTCCCCAAAAAATCGTGAGGGTGAGGGAGGAGGCGGCGGGGGTGTTGCCGAGCGTGGTGGACATGAGGATCGAAGCCCAGTTGCCATTCATCGTTTCGCAGATGCCGTAGAGCAGCGCGGCGGCGGCGAAGGCTGGAAAAGCCACAGGCAGGCCGGCGCTGGATTTTTCGGCGGTTGGCGCGCCTGCTGAGATCGCGAGGGGCAGGGAGAAAACGAGAAGCCCACCGCAGAGTGCCGCGACAAGGACTGGCAGTCCCCACCAAAATCCGAGGCCGACGAAAACGGCCACGAAGGCCGGGGCAAGCGCAGTGCCGAGGCCGAGGAGGGTGTTCAATGCAAGCAGGGCGCGGTCAGCGGTTTTTGGAAAAAAGGCCGCCGCGCAGGTGTTGATGACTGGCACTGTGAGGCCGAAGGCTACGCCCATGAAGGTCGTGGCCAGCATCAGCAACGCGTAGGCAGCCATGCGATCTCCAATGAGAAATTGGCTGCCGATCAGCAGCGCCATGGAAAGGAGGTTCGCCGCCAAACCCGCGAGGAAAACTGTTTTTGCGCCAGCGCTTCGGGCGATGGTTGGCCCAAGGAGGGAGCTGACGATTGCCAGCACGGCCTGTGGAATGAACAGGGCTCCGTATTGCGTGGTGGTGAGTCCGTAGTGCAGCGGACTCGTAAAAATCGCCCCCGCTGCGGGGAATGTGACGAGGGCGATGCCCTGCGCCACGCCCGCGCCGAAGACCGCTCCCACGGCGGCGCGGGAGGGTTTTGATAAAGAAGGGGGCATGGCCTTCCCGGCCGTGTCGAGACTGACGCTCTTTGCAGTCGGCGAGTCGGATTCGGACCGATTCATCAACGCCCACACAGGCGGGACGCCTGTGCTCCCCTCTTTAGCTCGCTCTTTTTCACCACGCTTTTATTTCAGCCTCTCGAGGAGGTGGTCGCCGACGCGGAGGGCGTTCGCCATGGCGGTGAGTGCGGGATTCACGGCGCCGATGCTCGGGAAGAACGAGGTGTCCACGACATAGAGGTTGTCGAGTTCGTGGGCCTTGCAATTCGTGTCGAGCACGGAGGTGGCGGGATCGGTGCCGAAGCGGCAGGTGCCGGACTGGTGGGCCACACCGCCGATGTCGATCTCGTTTTTCATGTAGAGATTTCGCGGGATGAGGTGCTCGTGCATGCCAATGTGGTTGAGCATCGACTTGAGCTTGGAATAAAGGCGTTCTTTGGCGACCTGGTTGTTCGGCGTGTAGCTGAGCGTGATGTTGCCTTCGCGGTCGATTGTGACGCGGTTGTCGGGCGAGGGAAGGTCCTCGGTGGAGAGCCAGAAATCGACGGCGTGCCTGGCGACGAAGTCGAGCGTGAACATCGGCGCGAGCCCGGCTTCGATCGGCTTCTCGCCCTTATACATGGGGCCTTGGGATTTTCCGACCATCTGGATATTGCCCATCGGAAACTCGAAGTCCTTCATGCCAAAATAAAAATCATTCAGGCCAAGTGTCTTTTGGTATTTCGTCGGATTCGGTTCCTTGGAAATCGCCAGCACGGCCTGGCTGTTGTGATACATGTAGTTCCGGCCGACCTGGTCGGAGCCGTTCGCAAGGCCGTTCGGGTGCTTGTCATTCGCTGACATGAGGAGGAGTCGCGCGGAGTTGGCCGCGCCCGCGGAAACGACCACGATGCTGGCGCGGAAGGTCTCGGTTTTTCCGTCGCGATCGACCACGACCTCGCTCACCGAATTGCCTGCGGTGTTGGTGTTGAGCTTCAGCACCTGGGAATTTGTGAGGAGCGTGACGTTCGAGTGCTCGAGCGCGGGACGCACACCCAAGACCTCTGCATCCGACTTCGCCTGGACGAGGCAGGGAAATCCATCGCAATCCTCACAGCGCACGCACTGGCTGTAGGGCATATTCGCCTCGTTGAGCATGATGCCGCAGGGCGAGTGGAAGGGATGGTAGCCTGCGCGCTTGAGATCGTCGGAGAGTTGCTGGATGCGCGGCTCGTGGGAGACGGCGGGAAAGGGATAGGGATCGCTGCATGGCGGCTCGGTGGGATCCTCGCCGCGTGCGCCGTGGACATGATACATGCGTTCGGCCTTGGTGTAGTAGGATTCAAAATCCTCGTAGCCCAGTGGCCATGCGGGCGAGATGCCATCCTGGTGCTTGAGGACGCCGAAATCCTCCTTGCGCAGACGGTAGAGGGCCGCGCCGTAGAGCTTGGTCGCGCCGCCGACGAAGTAGTGGACGCCGGGTTGGAACGCCTTGCCGTGCTTGTCGCGCCAGGTGTCCTTCGATGTGTAGCGGTTTGCGATGAAAACCTCTGAAGCGGACCAGTTCTCCGGCTCGCGCGGGAGCCAACCGCCGCGCTCGAGGATGAGGATGCGTTTTCCGGAGGGAGCCAAGTGACGGGCCAATGTGCCGCCGCCCGCGCCGCTTCCGATGATGATGATGTCGTAGTCGTTGTTCATGGATTTTTAGCGTTCGATTTGTGGCACGGGTTTCGCACCGGTTGTGTTGAGTTTGATCGCCCAGACCGAGTCGGACGAGCAAATGAAGAGGATGTTGTTGTCGCGGCCGCCGAAGGTGAGATTCGCGGTCTGCTTCGGCAGCTTGATTTTGCCGATCATTTTTCCCTTGGGGTTGAAGACATGGATGCCGTCGAGCGCGCCGGAGTAGACATTGCCCTTCGCGTCGAGCCGCATGCCATCGGGGAAACCGGGATAGACGACGGCGAATTCGCGCTGGTTCGAGATCGTTTTGCCATCCGGCGAGACATCGAACGCATAGATCGTGTGCGGCTTGTCGTAGTGGTAGGTGCGCGGCGCCTGGATCGCTCCGCTGTCGATGATGTAGAGGATTTTTTCATCCGGTGAAAAGGCGATGCCATTGGGCATTTGCAGTTCCCCGGTAACTACGGTGAGGTCCTTTGTTTTCGGATCGTAGCGGTAGACATTGTTCGGCAAATACGCCTCCTGTGGGAATTGCAGCGAGCCGTAGCTGGGATCGGTGAACCACACGGAGCCGTCGGATTTCACCACCAGATCGTTCGGGGAATTCAGCGGCTTGCCATCGTAGGAACCAGCGAGCGTTTCCACCGAGCCGTCATGCTTCGTGATAGAAACGCGTCGTCCGGTCGTCTCAGCCGTGAGCAGGTTTGCGTTGAGATCGGCTGTTTGACCATCCGCAATACTCGAGGGATGCCGAAAAACGACCGGCTCGCTCCAGGAGGCTGGCGTGATGGTGTTAAAAGGCGTGAGACCGTGCCAGCGGATGAGATTGATGTTGTCGTTGATCTGGTCGGAAAAAATGAGGTAGCCCTCGTCGGAGTTTTTCACCGAGAGAAAAACGGGGCCCTCTGTGAAGCCAAAACCTTTGGCGAGATGAACAAGTTGGGGCTGCTTACCGAGAATTTCTGCGAATTCCTGATCGTAAACTTCCAGCGGCAGCTGCGGGTTTTGAGCCTCCGGGTAGGGAGGATTTTTCTCGTAGGACAGGTTCAGGATTTCCGTCTTTTGGGCGGAAGCTGGGATGGTCTGGAAAAAGGAGGCGCAGGCAAGGATCGCGAGAACGGATGTCCGCTGAAGTGGAGAGGATGCTGGCACGCTTGGAGTCTTGGGCAGCCTTTCTTTGGAACAAGGTTTTTTATTCAACAAAATGTTCACTTTGCGAAGGCGTGGCATTTTCAAATCGTGCTGGATGACGCGGGAGGGCGGGCTTAATGTCCCCGCGTGAGTTACCGAGTTTTCGCCCGCAAGTATCGTCCGCAAACATTCGCCGAAGTCGTCGGGCAGGAGCACATCACACGCACACTTCAGAATGCGGTGAACTCCAGTCGGCTTGCTCAGGCCTATCTTTTTGTGGGCCCGCGCGGAATCGGCAAGACCTCCACCGCCCGCATTCTGGCGAAGGCGCTGAACTGCGAGGCCGGCCCCACCTCGGAGCCTTGCGGCAAGTGCCCGGCCTGTCTGGAAATCGCCGAAGGGCGCAGCCTCGATGTCATCGAAATCGACGGGGCCAGCAACAACGGCGTGGAAAATATCCGCGACCTGCGCGACAGCGCGGCCTACGCGCCCGCACGCGGAAAGTTCAAAATCTACCTCATTGACGAAGTGCACATGCTCAGCACGGGCGCGTTCAACGCACTCCTCAAAACGCTCGAGGAACCGCCGCCCCATGTGAAGTTCATCTTTGCTACCACCGAGGCGCAAAAAGTTCCCGCGACTATTACCAGCCGCTGCCAGCGATTTGACCTGCGGCGGATTCCCACGCCACTCATCAAAAAGCACCTCCTGTTCATCGCGGAAAACGAGCAAATCCAACTCGACGGCGACGCGGCGGATGCCATTGCGCGGGGAGCGGAAGGTGGATTGCGCGATGCCGAGAGCATGCTCGACCAGATGGTCGCCTTCTGCGGCGAACACATTCGGGCGGTTGATGTCATGGATGTCTTCGGTTTCACCCCGCATGAAGTCGTGGTGAGCCTCGCGGACAGTTTATTCGCGGGAAATGCCAGCGCGGCTCTCGACACGGTTGCAGCGCAGTCGAACCTCGGCAAAGACCTCTCGCGTCTCACGGCGGAGCTTGTGTCGCACTTGCGCGACCTCTTGGTCAGCCAGGCCACGGGCGGCGAGTGTGCGATCTCGCAAGGCAAACTTTTGGATTTGGTGGATCATTTCAGCGCGGCCGAATCCGCGATGAAGTGGGTCGCCGACAAGAAACTTCAGCTCGATGTGGCCGTCATCAAAGCCCTCCACCTCTTGGATGAGACCAGCCTCACGGATGTCATTGAAACACTGACTGGCCTCTACAACGGTGAGCCACCCGCGCCGCGTGCAGAGCGTCCGGCAAGGGTTGCTCCAATAGCGGCAACGCCTGCGCCTGCCCCGACACCAGTTTTGCCACCGAGCCCAGCTCCGGCGCCTGAGTCGGCTCCTCCAGCACCTGTCGTAAGCGCGCCAGTTGAGCCGCAGCCCGTGTTGGAGATGGAGATTCCCAAGCCGGCTCCGGCTGTGGTGCGCACGCCGCCGCCTGTGGTTCCAAAAGCCGCGCCTGCGACGACACCCGAACCCGCAGCTCCGGTGGATGCCGCCATCTGCTGGGAGCAAATCGCGGCGGAGTTTTCTAAGAACTCGGTGATCCGTTTTGGTTGGTTCCGCGAGGGTGTTTTCGACCGCCTCGAAGGTGGCCGCTTGATCGTTCGTTTCCCCGCTGCGCTGCAAGAGGCCGGCAGCTCGATGTTCATGGAGAAGGGCATCAAAGACATCGAAGCCCGGCTGCTTCAGGATTTGGGTCAACCGACGAAGATCGTTTTTGAATTCGATGAGGCCCTCCAAGCGGCTGCGCCCGAGCCGGAGCCGGAACCCGAAGCCCCCAAAGTCGCCGAGCCTGTCGTGGAAGAGCCGCCGGTGGATCCGATGGAGGAATTTCTCAATGACCCGCTGATCGAAAAAGCCCTCGAAATTTTCAAGGGCACTCTACAAACTCAAAAAACATGAATATTGCAAAAATGATGAAAGAAGCGCAGCGCATGCAGGAACGCATGGCGGAAGCGCAGGTCGCATTGGCCAGCCGCACAATCGAGGCCACCACCGGCGGCGGCAAGGTGAAGGTCACAGCCACTGGAACGGGGGATGTGACAGCCATCAAAATCGACCCGCAGGTTGTGGATCCAAATGATGTCGAGATGCTCGAAGACCTCGTCCTCACCGCAGTGAAGCAGGCGCTCGAAGACGCGAAAAAACTGGGCAGTGATGAAATGGGCAAACTTACGGGCGGAATGAAAATTCCCGGCCTCTCGATGTAATGTCTGTCTGCTCCGACAAATGGATCCGCCGCATGGCGGTTGAACAAGGTATGATCGAGCCCTTTGTGGACGGTCAGATCAAGAAGACCGAATCCGGCGAGCGCGTCATCAGCTACGGGCTTTCGAGCTATGGCTACGACCTCCGCGTTTCGAACGAGTTCAAGGTTTTCACAAATGTTTTTGGAAGTGTGGTGGACCCGAAGGCCTTCGATGATCGCTCCTTTGTGGACATGAAAACCGATGTGTGCGTCGTGCCGCCGAACTCCTTCGCCCTCGCCCGCAGCGTCGAATATTTCCGAATCCCGCGCGAGGTGCTCACCATCTGCGTCGGCAAATCCACCTACGCGCGCTGCGGCATCATTGTAAATGTAACGCCCTTCGAGCCGGAGTGGGAGGGGCATGTGACGCTGGAAATTTCAAACACCACGCCGCTGCCTGCCCGCATCTATGCGAACGAGGGGCTGGCACAGGTTGTGTTTTTCGAGTCCAAGGAGACTTGCGAGACGAGTTACGCAGACCGCGCCGGGAAATACATGGGGCAGCGCGGCATCACGATTCCGAGAATGTAGGGCCGCCCGCGAAGGCGCGGAGAAGCTTTATGGAATACGATTTCGTCGTCATCGGAGGAGGCAGCGCAGGATATGCTGGCGCGAGAACGGCGGCATCCCTCGGACTTCGCGTGGCTGTGGTCGAAGGCGGTCGCGAGGTTGGGGGCCTTTGCATCCTTCGCGGCTGCATGCCAAGCAAGTCGCTGCTCGAATCCGCACGGCGCTTCCGCGTTCTGATGCGTGCCAAAGAGTTCGGTCTGGCGTGTGATAATCCCCGCTTCGATGCCTCGGCGATCGTTGCTAGAAAACGCCGCCTCATCGCGGAGTTCGCCGACTACCGCAAGGGACAGTTGGAATCCGGCAGGTTCGATTTTTTTCGCGGCCGTGCAGAGTTTTTGAATGCCAACGATGTTCGCATTGCGTCGGCGGACGGCTCCTCAACGACTCTTCGGGGCAAATTCTTTCTCATCGCAACCGGCTCTGAAATATCGACGCCGCCTGTGCCGGGGTTGGCCGAGGCGGGTTGCCTCACGAGTGATGACATCCTCGATCTGGAGGAAATTCCGAAGTCGATCATTGTGCTCGGCGCAGGGCCGGTAGCGCTGGAGATGGCCTCCTACTGCCGGGCTTTCGGGTGCGAGGTCACCATCATTCAGCGCAGCCCGCAGATTTTGCGTGGCAGCGATCCCGATGCGGCGGCCGCTTTGGAAGAAGGCATGCGGGCGGATGGAATCACGATCCACACGGGGACCAAACTTTTGCGCGTCGAAAGAGAAGGCGATGGCATGCGTGTCATTTTCGAAAAAGACGGCGCCACCATCACGCTTCATGCGCAGCGCGTCCTCAACGCCCTCGGCCGCACGCCTGCGCTACGCGGACTGGAAGCTCTAGGCCTAGCGACTGATGGCGTGCGCATCAAAGTCGGCGCCACGCAGGCGACATCAGTCCCTCACATTTTTGCGGCAGGTGATGTGTGCGGCGGGCTCGAAGTCGTCCATATCGCCATTCAGCAGGGTGAGATTGCTGCCACCAATGCGGCCATCCACTTGGGCAGTCACTCCGCCGTGTCGCCGGTCATGGACTACCGGCTGAAACTTTTTGCCGTCTTCTCAGATCCCCAATTCGCGAGCGTCGGTGCCACCGAGGCGGAGTTGGAGGCGGCGGGGATTCCTTTTCTCACAGCGACATATCCCTTCAACGACCATGGAAAATCCCTGCTCATGGGAGAGACCCACGGGCTTGTGAAACTTACGGCATCACGCGAAACCGGCGAGATTCTTGGCGGCGCAGTCGTGGGTCCGGAGGCGTCCGAACTCATCCACGAAGTCGCCATGGCCATGCGCTACCGCGCCACTGCGCGGGAGTTTGCGGCTGTCCCGCATTACCATCCCACGCTCTCGGAGATCTGGACTTATCCAGCCGAGGAGATTGCGGATCAGATTGTCACAGCCCCTTGAGGAGGCTTTGCAAGTGCTCTGGGATTGCGCGCAGGCCGCGTGCGTAGCGGTTATCCTGAACTCCGTCGAGTTGTTCAACGGCTTCGGCGATGAGTCTGTTGGCTATCGCCTTCGCATTCTCGATCGTTCCCGCTTCTTGAAGAATGGCAGCGAGGGCGGCTGTGCTGCCGGGCTCATCATTGAGCAGCATGTCGCGCAGGGCACTGACATCTTTTCCAGATTGGAGCATCAGCAGGACAGGGAGGGTAAATTTTCCTTTTTGGAGATCGGTGCCGAGTGTTTTGCCGGTCTCCTCCTCATTGCCGGCGAAGTCGAGGATATCGTCGTAGATCTGGTAGGCGACGCCGAGTTTGGTGCCGAAAGTTTTGAAGGATCCGATCACAGCGGGGCTGGCCTCGCTGATGAATGCCCCCAGCTCGCAGGCTGCGGTGAAGAGGGCAGCCGTCTTCATTTCGATAATGCGGTAGTAGTCGGCCGTGGTCAGCTTGAGGTCGAAGCGGCGCTGGGTCTGGATGATCTCGCCGGAGCAAACCTCGGAGGCGGCGTCCGCGATGCGGCGGCAGATGTCGCTGTTGCTGAAATTGGTGGAAAGCTTGAGCGCGTGGGCGAAGAGCACATCGCCGAGGAGGACGCTGATGGAGTTGCCCCACTTGGCGTTGGCGGACGGTTGGTCGCGGCGGAGTTCCGCGCCGTCGATGATGTCATCGTGAACGAGTGTTGCGATGTGGATGAGCTCAAGGATTACCGCGAGATCTACATGGCCGGGAGTGATTTTTCCCGTGGCCCCGGCGGAGAGAAGTGCCAGAGCGGGTCGCAGGCGTTTGCCGCCTGCGCCGCAGATGTAGGAGACATAACCCTCCACGGCGGGATCGAACGATTTGGCTTGGGCGCGGATGCGCTCTTCGACCGTGTAGAGGTGTGGATTGATGAGTTCGAATGCCTCGGCGAAGGAGAGGGACTCGGAGTGGCTCGTGGTGGATGTGGGCATCGGACGGATTTTCTAAAAAGATGCGGCTTTTGCAGTGAGGATGCGGCGGACGATACAGAAGGGAATGACAAGGGCCACGGCGACAGCCGCCGCGAGAAGCGGGCCGGGAACGACGCGTGCGCGGTCGTTGGCCACGGCTCGAAGACCATCGCGCACGGCTTCGGGTGCGGAAACGACAAAGGCCGGGAAGGTTTCAAAATGCGAAGCCTGGTCCTGCTCGCCAGGCCGGGTGGCGATATCGAAAAACTCTGTCGGCACGGGTCCGGGACAGAGGGCGGTGACGGTGATGCCTCTTGGACGCAACTCCATGGCAAGGGCCTCCGACAGGCTGGTGACATACGCTTTTGTGGCTGCGTAAACTGCCATGTTCGGCAGAGGGAAAAATCCCGCCACGCTGCTGACATTCAGGATGGCTGCCCGGCCGCGAACGATCATTCGTCCCGCAAGCAGGTGGGTCAAATGGGTGAGCGCGGTGATGTTGAGGTCGATCATCTCCTGCACGCGGGTCCAGTCGCTGGACTCGAAATGCCCGTGATCGCCGAGGCCTGCGTTGTTGATGAGGAAATTGATATCGAGCTTTTCGTTGGTGAGCCAATCGGCCAGCGCATGGCGGCGGTCGGAGCGGGTCAGATCAGCCTCAAAGACGCGGATATCGAGCTGAGGGTGAAGCGAACGCAGCGTCGAGGCGAGTTCCTCCAGACGGTCTTTGCGCCGGGCTACCAAAACAAGGCACGAAGCAAGCGGAGCGAGTTGACGCGCGAATTCAGCCCCCAGTCCGGAGGATGCTCCTGTGATCACTGCTGTGCAGCCTTCAAAAAATTTCATGTTGTGTGAGCGGATGGTCGGCCCATGTGAACTTGCATCCCCTTTACTTTACGAGTGGGAGGCCTGGCTGGTTTCCCGATATTGTGCGGAAAAGGGTGGGCGAAGTCCTCACGCGATTTTCTCCACCGAGATACTGGTGGCAAGGCTGCTGGCAAATGGCGTGTTGCTGTAGTAGACGCCGCTGATTGGTGCAACATCATCATGTCCGCGCCCCACTGCGGTGGCGACGAAGTGATGGTCTGTGAGCACGCCGTTGGTCGGATCCATACCAATCCACCCTGCGCCTGGCAGGCAGGCTTCGACCCAGAGGTGCATGGCGCTGGAGGCGCGTTTTTCGGACTCGGGCTTATCGCCTTCCCAGATAAAACCGCTCACAAGGCGCGCAGCCACGCCGTTCTGGCGGAGGCTTTCCGTGAGAAGAGCCGCAAAGTCCCGGCAGGAGCCGCTGGCTTTTTTCAATGTCTCTTCCGGCGTGTGCGGCATGCCTTGCGGCCTGATCTCATACTCGATGTTGTCGAAAATCCAGTGGTTGAAATTCAGAATCGTCTCGACCGTAGGGCGGGGCCCTGAGGGCGCGAGAGGGGTTGGAAGTTTGCATCCGGCCACCGGCGCGAGATACGGAGCAAGAACCGCGAGTTCGTCTTCGGTATATTGGGGCGGAACCTGCAGCGCATGTGGCTCCAGTAGAAAGTGGAAGGGATTTTTCTCCTTCACTTCGAGATCGAGTTCCACGCGGAAGGGAAGCGTCTCCGACATCTCTGGGTAAAAACAATAGGCGATGTGGTTGTCGAAGAGGTCCTGCCGGAACTGCACATCAGCTCCCGATTGGGTTTCGAAACGGATCCGCTCGACCTTTACGGACAAGTCGATGCGCGGAAAGATTCGCACATGGTGCGGTGAAAATGACACCTTGCCCTCGTAGGTGTAGACCGATTCCTTTTTGATTTTGAGTTTCATGATTTTTCAGGAATTCGCTGCATGCTCACATGCACTTTCAGCTTTTGCGAGGCTGAACCTTTGAAAGTTCCCCGCACGGGAGCGGCGTCGAGGAAATCGCGGCCAACTGCGACTGTGACATGCTGCTCGCCGCACCACTGGTTGTTTGTTGGATCAAGCGCCACCCAGTCCATGCCGGGAACCAGGACCTCCACCCACGCATGTGTGGCCAGAGATCCGACGAGGCGCTTGCAGGTGGGATCGACGGAAACGGCTGGCTCGGACTCGATGTAGCCGCACACATAGCGGCAGGGAATGCGAGCGGCGCGGAGGATGCTGATCATCACATGGGCGAAATCCTGGCAGACGCCTTCGCGTTTTTTCCAGATGAGGCAAAGAGGCGTCTCGATCTCCGTCGAGCCCGAGCGGTATTTGAACTCCCGGTAAATGGTTTTGTTTAGCTCATCGAGGGCCTCGCCCAGCGGACGATTCTCTCGCAGGATTTCCCTCCCCCACGCGCTGGACTCACTCGCAATTGGTATGGCCTCGGTCGGTTGGAGGTAATCAAAGACACCGGTTCCGGATTTTAAAATCTGCCGGGCCTCAGCAACGGTGAGTGCGAGCCCGCCCTCTGGAAGGACGCGAGGGAGCGTGCGGACGGTCATACGGTTCGTCACCTTGAGTTGCCGGTGGCGCAAGGTCATCGAGTAGAAAGTCGTCCGGTTTCCGAAATAGTCGATGTAGTCGGAGGCCTCTGCGGCGGGTTGGAATTCTATGCGGTGGCGGAGGACATCCTGTTCAGCCCTGGCAGGCGGTGTGAGGCGCACTTCAAGGTAAGCCTCCATGGCCGTGTCTGCGTAAACATAGCCCGTGGTGTGAACAATGTTGAACAGCATAGTCAGGCGGTGAAGGGAGGCTTCGTTTCGTGGTGCATGAGCACTTGATGGTTCAGAAAGCTGTCGCAGATCACGGTGTGAAGTCCGAGCAGGCTTTGGAGAAGGGCATCTGAATGGAGCTGCAGGGGGGATTTCGACGCGCCTGATTTTTTACTGGAGAGCAATGCCTCCCAATCGCTGGCTTGGATGGATTCGATCAGGCGTTCGATGGTCGAAAGCGCCTTGTCTGTGGCGGGCGAGAGGACATTCTCCCCGTCGCGGATGCGGGAGGCGCAGCCTTGCAGGCAGCGAACGACCGAGCGTGGCGCGACGGGATTCGTCCAAAGAAGTTCCAGAAGAGGCAGCGGTTCGATGCGCATCTGGTAAACGCGGCGGTAGATGTCGCGGCTGTTCAGGAGGCGTAGAAAAGCGGAAAGGCGAATCTCGACCGCGTGCGGCCGCAGGCTTGCGCGGGACGTTTGCAGGAGCGGACCAGCGATGGAGGTGACGGCATTTGCCGTGATCGCCGCGCGCTCGAGAAGCTGCCCAATTTCGCAGAAGCTCCATCCATCATCCGCCAGCATCGTGCATTTGGCCGTTCCAAAAAACCGTGGAATCATCTCGCGGGCGAACAAGCAGAATTCGCGACTGGCGTTTGCCAGCGTCTCGGTGGGAGCATCGGGTTGGAAATTCACCGCATCAAAGCGCGCGCGGAGTCCGCTCATTACGGCCCAAGCGTCGAGGCTCAAGGTTTCGAGCACCGACTCGGCGTTGCTGAACGCTCGGTGGATCGTGCTGATGACCGAGCCGGGTTCAGCGGGATCGAAGGTGAGCCGGTAGCGGCCCTCGGGGCTTGAAATCGTGCGGCGGGATGCGGAGCCCGAGCCTTCCAGCATCGGGAGGATGCGGTTCCAGACGGGACGGTAGTTCATCCGTTCGGTGGGATTCAGCTCTTCCAGTTCGAGGGATTCGATGACGCTCACCATTCCAGCCAGATCATAGGCGCGCTCGAGATAGCGTCCGAGCCAGTAGTAGGCCTCCGCCACGCGACTGGTCACGCCATGGAGCGGGATTTTGGAATCAACTTGCCGTGAGGGATCCCACTCGTCGGATTTTTTATCCACGCCCACTTGAACCCAAGTGTCTTTACTGCCGCCGCCAAGTTCGGAGGAGGTGAATTCCGAATCTTTCGTCGAGACGCGCGTGAGCGCACCGGGGAAAACTTCGATATCCCCGCCGCTTTTGCGAAGAGCGAAAAGAATGTGGTCCTGACGGCTTTTTCGGCGCTCCCCATCCTGAAAGGAAATGGTCTGAGCATCACACGCCTGCGGTTGCGCCACATAGCGTGCGGGGTCGCCGAGGATTTCTGCGCGAACGGCATCGATTTTTTCCTGCGACGGGAGATGGCCATCACCTCCAAGGTAGATGCGTTCGCCGTAGAGCCCACGGATTGTGAATTTCTCGATGTCCGCCAGCACCAGTTCGCGTTGGTCGTGCTCACCCAGCCAATAGGTCGGAAGCGTAGGTAGAAGGGGCGCCTCGCCGAGATAGTAGCGGATGATTTGCGAGGAGAAGGGCAGCAGGGCGCGATCGTCCGAAAGCTGGGAGCCGATGGCATTGACGACGGCCACGCTTTTTTTGCGGATGCAGTGGATGAGCCCCGGAACGCCGAGCATAGAGTCGCGACGAAAAACCATGGGGTCGAGCCAGCGGTCGGTGAGTCGCGAGTAGATGACATCCACCTTGCTCAAGCCGGATACGGTTTTCAGATAGACCTCGTCATTGAGCACGAGTAAATCGCCGCCCTGGACGAGCGGGATGCCCATACGGCGGCCAAGAAAGCTATGCTCCGAATAGGCCGGACTGAGCGGACCGGGAGTCAGCAGCACGACCATGGGATCCGGCTCGGTAGAATGCGAGCGCAGCATTTCCAGAATGCCGGTGGGAACATCGGAAATCGAGTGGATGCCGGTGTCGTGGAAAGATTGGGGAATGACCCGCGTGAGGGCGCGACGGTTCTGGATCATGTAGGACATGCCGGAAGCGTGGCTGAAATAATGGTGCTTCACGGCGAGCGTTCCATCCGGCAAGCGGCAAACCGCGACACCGCTCAGGTGCAGAAAGGCATCCCCAGGCAATGGGAGTCCCGCTGCAGGGCGCTGGAAAAACTCGCTGCCCAGAACAAGGGAAACCGGCAACACGCCGTCGTGCAGGATTTGCTTCGGGCCGTAGATGTCCTTGAGGAAATGCTCGAAGGCCCGCAGACGCTGGCGCACTCCGGCTTCCAGTGGACTCCACTCGGCAGGGGTGAAGATCTGGGGCAGGAGGTCGCAGAACCAAGCGCGGGCTCCCCATGGGCGGTCGCGGTGGATGTCGAAAGTCACACCCATCTCGCGCATGGTGGCTTCCAGCTGCTCGTCGAGGCTCCGCAGTTGAGCGCGCGGCGTTTTTTGAAGGCGCTCGGAGAGGGCCTTGTAAACCTCGCGCGGACGGCCATCTGGGCCGGACATTTCGTCGTAGGTGCCGAAATGCCAAGGCGATTTCATGCTGCGGCAGTCCGGTTTTGAAACCATGCACGCGCCGCGCCTACATCCTCGCGGATTTGCACGCGGAGGGCGTCCTTGTTTTCAAACTTCTTCTCGGGCCGGAGATAATTAAGAAACGCGACTTCGATTTCGTTGTCGTAAAGGTCGGCTGAAACATCAAAAAGGTGCACCTCTAGCACGCGTTGCTTGTCATCCGAAACGGTCGGACGGAGCCCGATGTTTGCCACGCCTTGGTATGTCTCGGCGCTCCATGTGGCTTGGATGGCGTAAACCCCGTCCGTTGGATATTGCTGGTGGCCGGTGACGATGTTGGCCGTGGGGAAGCCCAATTTTTCACCGAGTCCGGCACCGCGTGTGACCTTGCCTCGAACGGCAAAGTCCCTGCCAAGGAGGCGGGCGGCTGAAGGCAGATTGCCGGAAGCGAGGGCTTCCCGGATGCGTGTGCTGCTGACGACTTCCCCATCCATGAGGACCGGCGCGGTGGCGCTGGTGAAGAAGCCATTTTTCATTCCGAGTGTTTGCAGTAAACGGGCATTTCCCCGTCTGCCATGGCCAAACAGCCAGCCTTCACCGATGCAGATGCCGGTAAGCTCTGGCGCTGTGTGGCAGAGTTTCAAAACAAAGTCTTCAGCTTCGATGGCAGCAAAAGCGGCGTCGAAGGTGATGACGAGGGCGTGTTGGATGCCAAGGCGCTCGATGAGTTCCAGCTTGAAATCCAGAGGCGTCAGAAGTTTTGGGGCCTTGTCTGGACGCAAAATGACAGCGGGATGGGGGTCGAATGTCAGTGCAACTGGAACGCCTCCAATGCGGGTGGCGGATTCGATGGCGGCGCGGAGCACTGCCTGATGGCCGAGATGCAGGCCATCAAAGACACCTGCTGCCAGCACGACCGGCGCATCGATTTCCCCAAGGGCTTCGATGGAACGGAGGATTTTCATCAGGCACCGCGAAGCCGGGAAACGGCGGGAAGGCTGAGGACGCGCTGCGCGATGGCTTCAATCGGTCCCGCCTTGAGTTCTTCAATGGTTACTGCGCCTTCCACATTGAATCGTCCGGATTTCGTGCGGCGCAGGGATTTGAGATGGGCTCCGCAGCCGAGTTCCATGCCGATGTCATTGGCATAGGTGCGGACATAAAATCCCTTGCTGCACACGACGCGGAAATCCACTTCCGGCATCCTCACGGACTGAATCTCGTGTGCGTAAACATGAACGAAGCGTGGCTCGCGTTCCACGGTCTTGCCCTGACGCGCGAGCTTGTAGAGTGGCACGCCGTCTTTCTTGATGGCGCTGACCATCGGAGGCGTCTGATAAAAATCGCCATGATACTTGGCGAACGCCGCATCCAGTTGCTCGCGGGTAAAATCGGGGACTGGTCGGGTTTCGATGACCTGTCCGTCGGAGTCCTGGCTGTCCGTGATCTCGCCGAGGCCCAGCGTGCCAACATATTCCTTGTCCTCGCTCATGAGGAGGTCCTGGATTTTTGTTCCCCGGCCGATGGTGATAATCAGAAGACCTGTCGCGAGCGGGTCGAGCGTGCCGCAGTGGCCGACCTTTTTGGTATTCAGCGCACGGCGTGTTATCGCCACGACATCGTGGGATGTCATGCCGGGGGCTTTGTCTACGAGCAGGACGCCGTCAATTTCAGTTCCGGATTTCATCAGAGAGAGCTTTTAAAAAATCGTGTTTGACTTGTGCGAGCGTGCCATTCACGCGAGCGCCGGCGGCCATTGCATGTCCGCCGCCTTCGAATTGTTTGCAGACTTTGCAGACATCGATCCTCGGGAATTTTGAGCGGGCGCTCACGCGCACCTTGCCTTCGGGAAGTTCCTCGAAAAACACGGCGGCTTCGACGCCGTCGATGGAGCGCAGATGGTCGATGATCCCCTCGTTGTCCTCGGGGAGGACTTTCAGCCTCTCCACGAGATCCATCGGGAGGGAGAAAGTTGCGATGCGGTCGTCGCAATGAAACTCGGCCGTGTTGAGCGCGTGCCGGAGAAGTTCGAAGCGGCGGCGGGGCTGGCTGTCATACATCGCACGGGAGAGACCGGGCACATCGACGCCGCAGCTGATGAGATGAGAGGCGGCGGCGAAGGTGCGCTCGTTCGTGCCGGCGTATTGGAATGAGCCGGTGTCGGTGGATATCGCCGCAAAGAGATTTGTCGCCATCTCTGCAGAAACGCGGGCGCCGACATGCTGGAAAAATTCCAAAAGGATCTGCCCGGTGGCTGGTGCCGAGGCATCGATGAAATTTACATCACCGTAGTTTTCGTTGCTGATGTGGTGGTCGATATTGAGGATCGTCGTGCCGGGGGCGATGGCCTTGTTCACCGTGCCGAGGCGGTTTTTCACCGAGGTATCGAGTGCGACAAAAACATCGAACTTCTGCGGCGTGGCTGGAGGCAGGCTCACGATCTCGTGGCACGGCAGGTAGTGGAACTTCGAGGTCGAACCTTCCTCGTTGTAGGCGGTAACTTCCTTGCCGCAATCGCGCAGCCAGAGGGCAAAGGCAATCGTCGATCCCAGCGCGTCGGCGTCGGGGCGGATATGGCTGGCAACTCCCACCGTGCGGGCATCGCGAAGCGCATTTGAGATGATGTCAAAGTTCATTTTCGTCATTTGGTAATTCCTCCTTCAGGCCGAGCTCATCCATGATGTCGATGACCCGGGTGCCGCGCTCGATGGCGTCGTCGAGGCGGAAATTCAAATGGGGCGTGTGTTTCATTTGCACGCGGCGGGATAGCTCGGTCTGAAACATCACTCGGTGGCTCTCAAGGGCCTCCATCGCCTTGCGGCGTCCAGCCGGTGAACCCAGCGCGGAAATGAAAATATGGGCCTGCTTGAGGTCGGGAGTGATGTCTACATCGCTTACGGTCACGAGAGTATTCTCAAACTCAAGTTCCCGGCGAATGATCACTCCGATTTCGCGTTTCAGCACTTCGCATACCCTGACGAGTCGGTTTTTCATGGCACTGTTAGTCCGGACGAGGTCTTCAGCCTGCGGTCGGTCGTGGGATTAGGATTAAAGTTTACAGTTGCTGCGCGATCTTCTCGAGCGTGTAGCACTCGATGATATCTTCGGGCAGGTATTCCGTGAAATCACCCAGCTTGATGCCGCACTCGAGACCCGAGCGCACTTCCTTAACCTCGTCGGCGAAGCGGCGGAGCGTGGCGATGCCGCCGTCGTAAATCGGCTGGCGGCGGCGCAACACGCGGGCACGGGCGCTGCGGGCGATCCGGCCATCAATGACAATGCAACCGGCCACCTTGCCCTTGGTGAGATCGAACACCTGCTTGACCTCGGCGTGGCCGATGATGGCTTCGCGGTGTTCTGGTGCGAGCATTCCGCTCATGGATTCGCGGACCTGGTCGAGCAATTCGTAAATGATGCTGTAGAGCTTGATCTGAACGCCCTCGCGCTTGGCAGCTTGCGCGGCGCTGTTCTCGGTCTTGGTGCCAAAGCCGATGATGACGGCATTGGACGCGCTGGCCAGAAGGACATCGGACTCCGTGATCGGGCCGACGGCGCTGTGGATGATATCGAGGGTGATTTTCTTTTGAGGAATTTCCTTGAGCGATGCCACGACGGCTTCGAGCGAGCCTTGCACATCGCATTTGACGATGGCTTTGAGCGCGGGTTTCGACTCGGAGGCGATGCTGGCAAAGAGGTTTTCCAGCGTGGTGCGCTGCGGTGTGGAAAGCTTGGTGTCGCGGAGGTCGGACAGGCGCTCTTCACTCAGGAGGCGAGCAGACTTTTCGGAATCCATCACGACAAGCTCGTCGCCCGCATTTGGGAGACCGCTCAGACCGAGGATTTTCACCGGCATCGAAGGACCAGCCTCCTTGACGGGTTTTCCAAGGTCATTGATGAGTTGCTTCACCTTGCCCCAATGGTTGCCACAGATGAAGACATCGCCTGCTTTCAATGTGCCCATGCGAACGATCACCGTGGCTGTCGGTCCGCGGCCTTGCTCAACTTGGGCCTCGATGACTGTGCAGCGGGCGTCCAAGGACGAGCTGGCTTTGAGTTCCAGCATTTCCGCCTCCAAGAGCATGGAGTCGAGAAGGTCGCTTATGCCGGTGCCTTTTGTGGCGCTCACCGGAATGCAGATCGTTTCACCACCCCAATCTTCGGGAGTGAGGCCTTTTTCCTGTAATTGGGTGCGGACACGGTCGGGATTGGCCGAAGGCATGTCGATTTTGTTGATGGCCACCATGATTTTTACCTTGGCGGCTTTGGCGTGGGAGATCGCTTCGAGCGTCTGAGGCATGAGGCCGTCATCTGCTGCCACAACAATAACTACGATGTCCGTGACATTGGCTCCCCGGGCGCGCATGGCGGTGAAGGCCGCGTGGCCTGGCGTGTCGAGGAAGGTAATTTTCTGGCCATTGCGTTCGACGCTGTAGGCGCCGATATGCTGCGTGATGCCGCCGGCTTCACCGGCTGCGACGCGGGCTTTGCGAATGGCATCGAGAAGGGAGGTTTTGCCGTGGTCCACATGGCCCATGAAAGTGATAATTGGGGCGCGAAGCTGAAGCTCGTCGATCTTGGCTGGCTCGGGCGCCTTGGGAACCTCGACCTTGGCTTCAACCTTGTGATGGCCTTTCGAGGTATCCTTGCGCTCGCGCTCGAATACAAAGCCATGCATATCACAGACTTTTGCGACGACATCCGCTTCAACCGTCTGATTCAGATTCGCAAAAATCTGGAGCGACATCAGGTCCTTGATGAGCTGGAAGGGCTTGAGACCGAGTTCCTCGGCCAATGCCTTTACGGCGATCGGAGGCTTAATGTTGAGGACTTTTTTCCCAGAGAGATCTGCGCTGGATACATCGGGCTCGGATTCCTCACTGGCGGGAATTTCCTCTGCGGGAACTGATTCTGGAATCGGTTCTGGCTCAGGCGGAGGTGGCGTTTGCGAGACCGGCGGGGCTACGAGAGGCTTGATGAACGGCTTGAGGGCAGGCTTGTCGGAAGTTTTTTTTACTTTTTTAACCGGCTCGAGCAGGTCGACCGTCGGACCCTGAACCTTTGGCTCGGGAGCTGGAGTGGCAGATGGCGCGGGAGTTTCAGCGGAGCGCGAAGTGCGCGTGGAGCGCGAGGATCCCGCTGGACGCTTCGTGGCGGCCGGCTTCTCCTCGGTGGTTTTTTTCTTTGTTTTCTCTGCCATGGTAAATTGCGAGCCGGGGGAACGTTTTCATACCCCTCAGGCGGCGGGAGTTTTTTGTGTAGCCTGTGCCGCTGCGAGGATTCGCTGACCGGTTTCGATGTCGGAACCGAGCGCCTCGGCGATGTCCTCTGCGCCGGCCAATTGAATGACCTCGATGGAATTCATGCCGCCTGCGGTGAGTTTGAGGGCCTCTTCCTCGGAAACTCCAAGAACCTCAGCAAGCGAGTGCGCGGCCTCGTCAGTCTTGTGCTTGAGGGCTTTTTCCTCGCGCTTGTCTTCTTGGATATCGACTTCCCAACCGCACATTTTTGCGGTGAGGCGGGCGTTCTGGCCTTTGCGGCCGATGGCGACCGAGAGGTCTTCCTTTGGCACAAGAACCTGAATGATTTTTTTCGCTTCGTCGGCGGTGATGGATTTGATGTTTGCCGGCTTGAGCGCGGCGCTCACGAATTTGAGCGGGTCGGCATCCCAGCGGATGATATCGACTTTTTCGTTGTTGAGTTCGCGGACGATGTTTTTGACACGGGCTCCGCGCATGCCGACGCAGGCTCCTACGGGATCGACCTTCGGATCGGCGCTGTGGACGGCCACCTTCGTGCGGAAACCGGCTTCGCGGGCGAGGACTTTAAGTTCTACAGTGCGGTCGGCGATTTCGCTGACCTCGAGTTCAAACAGGCGGCGGACAAAATTCGGATGGCTTCGGGAAAGGATGATCTCCGGTCCGCGGTTGCCGCTCTCTACCGCGACCACATAGGCTCGCAGGCGGTCGCCGACATTGTATTCCTCGGTGAGCACGCGCTCGCGGGATGGCATGACGCCTTCAAATTTTCCGAGATCGACGATCACATCCGAACGCTCGAAGCGGCGGACGGTGCCGGTTACGATCTCTCCGGTGCGATCCTTGAACTCATCATAAATCATCTCCCGCTCGATCTGGCGGAGGCGCTGGTTGATGGCCTGACGGGCCGCCTGTGCGGCGATGCGGCCAAAGTCGCGTGGCGTCACCTCGACATCAAGCTCTTCACCCGGCTGGGCGTCTGCCTTTATGGCGCGAGCCTTGGAAAGCAGAATCTCTTCATGCGGACTCGATATTTTCTCAGCCACGATAAGCTTCGCCATGGCGCGAATGGCGCCGCTTTGCGGGTTGATCTCGATGCGAAGCTCGCGGGTGCCCGAGGTGAAACTTTTCTTCGAAGCCGCCAGGATGGATGTGGAAATAGCCTCCACGAGGACATCGCGTTTGATGCCCTTCTCACGCTCCAGCAGGTCCAGCATTGTGATGAGTTCGGAATTCATAAAATCGTTTCTGCCGAAACAGAAAGCGACGAGCTGTGGCCACAGCGCTTTCCCCTTCGGAATCGGACACTATGGCGAGTCATCCAAGTCGGGTCAAGCGGCAAGGGTATTAATTTGATGCAAAAATCCCATTGGGCCGCGGGTCGGATGGGCTTGGGGTTTGCATTGCTGTGGTCGCTTCGGATAAATCCCACTCATGCGACCCGTATGGCTCGGATTTTTTTTCTTCGCTGGCATCTTCTGCCTGCTGACGGCAAGCGCCTGTCGGAAAAGCCCGACGCCGATCCAACCCGATGTTCCAGCACCAAATCAAGTTTCCAATGCCGTGCCGGCACCGGATTTTTCGCGCAAGGCTCTTTCAATCCACCACGCCGCCCAAGAAATGGCGCTGGATGGGTTTCAGTTCGGCAAAAACCATCTCGGCTGGCCCTATGAAGTCAGCGCGAATTCTGCGGCGGGTTACTTTGAAAAACTGATTCGCGAGGGATTCCTGCCCTCCGAGGCAGGCGAATGGTCTGATCAAAAATGGGCGATCGCGAATCTGAGCGACGCCGACCCGGGCGAAACCACATTTCTTAAACTCGTGCAACCCGATAAGGCCATCCTGCTTGTCCGCAAGGACGGGCAATGGGCGGTTTTCCGTGATGAGAACGGCGCGGCGGCCTTTGCCAAAACACCTCCCCGCGACCCTGCCTGGCTTCCTTGATGAAAATCACACCCCTTCTCGCTGCTGCCGTCGTTTTTTCGCTTGGAGCCTGCACGCACCCGACTGGCAACAAGCCGCTCGCCCCGCCGACATCTTGGCTGGGTGGCTTGGGCAAATTCCTCCCTAAAAAAAAGCCGCGCCCGCCTGCCGCCACACCGGTGAATTGGACCGGCACGATCCAGTTGGTGAACACGGCCGAAAATTTCGTTCTGATCGAGTCTGAGTCCGCCACGCCGGTCATACCGGGCGAGAAATACCTTTCCGTTCAGAATGGACGCGAATCCGGGACATTGCGCATGACATCGCTCAAAGCGCATCCCTTTCTCATCGCCGACATCGTGTCTGGCAATCCATCCACCGGGGATAAAATCTACATCCCGCGTCCAGCCTGGTCGGAACCACCCGCCGGCAGTGCGGATTCACCCACCGCAACGCCTGCGGCGGGGACTGCGCCGCAAAATTAATGCATCCAGCCGATCGATTTTCTTTTCACCGGCTATTCCTCGCATAAACTTCATTTCCTAAGCGCTCGCACAGTCAACACCATGATCCTGAAATTTTCCACCATTCTGCCCGCCGCATTTCTTTTCGCCGGACTCCCGCTTTTCGCACAAACTCCGACTCCTTCCCCTCAGTTTCAGGATCTGCCAGCGCCGCCTCCTCTGCCTCAATTCGCACCCATTCCTCTTCCCTCGAGCAGTCCGACTCCGAGCGGCACACCTCTTCCTGACGGCACCATGCCTCTGCCGCTTCCTCCGATGCCAGTCGCGCCACCCCTGCCGGAACCCAGCCAGATTTCAAGCGAACTCGCGGCACCCTTGCCTGCACAAGCTGCCGAACCGCTTGCTCCCAGCCCCGAGACTCCCGTCCTGGAGCAAACCGCCCGCACCGCAGTGACGAAGGAAATGGCCACGACAGACTTTTACAAGGCCCTCAACGAACTCATCGCCAAGCAAAGAAATCCCAAGGTTCCCGACCTGAAAATCGAAGACGCCATCCAGACCGCCATCAAACAAAACCCCGAAATTCTGGGCGCCGTGCAGGAACTGAACACCAGCTCAGGAAAATTCATCAGCATCCGCTCTAGAATTATCCCTCAGGTTTCGCTGAATTCGAATTACGGTTTCACCACCCGTGAGGTCAACGATGTCAACTTCGGCGGAGCCAATATCAACAGCGAAGCTTGGAGCGTGAATGTGGAATTCTCCCAGCTGATCTACGATGGCGGCGCTGTGGTTTCCGGCATCCGGGCGGCCCTCTCGGACGAGCAGGAGGCCTACTACCGCCTGCGCGGAGTCATCGACAATGTTATCTCGCAAGTGAAGATCAATTTCTTCGAAGTCGTCCTGAATCGCGCCCTCATCATCGCCAACCAGCAGTCCGTCGATCTCCTCGCCGAGCAGCTCAAAGACCAGCAGAACCGCTACGAGGCGGGAACCGTGCCTCGATTCAATGTCCTCCAGGCCGAGGTCGCCCTCGCCAATGCAAAACCGCCGCTCATCCAGGCGCAGAATAACTACCGCGTCTCGATGTATCGGCTCGTCCGCCTGCTCGGCATGGACTATCCGCCCGGGTTCCCGAGCGAAGTGCCTTTCAATATCGTCGGCAAACTCGACTACAAGCCGCGAACCTTCAACTCCGACGAGTCCGTGCGCATCGCTGTAACCCGCAACCCTGACCTCAAGGCCCAGCGACAGCTCATCCTCGGCGAGGCTGCGCGCGTGAACCAACAGATCGCCGGCTACCTTCCACAAATCAGTGCCAGCGCCAGACAAACAAACGAGAGCGACTTTCTCACAAACAACCTCGGTGACATGGTCAACGGCTGGTTTTTTGGGGTCAAAGGCTCCTGGGCCGTCTGGGACGGGCTCCTCACCTATGGCAATGTGAAATCCGCCAAGGCCCGCATGGAACAGGCAAAAATCAATTACGATAACGGCGTGCGCGAAGTCATTCTTCAAGTCCAGCAGGCGATTTCAAAACTCCTCGAGGCCCGCGAAACCGTGGACAGCCAAGAGGCCAGCGTCGTGCAGGGCGTGGAGGCCCTCCGCCTCGCTCAAGAGCGTTTGGATGCAGGTGCAGGCACGCAGCTCGATGTGCTGAACCAACAGACATCGCTCCTCCAGTCGCAGACATTCCTCCTCCAAGCCTACTACAGCTACATCCAAGGCTTGTCGGAATACGACCGCGCTCTCTCGCTCGACACACGCTTCCAAGACATCTTCGACGATCCCCTTACCAAGCCGCAGGCCAAGCGCTTCAACAAACTCAACGACCCCGAGCGTCCGCAGGCGAAACTCCCGCGCGAATACCGCAAGGAAGATCCGCTCAAGCCGATTCTTGAAAAGGCCCCCGCGCCCTCGCCGACTCCTGCGGCAACCAAGAAAAAATCCGTCGCCGAAACCAAGAAAACCAACTGAGCGTCCGCAGACGGAGCACGCATCGCCAGATGATTCGACGATTCTTATTGGCCATACTCGTGATGTCCTCCCTCGCCGCCCAGGCGTCCACCGCAGCGCTCAGCGATTCCCAAGCACTCGAAATCGGCCGTCGCATTTGGAAAAACGAATGCGCCGGCACGGTCAGCGGTCTCACTTCATGGAACAAGGGCGAGGAGTTTCCATCCCTCGGCATCGCGCATTTCATCTGGTATCCGGCCGGCCGCACAGGCCCCTTCGAGGAGAGTTGGCCAGGCCTCGCGCGGTTTCTGAAAACGCAAGGCGTGCCGGTCGATGACTGGATGCTCGGCCCATGCCCGTGGAAAAACCGCGACGCCTTCATGGCCGACCTCGAAGGCCCACGGCTCGCAGCTCTCCGTGCGATGCTTTCGAAAACAGTCGCCGCCCAAGCGCGATATGCAGCGATGCGCATGGAGTCCGCGCTTCCGAAAATGCTCGCCGCCACACCACCCGCCCAACGCGCCAAAATCGAATCCAACTTCCGCCGCGTCGCCGCAGAGCCGCTCGGCTTCTACGCCCTCATGGACTATGTGAACTTCAAAGGTGAAGGCGTGAACCCCGCCGAGCGTTACAATGACCAAGGATGGGGCCTGCTTCAGGTTCTTGAAACCATGCCCGCTACAGGAAAAGCCCTGCCGGAGTTTGCCCGCGCCGCCGATGCCGTCCTGACCCGCCGCGTTCACAACGCGCCGCCTGCCCGCAACGAGGCGAAGTGGCTTCCCGGTTGGCGGAACAGGCTTCAAACCTATCTGCAATGAACAAAGACGAAATCGCCGATGTCTTCGAAAACATCGCCCGCCTGCTGGAGCTGAAAGGCGAGAACCCCTTCAAAGTCCGCGCCTACACCCACGCCGCCCGTGCCCTGGAGACCCTTTCTGAGCCCCTCGAGACTTTGATCGCCGAGGAGCGGCTTACGGCGATTGACGGCATTGGCAAAGCCACCGGCGAAAAAATCGCCGAACTCTCCACTCACGGCCGCCTAGACTACTACGACAACCTTCGCGAGGAGTTCCCTCCCGACATTCTCACGCTTTTTGAAATCCAAGGCCTCGGCGCAAAAAAAATCAAAGTCCTCTGGGATACTCTGAAGGTCCACTCCGTGACGAATCTGGAGCGCGCCTGCAAGGAGGGCTCGGTTGCCGCCCTTCCTGGCTTCGGCGAGAAGACCGCCGCAAACATCCTCAAAGGCATTGAGCACATGCGCAGCCACGCCGGCGAGTTCCGCTTCGGCGATGTCGCACACATCGCCGAGGGACTCCTGGACGACCTGCGTGGACATCCGGATGTCAACCTCGCCCAGATCGCCGGCAGCTTCCGCCGGAAAAAAGAAATCGTCCGCGACCTCGACTTCATCGTTTCCACGAAACAACCAGAGGCCGTCATGGCATTTTTCACCGCCCATCCTCTTGTGGAAAATGTCCTCGCCCATGGAGCCACAAAATCCAGCGTGATCCTCAAGAGCGGCATTCAGTGCGACCTGCGCGCTGTGACCGGTCCCGAGTTTCCATTCGCACTGAATTATTTCACCGGCAGCAAAGAGCACAATGTCCGCATGCGCTCCCGCGCTCTCTCCCGTGGCTGGTCGCTCAACGAATACCGCTTCAGTGCCGCAGAGGGACGCGAACTCCAGCAACCCCTGCCCGAGATCCACGAGGAGGCGGACATCTACCGCGCCCTCGATCTCGATCCCGTGGAACCTGAACTCCGCGAAGACCGAGGCGAAATCGATGCCGCCGAGAAACACAAACTCCCGCACCTCATCGAGTGGAGCAACCTGCGAGGCACATTCCACAATCACACGACAGCGAGCGACGGCCGCGCCACTCTCGAAGACATGGTCGCCGCTGCAAAGGAACTCGGACTCGAATACCTCGGCATCGCCGACCACTCGAAGGCATCGTTCCAAGCAAACGGCCTCGATGAAAAGCGCCTCGCCGCGCAAGTCGCCCGCATCGCGGAACTCAACGCTGCCGACAGCGATTTTCGCATCTTCGCCGGCACCGAATGCGACATTCTCAAGGATGGATCGCTGGATTTTCCGGATGATGTTCTCGCCACGCTCGATTATGTCGTTGCGAGCGTCCATTCGTCCTTCACCATGCCCGAGGCCGAAATGACCAAGCGCATCATCCGAGCCATGGAAAACCCCCATGTCACCATGCTCGGCCATCTCACCGGCCGCCTGCTTCTCAGCCGCGAGCCGTATCAGGTCAACATTCCCGCCATCCTCGATGCCGCCGCTGCCACAGGCACGATCATCGAGCTCAATGCTAACCCGCGCCGCCTCGATATGGACTGGCGCTGGTGGCCCCTCGCCAGAGAAAAAGGTGTCAAATGCGCCATCAACCCAGATGCCCACTCGACCGCTGGACTCCAGGACCTCATTTTCGGCGTCGGCATCGCCCGCAAAGGCTGGCTCACAAAA
This sequence comes from Terrimicrobiaceae bacterium, assembly GCA_044342325.1. Lineage (GTDB taxonomy): Bacteria > Verrucomicrobiota > Verrucomicrobiia > Chthoniobacterales > Terrimicrobiaceae > UBA967. The sequence goes on from JBIIPZ010000017.1 coordinate 43,344, forward strand.
AACGATGTCATCAACACGCTCCCGCTGGCTCGCATCGAATCCGTTCTCAAAGCCAAACGCTCCACTTGATCCCATGCCTCACCGGTTCGCCATTTTTTCCACCGCGCTTCTCCTCCTCGCCTCAGCGAGTCCCCGCGCTCATGCGCAGGGTGTCGAGCCCGGCCTCGAGCGCGCCGTGAAGTGGAAATGGAATGTCGCCCCGCCAACCTCGGCCGCTTGGGGGCTCGCGCCCCGCGAGGTTCCTGTGCTCCAGCCACGATCCGCCGCACAGCCCGCCGCCGCCGCTTCGCAGCCAGATCAAAACATCTACACGGTCAAAAAAGGGGATGTCCTCATTCACATCGCCAAGAGGCTCAAGCTTTCTGTCGCGCAGCTGAAGGAGTTTAACGCCCTTGAAACCGACTTTCTGCAAATCGGCCAGGAATTACGAATCCCCACGCCGGAGGAAAAACTCCTACTCAAAAGCACGCCGAAGCCCGCTGCGGCATCGTCAAGCGCACCTGTGCCCTCGGACATCGCAAAATCCGAAGTCCTGCTCCTGCGTGTCTTTCTCGACAATCAAGGCTTCGGCACTGGCCCGATCAGCGACACGCCGGATCCTGTTTTCGGCAAGGTGCTCCACCTTTACCAAACCGCCCGTGGCGAAACACTCGAGCACGCCGCCGTGGTGCAGCGCGCCAAGGAATATGTTCCAGACACGCTCAACACCTACACTCTTCGCGTCGAGGACTTCCGCTTCATTGCTCCGCCGAAGGCTGCCCGTGCCGTGAGCGAGCCAACTGGCAAGCCAGACCCCAAGGCCAAGCCTGCGCCCACTCCGCCCCCGACCTATCAAGAAATGGTTACAGCCGATTTTCTGGCCTATCGCTCGCCATGGGAATTCGTTGCCGAGCGTTTCCATTGCGACGAAGCCTTCTTGCGGAAACTTAACCCCTCACTTGGCACCCAGCCCGCCGCTGGTTCCCGCTTCCGCGTGCCAAATGTGCAGCCCTTCGAAATTGAAAAAATTCCCGCCACTGGTCTGCAGCCTGTAGCCGATCCGGCCCAGCCATTCACAGCCACGATCAGCGATGTCACCACGCTCGAAATTTTCCGATCCGGCCGCCTCGTCGCCGTTATGCCCGTCGGCCGAGCCCGGCCCGGCCTGCGCGGACGCGGTGAATGGAGGATCCTCGATGTGATAGCGCACCCCAGACTCGCCACAGTTCAGGAAGATCGCGTCGTCCAAGTCGAAAAAACCAGCCCGTTCTACATTAACCCAAATCCCACTCCCGTCACCGTGCGTCCCGTGCTTTCGAAAGAGCAATACCTCCCGCCCGGACCAAACAACCCCGCCGGCGTGGTTTGGATCAACCTCGCCAAAGCTGGCGAAACCATCCCGCAAGCCTTCGGCCTCCACGGATCCAGCATGCCTGCCGCCATGCAAACGCTCGAAGGTATCGGCGGCTTCCGACTCACAAATTGGGACGCCCTCCGCGCCGCCCGCCTCCTCCCAGCAGGCACCAAGCTGGAGTGGAAGCCCTGACCCACCACATCTCCTCACGCCAAAAGTTGCTTTTTTTTCCACTACCCTGTGCCATCTTCAACCATCCGCCTTCGCATGAGAATTCCGATTAAGTCCGTATTCGCCTCCACCCTTCTTTTTTTCGTGGTCGTTGTGTGTTTCGCCTCCAACGCACCCGCCAAAGCCCAGCTTCCTCCGCACCCCGCCCCGCAAGCAGCGGTTGTGGTGGAGCCCCAGCCGGTCATTCAATCCATGAACGCCACAGAAGCTCCTGTTCCCGCGCCGACTCCAGTTCCGGCACCAGCCGCCCCGAGAAAGCACACTTACAACAGTTGCAATGTCGAGAGCAGCACCGTCGCCATGACATTCGACGACGGCCCGCACCCCAAGCTCACCCCGAAACTCCTCGACATGCTGAAAGAGCGGAACATCAAGGCCACATTTTTCGTCATTGGAAAATGCGTCGCCGAGTATCCCGACATCGCCAAGCGCATCGTCGACGAAGGCCACGAAATCGCCAACCACAGCTGGAACCACCCGCAACTCACCAAGCTCTCCGCCTCCGCCTTCGATGCCGAAATTTCCCAAACCACCGACGCCATTGTAAAAGCCACAGGCGTCCGCCCCGTCACCATGCGCCCACCATACGGCGCCATCAACGCGACCCTCACCAAACGCCTCAACGACGAATACGGCCTCTGCGTCATCCTCTGGTCGGTTGACCCCCAAGACTGGAAAATCCGCAAATCCGATCATGTCTCAAGCCACATCATCAAAAATACCGCTCCCGGCTCGATCATCCTAGCCCACGACATCCACGCCTCCACCATCGATGCCATGCCCACAGCACTCGATGCCCTCCAGTCGAAAGGCTACAAATTTGTCACAGTCTCCGAGTTGATCGCGATGGACCGCCCCGCCGCTCCCAAAACCGAGTCTCCAAAAGCAACGCCCTGATCCGCCATCGCCGCGAAAATGGGACATGCCGGAGGATGTCCCTCCCGGGCGAACGATCGCGCTGCCGCGCGGGAGCTCGAAGAGAGGGGCATGGTCGTCTTTCCGACCCGCTTCCTGCCCGTGGGCCCACGCGCCGGAGGGTAGGCTCTACGAGCTGGAGGCGTCGACCGTGCAGGCGCAAGGCGTGGATGATCAGTGGTGAGGTTACCACGGCGACCGAGAGAAATGGGACATGCCGGAGGATGTCCCTCCCGGGTTTTTCGAGTGGCGCTGACGCGCCTGTGGTGCGGCCGGATTCCTCGCAGAGTGCGAGAGCGCCGATTTTTATCATTAAAATCAATTTCCTATTTGAAACAACGCGTTGTTTTATATAGCAGCTTTCCTTGTGAAGCGTGATTTTTCTGATTTTCTGGTGTCATGGCTTGGATCTGAGCGGCGGAAGCCCTTGATTGTGCGAGGGGCGCGTCAGGTAGGGAAGACATGGTTGGTTCGGGAGTTGGCCCGAACGAGTGGGCGGACGCTCTTGGAGGTGAATTTTGATCGCAACCCCGAGTATGCGCGGATTTTTCGCGAGGAGGGAAGTGGGCCACGGCAATGGATCGATGATCTGGGGTTGAGAACCGGCGTGGCGGCTCCCGCCAGTGAGTTGATTTTATTTTTGGATGAGATTCAGACGGCGCCGGAGGTTTTGGCGAAGCTGCGGTGTTTTGCCGAGGAGATGCCGGAGGTGCCGATAATCGCGGCGGGGTCTTTGCTGGAATTTGCGCTTCGGGATTTTGAACACAGCATGCCGGTGGGGCGGGTTTCGTATGCTTTCGTCGAGCCGATGGCGTTTCCAGAGTTCCTGCATGCACACGGCCAGGAGAGACTGCTGCAGCGCTTGATGGCTTGGAGGCCTGGGGTTTTGCTGGGTGAGGCAGCTCATGCGCATGCGATCGAGTTTTACGACCGGTATCTCATGACCGGTGGAATGCCTGAAGTGGTCGCGGCAGATGTGGCCGGCGCGCCGGCGAGCGAGTGTCGGCGATTGCAACGCGATCTCATCCAGTCCTACCGAAACGATTTTGCGAAATACTCCGGTCGCATGGATCGGCGGATCTTAGATGATGTCTTGCGGGGAGTGGTCGACCAGTTGGGATGCAAGTTCGTCTACAGCCATGTGGGCGGCGAGGTGAAGCACCAGCAGGCCAGGCGAGCGCTCGAACTGCTCTGCATGGCGCAGCTCACCGAGAGGATTCCCCACGCGGAGTGCAACGGAGTGCCGCTGGCCGGGAAAATCAATGAGCGCCTGCAAAAAGTGGTGCTCCTCGATGTGGGGTTGGCTCATGGAATCTGGAATACACCAGCAGGAAATTCCTTCCCGCGCTGGATGGATGTGGCAGCCTCCCTGCGCGGCGGACTCAGCGAACAAGGCATTGCGCAACAACTCCGCATCGCCATTGGCGAGCCCACCCGACGCGGGCAGCTTTTACACTGGAGGAGGGAAAACGGACGCGTCGGCGAGATCGACTTCGTGCTGGAATGCGATGGTCTGATCGTGCCGGTGGAAACAAAAAGCGGCGCTTCCGGAGCAATGAAAAGCCTCCATCAATTCCTGCACGACAAATCCCTCGCACTTGCTGTGCGCTTCGACCGCAACCCCCCGAGCCTTCAAAGAATGGAGGTAAAAACCACCCTCGGTGACCCCGTCGACTATCAACTCCTCAACCTCCCTCACTTCCTCGCATGGAGGACTCCAGCACTTTTGGAGTGTTTGAAGTAGGTCAGTTTTTGTTTTCAGAATCGCATGCGGCCGCAGGCCGGTGGATTTTTTTCACAAGTCGGGCGAGGGGCGCACCCGACGCGGGCGTGCTCCCCGGGACCTGGCAACTTCGCCGCGAGAGTCGGACGGCTCGCCGTGCGGCCCCTACCTTGTGGGGGGCGATTGGCGCTGTCGCGCTGAGGACCGAGAAAAGGGGGGAGTCACTTGATCACATTCCGCCCCTTGAGGCCGAAATGCTTTGCGGCAGCGAGGAGGTGCTTGTCGTTGGAATGGATTTCGCGGAAGCCGTGCTCCTTCGCGCACGCGAGGTGAAGGGCGTCCGAGGCATGAAGGAAAATTTTTGCTGGCAGGACGGCGAAGTTTTTCGAGGCTTTATTGAGCAAGGTCGGCGTCGCGTCGAACCAGGTCCACAAGCCCGCCATGTCGTCCGCCTCGAATTGGGAAACGAGGCACTCGTGTGTGGCCAGATCAATCTGCGACTCTCGCAACTTCCGGTGAAAGGCGGCGGCAAGTTCCAATCGACCGAGGGAGAGCGATCCGACACCTGTTTGCCTGTCAATCAACGAACGCACTTCCTGACTGCCAGGCTCATCCACATAATACTTCAGCAGGTAGGCGGTGTCGCAGTAGATCACAGGTCGCGCAGTGCGGAAGTTTCCCGAAGACGCGAGGTGCTGTCTGTATCGGATTTCAATTTGCCTGCAAAAAGGGCCGCCTTAAAGGCAGGCAGCAGTTTGCGGCGCTCGCCTAATGTTTTTCCGGCAGGATCTGTGAGTTCCAAAGGAGTGATGCGGGCAGCAGGCTTCCCATTCTCGGTGATGATGACTTCCGTATCCTGCGAGGCGAGGCGGATATAGTGCCCAGTGCGGGCGTGGAGTTCGCGAATGGGGATCTGGATTGTAACCATGATCATGAACCGTGACACGCGAGACACAATAAGTCAACCGGCCAACAATTAACGAGTTGGACGCCGGCGCGCTCCGTCTCACAGAGCACGCTGCCGCGCGGGAGCTCGAAGAGAGGGGCATGGTCGTCTTTCCGACCCGTAGGCTCTACGAGCTGGAGGCGTCGACCGTGCAGGCGCAAGGCGTGGATGATCAGTGGTGAGGTTACCACGGCGACCGAGAGAAATGGGACATGCCGGAGGATGTCCCTCCCGCGTATTCGAAGCGCGCCGACCCGCCATGTTCACATTTCGAGCGGCGGGGTGTCATTTTTTACTGCCAGCCTGCCTCGGAACTCGGGATTTTCGGAAACGAATCCTATCCCGAATTGACCGAATCCGATGACCGGGTTTAGGTTGATCGCAATGCCTGCTACCAGAAAACCAAGATCCGCATCCCTTGCGGCGCGGCGTAGCAAATCGGTTTCGGATTCGCGCTTAAGCGAGTTGCGTCGACTGGAGAAGATGACTGTCGAGGAACGCATACACGCCGCCCTCACAATGAGTCAGCGCTTTGCTTGGCTCAAACCCACCTCCATCGATTAAATGGAAGATTCGGAAGCTCTGCTCCATGCGGCGGAAGATGTGCTTGGCCTGCTCCAAAAGCACGGAATCGATGCCGTGGTGATCGGTGCTGTGGCATTGGCCGCATATCACTATGTTCGCCAGACTGAGGATATTGATTTGGGCGTGAATGCCGAGCTTTCTGGTTTGCGAGCCCTTGCCGCCTCGCTTACATCCGCAGGCTACTCGGTGGAGTTCCGCGAGCCCGATGCGCAGGACGCCCTTGGTGGGGTCATTGATGTGCGCGGTCAATTCGGCCTCTTACAAATCATCAGCTTCGCGGAGCGTTTCCCAGCAGTGATCGAGGATGCGTTGGAGGCATCCAAACTGCGTGTGCGTCAAGGCAGCCCCCTTAAGATTGTGCCACTGCCCCACCTCATCGCTCTCAAGCTTTACGCCGGCGGGCACAAATCCCAAGCGGACATTGTCGAATTGCTGGAGCGAAATCCTGGACTCGACCTTGATGTTGTGCGCGAACTCTGCAGCAAGTATCGCCTGAGGGGCCTGGAGGAACTCATCGAAGAGGCCGACTTGAAATAGGCGCACGATAAGGTGCGGCAGCATCTTTCGTGAAAGGAGGGACGCCTCGCTGCGGGGGACCCAAGTCTCAGGCGACGCAGTCGCCGTTGGGGGATACAGGGGCGGCGTTGCCGCGAAAATGGGACATGCCGGAGGATGTCCCTCCCGGGTGAACGAGCGCGCGGTTTACTACTTGGCGAGGTGGGATTTGAGCAGTTCGAGTTCCTCGTTGGAGATTTTTGCGGCGGGAGAGCCAATTTTCACGCCGCAGTTGTGATGGCTGATGCTCGCTTTGGGTGAACGAAGGCGCTGTTGAGTCCGTGGTTCGGCAAAGCGTTGCTGGGATTTGGCGTTGACGCATTCCTAAAATGTTTAGACGAGTCTCGCTTCAAATTCCGTGTTGTTGTGCGCCATTTTTTTATGGCGGACTAGGATTGGGCGTCCTTGTTGGCTGCGGAGTTGCGGTTGGGCTTGGAGGCGTTGGGCTCGGAGGTGTCGGAGTCGATGTAGGCCTAGGCGCTGGCGGCGGGGGTTGGACTGGGTTTGTTGGATTCACCGATGGGAGGTCGCTTATGCCGATTTGATTGGGGTTGGCATCGGTGCCACCTTCGCCTTGGGCTTGAACTTCGGCAGCGATATCAGCAGCGGATTCTGGTGCTGCGGTGGAGGTCTGGACGGCGATTTCTGAGGCCTGCTGAGGTTGTGCCTGGGCGACGCTCCGTGCGATAGCAGATGCCGCACTGGGCAGGGCTGCGGCAACAGTTGCAGCAATTTGTGGAGCTTGTGAGGGAACGACCGAAGCCACGCTGGCGGCTACTCTGGGAGCGGATTCAGGAGTAGCTGTCGCAACGCTGCTTGCGATTTGGGCTGCGGAGGGTGGAACTATCGATGCCACGACGGCCGCAATTTGTGGAGCAAAACGTGGAGCGCCGGTAGCTGCCGCACCGGCAATCTCAGAGGCAGCCTCGGGCGCTAAAACAGATGCAAAGGCTGCAATCTCGGGTGATGATGAAGGTTTTTCCTGGGAGAGTTGCTTGACAACATCGACAAGGTTATCCACGCCAATCTCCGCAGCATCTTCGATGGCGTTTTGTTGTTTACTGTTGAGGTCCGACTTGCGAGTTGCGGCGCTTTGAAGGAGTGTCGTGGTTAAAACTTGCGCAGCCGATGTTTGCTGGGTTCTCACCGATTGGAGAATGGCCAAGGTGGATTGTGGTGGGAGGTTGCTGGTAACCGGTTTGCTCACTTGAGCGGGGGCTCCATTCTCGCTAGGCCTCACTGTGACGCTTGTGGAAAATCCTCCCTTTACGGATGCCGCTCCGCCCTTTGTTGCCACGGCGACTTCTCCTGAAGCCACGCTGACGCTCAGTCCTTTGGAACCGCCTTTTGAATCTCTCTGGAGGCCTACTTTGAAATCCGTGCCACGAATCCCCGCCGTGCCGAGCGGGGTGCTCACGGTGAGGCTCGAGCCGGGCTTGAGTTTTTTGACGCCCGATGTCACCTCGCCATATTCAAGATATGTCGCAAGCTTGGAATTGCTTGGTTCGGCTTTCATCTCGCCAAGCGCCTGTTCTGAAACTTCCCAAGGGGCTTGCAGAAACTCTTCCACGACAAAATTTGATTCGGCTTCGACTTGTATCACGGAACCGTTTTCGAAGGCGAGGGAGACACTGGAATCCTTCTCAGTGATAATTTTTTCGCCTTGCTGCAATGTGGTGCCCTTAGTGGCGTTTTTCCCTTCGCTTGCTCCCGGCTTTATGATTTTTACCTTTCCTTGGACAGCTGTGATGATGATAGCCCCGCGCTTCATATCGGCTGGATTGCCGTCCTGCGCATTGAGGAGGCCTGTGAACGATAGAATGGCAGTAAGCAGGGCGCTGCGGAATAGATAATCCAATTGACGAGATTTTGTATGCATTTTTAGGGAGAATGTCCCCCAACCTGTGCCACTTGTTGGCTTGCCGCAATAAAAAAATCATCCTGCACACGAAAATAAAAAGCCGCGAGGCAGTGCTTTCTTCCGATTTGGAGAGATCCTCCCACGCATCTTCCATTTTTTGCTCCGCGGTCTGAAACTCATCACTGCCCGACCGTGCCCTGCCGGGTGGTGGCTCTTCGAAAAGACTGCGAAATCTGAGCTGCCATGAAGTTTCAATTGCGATTTTTCATTTTTTATTGAAGCGCTTGAAGTCTTCTGATTCTCTCTGGCGCACGAATGCAAGTCGCTCCCGCCATGCTCGAGTCCGAGTCCGAATCGCTTTCGGCTCTGGAGGTCGAGTCGATCGAACTTTTCATCGGCTTTTTTAAGCTGATCGGCCTGCAGAAGTCGGTGGGGGAGATTTATGGTCTGCTTTTTGTGTCGTCACGCGCCTTGGCGATGGATGACATCATGACGCGGCTGGGAATAAGTCTGGGAGCAGCGAGTCAGGGGTTGAAGGTCCTGCGATCCGTTGGCGCGGTGAAGTCGGTTTACATGCCAGGCGATCGTCGGGATCACTATGTGGCGGACTTGGAGTTAAGCAAATTTGCGACCGCATTCATCCAAGAGGAGCTGAAACCCAGGCTGGATCGGGCTCTGGAGAGGATTGGCACGATGGAATCCCTCGCGAGCGGGATGGAATCCGGCGACCGAGCGACCGCCGAGGAGCGCTTGGAGCGGCTCAAGCACTGGCTGGAGCGTGGCGAGAGCATGCTGCCTTGGCTGTTGAAATTTTTGGTGAAATAACCCGCGCCGTCCTGCGCGGCGAACCTGTGAAAAACGGGAAGACATTTTGGATTTGCTCTGGACCGGTGGAAAATTTTCCGCCGATGACCAAAGGCGGTAGCCTGTCCGAGATGAGCCGCATCCAGTCTGCATCCGACAGGTTTTACCCACTCGCGCATTTCGAATTTTCCTATGACAAAGTATCCGACAAAGATTGATGGCGCCTACCTTCTGCGGCCTCGTGTGTTTGGTGACGCGCGCGGTTTTTTTCTGGAGTCCTGGAACAAGGAGACCTTCGCCAAGCTGGGAATTGATGCGGATTTCGTGCAGGACAATCACAGCCGCTCGGCGAAGAATGTGCTGCGTGGGCTCCACTACCAGAGCGGTGATGCGGCCCAGGGGAAACTCGTGTGGGTCACCTCGGGAACGGTTTTCGATGTGCTGGTGGATTTGCGGAAAAGCTCGCCGACCTTTGGAAAATGGGACGGCTACATGCTGACGAGTGATGCCCACGAGCGCCTGTGGGTGCCGGCCGGTTGTGCGCATGGGTTTTTGGTCGTGAGCGAGATGGCGGACTTCCACTACAAGTGCACGAATGTCTATGCGCCGCCCACCGAGCGCGCCTTGCGTTGGAACGACCCCACGATCGGCATCGACTGGCCGCTGGCCATCGGGATCGACCCTATTGTTTCACCGAAAGATGCCGAGGCTGCATCGTTCGCGGAGTGTGAGAAATATCAGTGAGGCTGTTCAGGATTTTTGTGTTCAATTATGACCCCTTCACCTGATGAAATCATGCGGTTGCCCGGCGGGGAGAGAATGCTGCAAGGGCTTCAGGACTGGCGGGAGGGGCGGATCACCATCAATTCCTGCCTTGTGATCATCGCATTCGGCAAATTCCGTGCAGCAGGTCTCGTGTCTGGTGAGGCTCCCTTTCCGGAAGCTGAGTTGGTCCTCTACGATCTCTTGAAAAAAGAAGGCCACAACGCCTACGGACGCTACAACTCTCTCATCCGCGAACTCGTTTCCTTCGGTCGCGCTCTGGCTCGTGCCTAACGCGGCGCACGCTCGTAGAAGCCCCAAGCTCTCTCATTCCGCCAGCAATTCTTAGCACTCTATGGTTAATCCTCTTCATTTGGACAAAACGCCCCGGTTTTTCATCACTGGAGCCAATGGCCAGCTCAGTTTCGAACTCCAGCGGGCTCTCGCTCCGCTCGGCGAGGTGGTGGCCTGCGGACGCGATGCCTGCAACCTCTCGAGTCCCGACTCGATCCGCGCCGCCGTGCGCGCAGCCAAGCCGGATGTGATCTTCAGCGCCGGCGCCTACACCGCGGTGGATAAAGCCGAGTCCGAATCGAATCTGGCCAGCGCTGTGAATGGCGATGCTCCCGGAATCCTTGGCGAGGAGGCCGCGAAACTTGGCGCTCTCGTCATCCACTACTCGACCGACTATGTCTTCGATGGCGTAAAACGATCCGCCTACTGCGAAACGGATGCCACGAATCCGCTTGGCGTCTATGGCAAAACCAAGCTCGAAGGCGAAAATGCCCTCGCCGCCAGCGGGGCGGATCATCTCATTTTCCGCACAAGCTGGGTCTTCGGCGCACACGGGAAAAACTTCATCAAAACCATCCTTCGTCTTGCCGCCAGTCGCGACGAACTCCGCATCGTCGCAGACCAAGTCGGCGCGCCCACGGGAGCCGCACTCCTCGCCGATGCCTCTACCCACATCGCCACTCGCTACCTGCGCGATGGCAGGGAAAATTTCCCCTTCGGCCTCTACCATCTCGCCGCCGGTGGCGAGACAAGCTGGCATGGATTCGCGCAGCACATAGTCGCCAAGGCCGCAGCCGCGAACTCGCCGCTCCAAGCTACTATCGACCGTATCCTGCCAATTCCCGCCGCCGAATACCCGACCCCTGCCGCGCGCCCGGCGAACTCCCGCCTCGATACCTCAAAATTCCGCACCGCCTTCGGGCTTCACTTGCCCGATTGGAAGCATGGGGTCGATCAGGTGCTCGATGTGCTTTTGGAAAAGTGAGGAACTGAACAGACAAGGCCATCACCAAAGGCAGCTCAAATGTTAAGCATAGTAAATTAAATGATTCATATGAATGCCTTATTCTAATTCGCTTTCAAGATGAGATGTATTATGCTTTCTTTTTGGGATGCCACGAAAACCCAGCATCGATCCGACTCTCGTCAATAAAGCCCAAGAAATCGCCAACGATACCAAGTGCGCCAGCACCCTCCGCCTATGCCAGTCTGTTTTGCTTCCCTCGCGGATCGGAGCCACGCTGGAACAAATCGCATCCATCCTTGGCGTGAGCCGCGCCACCGTTCCACGCATGCAAAAGACTTTTCGCACTCAATTCGGTGGAGCCACCCCCGCGCCGCCTCGCAACTGGGGCGGACGCCGTCGCCAACTCATGAGTTCGGAAGAAGAAAAAGCCTTCCTTCAACCCTGGCTTGATCAGGCAGCTTCAGGCGGCATGGTCGTCGTCTCTCCCATCCGCGCCGCGCTTGCCCAGCACCTGAAAAAATCCGTCGCCGCCTCGGTCGTCTACAAACTCCTCGCCCGACACGGATGGCGCAAAGTCGCCCCCGACACCCGCCACCCCAAAAGCGACCCCAAAGTCCAAGAGGACTGGAAAAAAAACTCCCGGAAGAGCTGGCAACCATCCTTCAGCCCGAAGTCGTCCAAGGCCGTAAGGTAAAACTCCTCTTTCAGGACGAGGCCCGCTTCGGTCGCATGGTGCGAATCCGCCGCTGCTGGGCCCCTGCACCCATGCGCCCCGTCGTCGATAACGGCTACGAACGCCAATTCACCTATGTTTACGGAGCCGTCAGCCCCCTCGATGGAGGATTGGACCGGATGCTCGCCGAGAAAATGAACACCGAAACCTTCAGCGCCTTCCTTGCGCAAGTCTCCGAGGCGCACCCCAACGACTTTCTCGTTATGATCGTCGATGGAGCCAGTTCCCACATTTCTAAAGAGCTCAAAATCCCTGAAAACATCCGTCTCCACCGCCTTCCTCCCTACTCGCCGGAACTCAATCCAACGGAACACCTCTGGGATGAAACCCGGGAGAAATCCTTCCCCAACCGCGTTTTCTCCGAAATGAAAGCCGTCATTGCGCAACTCGCAAACGACCTTCCCGCCCTTGCTTCAGACACAGCTCGAGTGAAAAGCATCACCGCATGGCCGTGGATTATTAGTCTCATGTTGAAAGAGAATTAGAATAAGGAGTTTTCAGTTTTCAGCGAATCGTAGGGCGGGCGTCTCGCTTGCCAGATTAAGTCCTTCGATGCCAGGCGAGATACCTGAACTCAATTAGCACCTTCGAAAATACACCACCTTGGAGATTGCAATGTCATTCGACAACCATGTCCTCATCCAAGAGTGGAACTTGGAAGCTCTCGGATTGCTGCTCAATCTTCTCGAGGCCGTCCGTAATGGACTCCATCTTGTGGCCTTTTTTGTGGTCCACATCGATGACATAACGTTTTCCGACTTGTGAGGAGGCGGTGATGCCTAAGCGGCGTCCCTCGACTTTTTGGCTGAGGGGGTCGCCAGAGCTGTTGATGTGAGTTACATTCGCCTGGTTGATTTTTTTGGCACCGAGGCGGTCGCGGAGGCTCACGCTGAGGCCCATGCTGTTGAAGGCAGTGACTTTCACCCCATGCTTGATGCCGGAGTATTGTGCCAATGCTCCGCCGAGCGAGTGGCCGACGACCTCAATGTTCTCCTTGTCATATTGGTCAGCAAAGGCTTTCACGAGGCGCTCGGCGTCTTCAATGGCGCTGTCTTTGATGCCAACGGTTTGGGCGATATCGCTCTTTACCGTGGCCGAGCGACCGTCTTTGAACTCAGTGCCCGCAAAGGAAAGGACGAATTTCGGTGGGGCATCGGTGGTTTTGAAAACACAGGCCTTGAGAGCGGACCAACCATCGCCGGTGAGCACGAGTGGGTCGTTCGGCGTCGCGCCGCCGTTTTTTTCCAAGCGGGTTCCGGTGTTGGCGCGGAGTTGGACATCCTTACCCGTGGAGGTGATGGTGGCACCCCGTGCGAGGACGGAAACGGGGATGTCTTCGATTTTGGCTGGAATAAAGCCCACTGGCATATCGCGATAGGATGTCGAGGAGGTGATTCTCGCGAGTTGGGCCTGGCTCCTGATGCTCGCCGCCCCCTCGGCATCAAGAGGGGTCTGGGTTCCTTTGTTAATAAAGGAGAATTTGAACAAATCGAGAGCCGTTTTTTTCAATTCGCTTTTCCCGGAAACCAAACCAGCAAGGCCAACAAACGATCCCGCAACAACCCTCCCGAGGCCTCCCACAATGTTGGTGGTCATGGCTGTGCCTGTGGCCAAGGTGCCGCTAACGAGACCCGCAGCGCCACCGGTAATGTTTGCGCAGCCTTTGATGATCGCCCCGGTCCAGTATCGGGCCTTACCGGATGTTGTTGCAGCTTTGGAATCGTAGCCGCCTTGGATGGCATTGCCCAATTTGCTGAACGGGGTGCTAAGCGTTACCCAACGCAGGGTTGTGTTGAGCATTCGCGAAGGGCTCAAACCGAACGGCGTGAAGCCCGTGCTGGTGTAGTGGTAGCCGAGGTTCCGGTGCACCTCGCTGGGACTCGCTCCGGCTTTCTGAATGTGCCCACGCTCATAAGTGGCACCGGTTAAGATACGGGCGGGGGCGTCTCCGATTTGATCTGGCATAAAGGAGGTTTGGGTCAGGCCCAGTCGAACCGGGATGCGATTTCTGATGAATCCTGTGGCGCGCTCGACTCGCTCCACTTTGAGTGGATGGCTGCGGCGGTGTCGAGAAAATCGCCGAGGGCTTGTTTGAAAAGACCCTCATCAAGCATATCGATATCGGCTGCGAACCCCAGCACGATGGTTTCGGAGCGGGGATCCAGCGAGAGGTGCGCGCCAGCGGTGGCAATTCCAAACATATTCCACTCGAGGATTTGCCGGAGCAGCGCATTTTGCTCCTCGAGATCGCCCGGCAGTGGAGCAATAGGGCAATAGACAAACACGGCGTGCGACTCGGGATCAGCAGGCATCTCGACGAGGCACTCCAGCCCCTCGGCAAAAAAAATGGTGCAGTGACCATCATCGCCGAGATAGAATTTATGCCCAGCCTCTGCACCGGCGACGGTAAGCCATTCAGAGACGGTTTTTTGATTACGGGTCATTGCACGATAGGTGGTTGATTTTAAAAAGTCGCTTAGCTACTGGGCAGTGGAAAGAAACTTTCTAACTCGCTGAGCTGGTTTGGAGGAAGTGCCCGGCCCTTGAAAAGGTTTTCCAAGTGGATTTGAATATCCTCAAGACTATCCTCGCTTGCACTCTTCAGCACACTGTGGGCTCGTATAACTTGCATGGACTCGGCGTTTGTGAGGTTGTTGGATCGGACGGTATTGGCAAAGTTGTTGAAGGAGCTGAGGAACTCCAAGTCCTCCAAGAGTGACTTGCCATGATCTCGATTAGTAGCGATATTAGAGTGCGAAAGCAGCCGCATATTTTCAGCGTCACCTTCATCGATATCCCCATTTTTAACAGATTCTTCGATACTAACCAGTTTACTTTCCAATTGCTTTTGTGCTGGCACCTCATAGGACGATGCAAACTTTTTCTGCCGCTCGGCAAGGGGCTTTTGGGAGTCCAACAAGTGCGGGTTCTCGAGAAAGACTTCTATTAGCGCATTGCCGCCCCCGAGGCTTTTATTATTGATGTCTTTGATATCTTTGGCCTCAAGAGATCCGGCAACTGTTTTGCATTTTCGAATGGATTCCATGGCTTGGCCAGCATTCGTGATTCCACGGCTTTCCAGCGTTGATTTGAAGTTCCGTGAAGCCTCCTTAGTCTTCTGATGGGCAATGTCATAGGCAGTCGGAACGACAGCAGAATATTCTTCAGCGTCGTCCGCCTTCGCCACCAATTCATGTTTCGCATGACCCGAGAGAACCGATAGCTTCTCTGGTGGGCCGAGGGTGATACGCATAAGCAGGAAATTGTCGACCTTGGACCTTTCCCTATCGATGCCATTAATTTCGTTGGGAGTGCCTTGTGCGCGGACTTCCACCAGCGCCGAGTCTCCCCCATTTTCCATCTTTAAGTTGTAAGAGGTATCGTCACTCGGAACCGCATATTTGTATTTTTCGGCGGTGACTGTTACTGTGGGAGCCGCCCCGTTTTGATTCAAAAACTTGCCGGCGAAGACAGCCCATTGGTCTGCCTTGTTGAGATCACTGGGAAATTCCCTTTTAAAGAAATCCCTGAACATTGCTGGTCGATCGGCCGCAACGGAATCTGGCTTGATATGCACTGTGGTTTTTCCATTTTGGGATTGAAGGCTGTGGTTCGGCTTCCGATTGAGATCCTTCGCAAATTGCTCTGGGAGACCCACCATCTCCGCAGAGTATGTTCGATTATCTTCGAGGATCACGGAAACTGACTTGTTCAAGTCGGGTTCCAGAACCGCTCGAGCCTGTTCCCGATCAGCATTTCCGAAAAGGACATTGCCTTTGAGGGGGATACCGTCGTGGACATCTTCACTTAGAGAGACCTTGCTGTTCATCGGCCGCGGGGCAGCGGCTTTTGCCTGCCAGAGGTTGGCTTTGATTTGAAACCCGATGCCAATCGGCGGAATCACCCAAGCCAAGGCGCGGCCCCATTTTTGGCCGGTGGAAAGGTTGCTCCATTTGTTCCAGAAACTGGATCCTTTTGTTTCTTGGTGCCGCTCGGCGCGGAGGGCTTGGAGGGATGGTGCAGAAAGGTTGGAGGCGGTAATTTTTCCAGGCATAGCGTCGGATTCCTTTGTGGTTCTATATCAGGCAAAATTCGGAGCATCGGCCACGGTGGCCGGGGGATGGAGTTCCAGCAAACCAGCGTGGATGGCGTGGGTCCAATGCTCGGCGTGTTCCGTGAACTGCCGCACGGCGGATTCGAAGTCTTCAAGTGTGTGAATCGACTCGGGCAACTGGAGGTGAAGGAGGAACTCACCCGAGGCCGCGTCGTAGGTGAAGGCGTCTCGGGAGTGCTTGCGGTGGGCGGCGTAGTTTTCCTCCAGCAATCGGAGAGCGATCGCTGGACGGTCCGGCTCAGGCACTGGTGGCATCGAGCAATAAAGATGAAGGCCTTCTTGGAGGTCTTTCTCGAAGTCGATGGCAAGGCCGTCGCCAAGTTCCAATCGGCAGGCGCCGGCGGTTTCAATTTCGAATCCATCCGCCCCGATGAGGCGGCCGAATTCGGTAACGAGGGTGTTCCAGTTTTTGGTGTCAGGCATAAGAAGTTTTCAGGTTTCAGTTTTCAGCGAAGAAGGGTTTGACCACAGAGGACACCGAGCGCACAGAGGTGGAGTGGTGGGAGTTGTTTGATTTTGAAAAGTTCATATTGGCTCAAGCATAGATCGGTGAGGCGGATTCCCAGTGGTTGCGTTGACTTCTACGGCGCGTCAGCGCCCAACGAAAAGCTAAGGTAGGGATTGGCACGCTCTCCGAGGCGTAGGCTACGAGCCGGAGGCCGTAGCCGTCCCATTTTTGCGGCAAAGCCGCCTCTGTCAACCCAAACGGTGCTCCGCACCTGAATCTTGGGTCCGCTCGGCGAGCCGCCCCTACCATCGTTTGCCGATGGGTGCTTACGCACCATGGAACATCCCGAATCATTCTTTTGCAACTTGGACAGCATTCCAGTGGTTGGGGAGCGCCTCGTAGATATGGGCACCTCTCTCTGCAATAAAATCATGAAGATCGCTTTTCACATTCTCCGCAGAAGCATCCACGGATTTCGTCTTTCCTTTTGGGTAGTAAACATGAACTTTTTGCGAACCCGCATCAATGACGACCTGAGGTTTATCAGTGCGAATGGCGTTGAGCTTCAAGTGGCTGGAATTTCCCCATGTGGTGAAGTCTATAGATGGGCGCGAGGAATTCTTCTCTGCACTGCTTAATTGATCTTCAGATAAAAGCCCGGATTGCAACGCCTCCCAAGTCATAAAAAACTCCTTTCCCGGAAATTTGGTTTGGGCCTGTTTAGGAGTCATTATTTGTAAAATTTCCAGCATTTGATGGCGTTGCTCATTGGCTGAGCGGGGTGAATTTGAGATACTGGAACCAGCAAGGTCGGGTTGATCATTCGCTCTGCTTGCGAAGTAAAAACAATTCCCATCGCCTGGAACCACTTGTCTCTGCAATCCAAGACTTTCCAGTAATTGAGCGGATTTTTGGCTCGGGTCGGATGCGGAAGATGTTGAGTCACTGTCTACTACAGAAATGACTT
>JBIIPZ010000025.1:0-47667 GCA_044342325.1 Terrimicrobiaceae bacterium
TTGCTGAACGAAATCGAAAGCATAGCCAAGGATTTCGACACCAGCAAACCGCTCGCCAAAATCGAGACCGCAAAAACAATCAGCTCCATGCACCTGGCCAAGGCCCGGAACGCAGCAGTATCGGGGGACAAGACGGCCATGGAAAACGAACTCCGCTCAGCGGCTGAAATCTGGCCACGCAACCCGGCTCTTGCCGAAGTGGGAAACACGATCTTCACGCAGTCCGATGTGCAGCAACAAGCGATGAACGATTTCGACCGCCTTCTCAGCCAGAAAAACCATCGCCAGATTTACAATGATAAACTGCGCTTCATCGCTGCGGCCGCGATGTATCCCGAGAAACAACAACAGCTGAACAATGTCCTGCAAGGCATGGCCGCCGTGGAAGGGGCCATTCTCAAAGCCAAAGAAATCGCCGGCCGCGGCGATCCTGCCGGAGCTTGGGAAAGCGTCGAAGCGGCTCAAAAAGAATTCCCCGACGACACCGAACTAAACCAACTCCGCGCGTCCCTAACCACCCAAGCGGCTGATTTTGTCCAAACACTGGCGAAGGCCGAGGCGCTTGAGAAACAGAACCAACCCGGCCCCTCGCTGGCGTGGTATTTGCAGGCTCGGAAAAAGTATCCCGCTAGCACATTCGCCCGCGCCGGAATAGACCGCCTCAGCGCACAGGTGCTGCCGGACGCCAAGTAGAAATATCCACTACATCAGGCTGAAACGGGAAAGAAACTTTTGGCCACGGGCAGGCGCTGCTCCCAGCGCCCCTACCGATGCTAATCGACCAGCCGCAGCGCCAGGCCAGAGTTTTGAGGGCAGAGTGGGATGACGCTCCCGCTCGACGAGGAGCAGGAAGGGACTGAAAAAGACGCAGTTTAAAATCTTGAGGGAAGAGCGGCATGTCATTAAGCAAGCGCCATGCGTATTACATGGCCATCCCTTGTCCTCATAGCCGGTCTGAGCTTTACGGCTTATAGCGAAAACGACCGCAGCGAGTCTGATTCAGCAGAAAAGAAGACCTCCCCTCAATCTGCAATGATTTCGGTGGAAGGCGGAGTCATGCCAGCAGGTTCGCGCTGCAAAGACACAATGGTCGCTTCGTTTTCCCTAAGCCAAACTGAGACAACATGGACTGAATGGCAGGCTGTGCGTTCCTATGCGGAAGATCATGGATACGAATTGAAAAAGACGCCGACAAACGCGCTTCCCGACCATCCGGCGCAAGGCATTAGCTGGTTCGATGCTATAAAATGGTGCAACGCAAAAAGCGAGATGGAGGGCCTCCAACCGGTCTACACAAGGAATGGAGAAGTTTATAAAAAAGGAAATTTCATCCCCGGATTCAACCCCCAGGCGAATGGCTACCGACTTCCCATCGGTGCAGAGTGGGAATGGGCCGCTCGAGGCGGATCGGAGAGCAAGGGATTCACCTACAGTGGCGGCAATGATTTGAACAAAGTCGCTTGGAACTGGAATAACTCAGCAGGGGCCAAGCAAGAGATGTCGGACGGACGCGGCACATGGCCCGTCTCGCAGAAGGAAGCCAATGAACTCGGTTTCCACGACATGAGCGGCAATGTCGCCGAATGGTCTGGCGATGAAGCCAACGGCCCCTTTCGAGGAATCCGTGGCGGCGCTTGGTATGGAGCGGCATCTGATTGCGCAGTGAATCACACAAACTTCAGCAGCGCGGAACTTGGCTATGATTTTATCGGTTTCCGGACTGCGCGAGGCGGAGCGATTCAACCAAACACGGCAATTCCCCAACTCGTCTTTTCCAGCGCCCAGGCATTGCCAAGCGGGAAAACCGGGATGCCTTACAATGCTGAACTTCAAGCTCAAGGAGGCGTGGCACCAGTCTATTTTGCAGTCAAAAAAAATACCCCCCTCCCTGCTGGTCTGACTCTGGCAAATGGAAAAATATCGGGCATTCCAACAGCCTCGGGATCTTTTCCCTTCAGTGTTTTGGCCGAGGATTCCAACCCATCGCTACGGAACACGACGGAACAATCCTTCACCTTGGAGATTGCCTCCTATGGCTTGGAAATCAGCTCCGATCCGGCGCTGATTTCCGCGAAGGTCCAGGAACCTTTCTCTGTCGCCTTCACCGCTACCGGCGGTGAGCCTCCTCTCAAATGGTCCGCACCGGACGGGCTTCCTCGCGGCCTCAGTCTAGACGCATCCGCAGGCCTTCTCAGTGGAACGCCAAGCCGTCCTGAAAGCGCCTCCATCACGATCCGAGTTACGGACTCCAAAGGCTTCCCAGCAACGCGCTCAGTTCCCGTTTCCATCACCACCGACCCGCTCCAGATTTCTCAAACCCCTCCCCCATCTGTCATGACTGGGGTGGATTTTCTCTGGCAACTTGAAGCGAAGGGTGGCATGCCCCCCTACAAATACTCACTCACTACCGACTCCAAGCTGCCTTCCGGTCTTTATCTCAGCACATACAACCCACCCGGTCGCATTCTGGGAAAATCCAAGTCTGAGGGTTCCCACACCGTCAAAATCCTTGTTACGGATTCCCTGGCGCAGACTGCCGAACAGGAATTCACGCTGAATATCCTGCCCTACGATCTCGCGATTGAGGACATTTCCACACCTCTCGAGGGCAAGTATGGCGAACCTATCTCCCAATCACTCAAGGCCACAGGCGGCGTGCCTGCGCTGACTTGGACTGCCGTATCCGACCTCCCCAAAGGCATCACTTTAAATCCCGCCACTGGTTCGATTCAGGGCACACCACTCACGGCAGGCTCTTTCGATGTCGTTTTCAAAGTCACTGACTCGAACTCCCGAACGGTCACAAAAAATGCAACTTTCCGCATTACTGTCGATCCCGTTGCAATAACCACCTCCAGCCTTTCTGCCGCAAAGGCCGGAACACCCTACACAGCAGATATTCTTACGACTGGAGGAGTTCTTCCAGTCGCCATTTCCGTCAAATCAGGCAGCGAACTCCCGCCCGGGCTCAGTCTCGCCAAGGGCAAAATTTCCGGCACTCCATCAGTTGCCGGAAGCTTCTCGTTCACCATTGTGGCACAAGACTCGAACTCTTCCGCCAAATCCCAATCGGAGCAAACCTTCGATCTTGAAATTGCACCCTACGGTATGGAGATCAGCTCGGAACCAGCCATGATTTCCGGCAAGGTCAAAGAACCTGTCTCCGCACCATTCACCGCCACGGGTGGAGAACCTCCCTACAAATGGTCCGCAACCGGCGACCTGCCTCGCGGTCTCTCGATAAACGCCACGACTGGTGTATTCGGCGGCATCCCTTCAAACTTGACCAGCAGCACGATCACAATCCGGGTCACAGATTCCAAGGGATTCCCTGTCATGCGTTCGATACAGGTCTCGATCACCGCTGACCCTCTCGCCATTGCTTTAGATGCCCCTCCCTCGACCATGGCAGGAGCAGATTTCCTCTGGCAGGTTCCAGTCAAAGGCGGACTTCCCCCCTACAAAGTCGAGCTCGCACAAGCCAGCAAACTCCCACCGGGGCTTTTCCTCAGCGAGTATGCGCCTCATGGCCGCATAATGGGCGAACCGAGCGCCACAGGTTCCTTCCGCTTCAAAGTCATCGCCAAAGACACACTCGCACAACAAGTCGAAGAGGAAGTAACCATCACAGTCATCCCTTACGACCTCGCAATTGCTGACATCTCCCAGTTCGAGTCAAAATACAATGAACCATTGAAAATCGCTCCAACCGCGACTGGAGGTGTGCCTCCGCTAGCTTGGAGCATCCTAGGCACACTACCGAAGGGAATCACAATCAATGCTACCAGCGGCGAGATCAACGGTGAGCCGCTGAAAACAGGCTCATTTGACTTCACGGTGAAGGTGACAGATGCCAAGCGCAAATCCGCTACCACCAATGCAAGTATCCGCATCACCTCCGACCCGCTTTCTATAACCACATCAAGCCTCCCCGCAGCCAAAGCTGGAGTGCCATTCAACGCTGAAATCGCCAGCAACGGCGGCATTCTTCCCGTGAACTTCTCGGTCAAATCCGGCAACAAGCTCCCGCCGGGACTGACGCTTAGCAAAGGCCGGATTTCGGGCACGCCATCCGCCGCAGGAAGTTTCACATTCACCATCACGGCGGAGGATTCTAATTCTTCATCAAAATCGAAAATCGAGCAGACCTATAGCCTCGAGATTCAATCCTACGGCATGGAAATCGCCCCTGATCCGGACTTGATATCAGGGAAAGTCAAGGAACCCCTGTCCGTCACATTCACCGCCACAGGCGGCCAACCTCCTTATAAATGGTCCACAACCGGCGACCTGCCGCGCGGACTTTCGATCGATGCTTCCACGGGCATTCTTGCGGGCATGCCCAGCGAGCTGAAAACCGGCACCATCATGATCCGGGTTTCGGATGCCACAGGATTCCCATCCACACGCTCCATTCCGGTGTCTATCACTACCGATCCATTGGAGATTATCCATGAACCATCCCCAGAAACGCGTCCGGGCGTTGATTTCAAGTGGTCCTTTCAACTCAAGGGTGGTCTCTCACCACTCCCGATCAGACTGGCAAGCGAGAGCACCCTACCGCCGGGACTTTATTTGAGCTTCAGCGGCACATCCGCTAGCATCCAAGGAAAGCCCCGCAGCGAGGGAACATTCAACTTCACGCTTATTGCGGAGGATGCGGGGTCCGAACCGGTCAAAAAAGATCTGGTGCTTGTCATTCCCCCCACCCCGCTTGAAATCGCTGAGAGTCCCCTACCCGTTGCCATCACCACACAATCCCTGCCGCCGGCTCGCTTGGGAACACCTTACAGCCAAGCTATCGAGACCTCGGGTGGTCTGCCGCAGCTGAAACTTGCCCTGAAACCTGGAAGCCAACTTCCTCCCGGCATCCTTCTTGTTAAAGAAAAACTCACCGGAACGCCGTCCGTCGTCGGCAACCATACCTTCACACTTACGGCAACAGATATCCAAGCCTCAAGCGCGGAAGCCACATTCACGCTATTTGTTAGCGAAAAACCGATGCAAATCGCCGGCCCTAGGAACGCCAAAGGCGAAGAGTTCAAACCATTCACCGCCGAGTTGCGGGTGAAGGGCGGAAAAGCTCCCTACACATGGTCAAACCGCGATCCACTTCCGGCAGGGCTCACACTGAACGCATCGACTGGCATTCTCTCTGGACAGCCCGTCAAAGGCACTGCGGGCAACCACTCCGTGGCCGTGCAAGTGACCGATGCGGAAGCCCAGGCAGCCTCAGGCCTCTTTGCCTTCACCCTCACCGCTGGCGAGCCCTTGACCATCTTAGAAAAAACCTTGCCGACCGCGACACTCAACATGCCCTACAGTGCAAAACCCACTGCCAAGGGCGGCAACGCGAAGAAACTCAAATGGACTATCGAATCCGGAAAACTTCCACCAGGGCTGTCATTGAACGAGACAACAGGTGAGATCTCGGGAAGGCCCCCCCAAGCAGGCACCGAGGAGATCGTTGCCAAAGTGGAGGACTCCTTCGGCAACACCAGCATCCAACTCTTCCCGATCACGGTCGGCGTGGAATTCAATCCCGGTATGGTTTTTGTGCTTGGCGGAAAACTACCCGCCATCTCCCCGCTCGGTGAACAAACCGTGGCAGATTTTTATATAAGCCGCTACGAACTGACCTGGGGCGAATGGAAAACGACACGCGCGACGGCTTCCACAAAAGGCTATGACATCACGGAGTCAGGAAAAGGAACCGCCGATGACCACCCTGTTCAAAATGTGACATGGTATGAAGCCGTCAAATGGTGCAACTTGAAAAGCGAGAATGAGGGTCTCACGCCCGTCTACACGATTGGAGGTGCCACCTACAAAACCGGCAATCAGGCTCCGGAAGCCAATCCCCAGGCAAATGGTTACCGCCTTCCCACTGAACTCGAATGGGAATGGGCTGCCCGAGGTGGTGTTTCCTCGAAAGCCTCAAACTACAGTGGAGCCAACGAACTCGATGCCGTAGCCTGGCATGCGGGAAACAATTCCTCCGGCGAGACCCACCCTGTGGGCGCCAAGCGGGCTAATGAACTTGGAATTCAAGATATGAGCGGCAATGTGCAAGAGTGGTGTTGGGATTCCCACAAAAACTACCGCCGCGTGCGTGGAGGCAGCATTAAAGACGAGTCCTTCGCGTGCTCGATCACGAGTAGCGACTTCAACATTCCTGAACGGGCATCACAAAACACAGGCTTCAGGCCCGCCCGGAATTTTAAAAAATAAGCCACCTCTCAGAGGTCACTGCAGCGGCTTGAGAAAAGGCGCAACGACGCAGCTGAGGGCTAGAATGGAAAAAACAGCGAGGACTAGGAAATGGAGAAACATGCGAAAACCTACGCCTCCTTTCAGACTTCGCAACCAGTGACAGGATTATTTTATACCTCCCAAAGGGAATCAAGGTAACGAGACCAAGCGGGATTCCTATCTGGGGCTCGCCTATAACTTCAAAAAGAAGTTTTTCCCTTTTCCAAAGGCCTGTTTAACCTCCCGCACCTATGCTCAAAACAGGAATCGTCGGGCTCCCGAATGTGGGAAAATCCACTCTCTTCAACGCCGTCACCCGCACGCGCAAGGCCCAAGCGGCCAACTTCCCATTCTGCACCATCGAACCGAATGTCGGTATCGTGAACGTGCCCGATGAACGCTTGCAGAAACTTGCGGATCTCTCGAAGTCCGAAAAAATCCTGCCAGCGGCGATTGAGTTTGTGGATATCGCAGGGCTTGTAGCTGGCGCGAGCGAGGGAGAGGGGCTTGGAAACCAGTTTCTGAGCCACATCCGAGAGGTCGATGCCATCATTCAAGTCGTGCGCTGTTTTGAAAGCGAGGACATCCACCATGTCGCCGGAGCAGTCGATCCCGTGCGCGACATCGAAGTGATCAACACGGAACTCATCCTTGCCGACCTCGGGGCAATAAAAAAACGCGCCGAGCGAAACCAAAAAGGCGCCCGCAGCGGAGACAAGGCAGCAAAGGCGGAAGTCGCCCTGGCTGAGAAACTCATTCCCCACCTCGACTCCGGCAAGCCCGCTCTCACGGCCGAACTCAGCACTGACGAAAAAGAACTCCTGCGAGGATTTTTCCTGCTCACATCGAAGCCGACACTCTTTGCCTGCAACGTGGGAGAAAACGATCTCTCGGACCTTGATGCTGACTCCCCTGCGGCCAAGCATGTGAAGGCCGTGCGTGAATATGCCGCCAAGCATCTGGGCTGTGAAGCTGTGGTCATCAGTGCCCAGATCGAGAGCGAGCTCGCAGAACTTCCCGCTGAAGAGGCTGCTGAGTTTCTGGCTGGCTTGGGTGTCAAGGACAGCGGCGTAAGCCAACTCATCCGCGCCGCCTACCATCTGCTTGGCCTGCGCACCTACCTCACAACCGGTCCCAAGGAATCCCGCGCATGGACGATCAATGCGGGTGACAAAGCCCCTGCCGCTGCGGGCGTCATCCACAGCGATTTCGAGCGCGGATTCATCGCGGCGCAGATCGTTTCCTTCGAGGATCTCATGACTCTCGGCTCTGAAGCCAAAGCGCGTGAAGCCGGAAAGCTTCGCCTTGAAGGCAAGGAATACGTGGTCCAAGACGGCGACGTCGTGGAGTTTCGATTCAACGTCTAATCACTCTTCAGAGCAGCAGGAAAAATCCTATCAGGCTCAGGCTGCGACGGTCTCTGGCCGCTCGATGGGACGGAAACGAAAACGCTCATGGTATTTTCCACCGTTGTGCTTGCGACAGCATTTGATGCACGCAGCCTTGCGGCGGAGAATTTTTACACGGGCCAGGATCGTTGAGCACTCGGGGCAGGCATAAAAAAACTTTCGCGTGATGCGGCGGCGTTTGAAGGGGAGTTCATGGCAACGCGCCTCGTTGGGAATTCCAAGATCGGCGCAAGCCTGATGCCACTCCTCACCGTGCGCTTCGATACGATGGCGACCGACACGGTGCTTGGCCAGAAGGTGAGCCAACTCATGGCGCAGCGTCCGCTGAACCTCTGCAGAAGAAACCTCAAGAAGCTTGGGATTCAAAACGACCATTCGATCACTCCACACGGCCAGACCAGCCGTAGTGCGGAGGCCGGGATTCCAAAAGACACGCACTTGAAGTTGCCTACACCCAACCGACTTCAGAAGCTGGTTTGCAAAATCCTCCAGCAACGGATCATGGCGCAGGCGGGTCTTGCGCCTTGGGAGTGCTATTTCATCCGGAGAAGTGCGCACGCGCCTCATGACCGAACGTCCAAAATCCATGACGAGTTGCTTGTATTTCACGCAGCCAATGCAGGTTGAAGTTTTGCGACGCGGGCGATGGCTGTGGATGCGAGATCGACACCAGCCTCCGTGGTGCCACGCCCCATGGAAAACCTGACTGTGGCCAGAGCTGTTCGTGAATCAACGCCCATAGCAATGAGAACATGGGAAGCCTGAATCGAGCCGACCATGCAGGCAGAACCACTGGAAACACAGACGCCCTCCAAATCGAGTCCCATCAAAAGCGATTCCCCATCCGCCCCCGGGAAACTGACATTCAGTGTATTGGCGAGTGATCGTGCAGGGTCACCGTTTCGAATCGCTTGCGGGCAGGTGGAATGAATTCCCTCCCAGAGCCTCTCACGGAGTGGTGCAAGGCGCTCCGCGTCCTCTGCAGCGCGGTTAATTGCGACTTCGGCGGCTGCGGCCATTCCCACGATGGCCGCGACATTCTCCGTTCCCGGACGACGGGAGTTTTCATGCGAACCGCCATAAGAAGTGCGTGAGAGCGCAATGCCAGCGCGAAGATAAAGAGCTCCCACTCCTTTGGGACCATAGAACTTGTGAGCTGCGATTGAAATAGCTGAAAGACCCGGTAACGAGGTGGTGACAGGGATTTTTCCGAATGTCTGAACGGCATCTGTGTGAAAAAAAACGCCACGCTCTGCGCAGACCGCTGCAATTTCTTCAAGCGACTGGATTACCCCAGTCTCGTTGTTCGCGTGCATGATGGAGACAACGCTGGTCTCCTTGCGAATCAGACGGGCCAAAAGCGCAGGATCAACGACTCCGGCGGAATCCACCGGAAGAATAGTGACCTCGAAACCTTCAAAATGCTGCAGGTGTTCGGCCGCATGGAGGACGGCATGGTGCTCCACAGCGGAAATGATGATATGTTTGCCGCGCACGGCATGGGCGCGGGCGATGCCGATCAGGCCTAGGTTGCAAGACTCGGTGCCACCTCCAGTGAAAATAATCTCATGCGCCTTCGCCCCGAGCAAAGCCGCCATGCGGTCGCGAGCATCATCCACCGCCGCTCGCGCACGACGCCCCGCTGAGTGGATGGAAGAGGGATTCCCATACTCCCCGTCAAGAAAAGGCAACATGGCCTCTCTGGCCTCGCTGGCTAGGGGTGTGGTGGCGTTGTGATCTAGATAAACCATTCGATTTCCTCGGATGCGGTGCGTTTGGATTTATTAAGGATACGCAATTGTTTCTCCTCGTAAACCACCAGCGAATCCGAAGGAACGCTTTGCATTAGGAAAACATTGGCACCGATGGTGCTACGATCACCGATTAAAGTCTCACCACCAAGAATTGTGGAATTCGGGTAAATGGTCACACGGTCTCCAACTTCGGGATGGCGCTTCCCGCCCTTCACGATTTGTCCGGAATCATCCTTGGCAAAGCTGCGGGCCCCGAGCGTCACGCCATGGTAGAGCTTCACGCGTTTGCCGATGCGGCATGTTTCGCCGATGACTACCCCGGTGCCGTGATCGATGAAAAAATACTCCCCGATTTCCGCGCCGGGATGGATATCGATACCGGTTCGCGTGTGGGCCCACTCGGTCATCATTCGCGGCAGAAGGGGCACGCCCTCGCGATAGAGCACATGGGCACACCGCTGGATCGCAATGGCCTCAAGAAAGGGGTAGGAAAGAATAATCTCCTCGCTGCTTACGGCGGCAGGATCGCCTTCATAGGCGGCAAGAATATCTGTTCTCAACAACTCCCGCACCGCAGGCATGCGACCGAGAAAGCGCATCAGGACTTCCTTGGCGAGCGATGTCGGCGCTTGAGGATTTGTAACCAAAAGGCTTTTCCCAATCTGATCCTCAAACTGCTCCGCCAGAGCCCCGAGCCGTTCGCGTGTGATTAAGGCCAATTCGCTTTTGTGAATCGGCCGCTCATCATGAAAACCCGGAAATAAAAACTGAAGCAACTGTTCGCAGAGATTGTCCAGTGCCCGCTTGGAGGGCAGGTTGTGGCCGTCTGTATTATTCAAACCTCCAACCTCTTCGTAGGAGGCAAGAATCCCCTCTGCAATCTCATCCAATCTGCGTTCCATGGAGCGATACTATTCGGTCGGGGACGCGCTCTGCGAGCTATTTGGACGATGGAGAAGCAGTGCTTGCGTATTTTCCCGAACAATAAAAAAACGCGCCGATTGTGTCGGCGCGTTTTTAAGATTTATTGAACTGCGTAACGAATTAGTTCGCGGTAACTGGAACAACGTTCACACGGCGACCATTGCGGTCAAATTTTACGTGGCCATCCACAAGTGCCCAGATCGTGTAGTCACGGCCGAGGCCGACATTGCTGCCGGGCTCGAATTTGGTTCCACGCTGGCGGAGGATGATGTTACCGGCGATGACGGACTCGCCGCCGAATTTTTTAACGCCAAGACGCTTGCTGATGCTGTCGCGTCCGTTTTTGACACTGCCTTGTCCTTTTTTATGAGCCATAAAAAGTTACTTAGTTGAGATGGATTCGATTTTGAGTGTGGTGAGACGGCGGCGGTGACCGACCGTGCGGTGATAGCCTTTACGGCGACGGAATTTGAAAGCGATGACCTTGTCGTCTTTGAATTGATCAACAACGGTCGCCTTTACGGTGGCACCATCCACGAAAGGTGCTCCAACGTGAAGGTTGCCGCCGTCCGAGACGAGCAGGACTTCAGAGATTTCAAGTGCCGCGCCGGGTTCGACGTCGAGTTTTTCGACTTCGATCTCATTGCCAGATTCAACGCGGTATTGTTTTCCGCCTGTTTGGATGACTGCGTATGCCATAAAGTATTTCCTATTGAAGAAGGGCCGAACAAAATGAAGGGACAAAAGTATTTTGCAAGCGTAAAAACGCCGAAGAGAAAAAAAGTTTGGATATGCCTGAAAAGAAAACGCGCGTTTTGATAGTTGGCTCCCAGGGGAGGCTTGCAGGTTCTCTGTTAAAATGCTGGTCGAAATCCCACGAAGTAACCGGACTCGCTCGTCCAGCATTGGATGTTTCAGATTTAAATTCCTTGCCAAGGATACTCGGCGATCTGGAATTCGATGTGCTCGTGAATGGCACAGGTCTTACCAATGTAGACCGCTGTGAATCCGCTCGTGAAGAGGCCCATATCGTCAACGCCCTTGCACCGGGAGTCCTGGCGGAATGCGCTTCCCAGCAAGGCGCCAGGCTCATTCATTTCAGCACGGACTATGTCTTCGACGGAAAAAAACGCGAAGCTTACAGTGAAGAAGACACACCCTCACCGCTTGGTTTCTACGGCACATCCAAGCTTGAGGGCGAGCGGCGTGTGCTGGAGCAGGATACTCGCCACATGGTAGTTCGGGTTTCGTGGGTTTTCGGCCCGGCCAAGCCATCGTTCGCAGATTCACTCATAGAACGCGCCATGCGAGAGGATCGCGTAGAAGCCATCGAGGATAAATTTTCCTGCCCCACATCGGCCGAAGACACAGCCAAGTGGCTGGAGTTTTTTTTGGAGTCCTCTGTTGAAGGAGGGCTTTATCACGCCTGTAACAGCGGTCAGTGCTCGTGGCGCGAGTATGGAGCAAAGGCTATTGAATTAGCCAGCGAGGCCGGCTTGGCGCTCAGGCCGAATCAGGTGGCACCGATCCGCCTCGCAGACATGAAACAATTCATTGCACCGCGCCCCGTTTTTTCGATGCTCTCCACCCGCAAGCTCACTGCTACGACTGGCATGCCGCCCCGACACTGGCACGAAGCCCTGCGCGAATACATTTTCAAAAAATATGCACCGATTTCATCTCCGACCTGAAAACTGGGAATCCGCCACACTCGACGCGGAAGAGTCCCACCATTGCCTCAATGTTCTCCGCCTCGCGGAGGGAGATCGCATCACGGTTTTTGATGGAGCTGGGCGCGAAGGGCAGGCCGTGATCGCATCCACCGCTGGATCGAAAGCAAAGTTGAAAATCTCCTCCACCGCGACAACGCCCCCCCCACCCTGCGCGATCACGCTCGCACAAGCCGTGCCGAAGGGAAAAAATATGGATCTCATCGTGCAAAAGGCCGTCGAGCTCGGCGCAGCACGCATCGTCCCACTCCTCTCGGACCGCACGGTGGTTCAGATCGACGCCAGCGAAGCCGCCAAGAAGCGTGAAAAATGGAGCGTCATCGCACTCGAGGCATGCAAGCAATGCGGCCAAAATCATCTTCCGGAAGTTGCCGATCCCGTCTCGCCAAAATCCTTTATCGAGCGTTTGGAAAAAGGCGACCTGCACCTCATCGCTTCGCTTCAACCCGATGCGCGCCCGATTAAAACCGTCCTTGCCGAATATAGCAAAGCCCCGAAACGCGTGACTATTTTTGTTGGCCCAGAAGGGGATTTCACACCCGCAGAAATCGCGCTCGCGAAGAGCCATGGGTGCCAACCAGTGACCCTCGGTCCCATCATACTCCGAACTGAAACGGCTGCGATTTACTGTCTCAGCGTGCTAGCACACGAACTATTCAGCCAGCCCCAGGCGTAGGCGGAGGCTCGCCAAGCAGTGGAGGCAGGGGTTCAGGAGTCGACTCGGGCTCGATCAGCTCAGGTGTTGGACTCGGCTTTGACAAGGGCCGAACTGCAGGCGTTGGACTTGACCGAATTAATTCGGGACGCTTCAAAAGCGGCTGCAAATAAAACCAAGCCACGGCAAGGATCACAGGCCAAAGAATCGCAATGAATGAAACAATCAATGCCAGAGAGGCCTTTCGCGAAACAGCACCCATTTGCAACCGCGCAAGTTCCCGCTCCTTCTCGGCAATCAATTCGACGCAGGCAAGCCTCTGAGCAGACCGCTCGCGAAACGTCGGGGCTATAGTCTTTAGCCTCTCCAGCGAATACTGGGAGAGACCAGCACGGGCATTATCAACAAGCTCAAATTCCTGATCGTCCATCGTTAGAGCAAATCAAGCAGCCCAGGACAACTGGGCGCAAAGGTTTTTTAGTAAAAAACAAGAGGCACTCCCTCGCGGGAGTGCCTCTGAATCATTTGATATCAATCTTGGCTTGGTGCTACGCTTAGCTGATTAAGCGAAGGATCGACTGAGTCGATTGGTTCGCCTGAGCGAGCATCGCGGTTCCAGCCTGCTGCAGGATATTAAACCGGGCAAGCTTCGTGCTCTCGTCGGCGACATCCACATCGATGATGCGGCTGTTTGCGGCCTCGAGGTTGGTTTTATTCACTGCGAGCATGTCTGCAGCGAAGGTCAACCGCGACTGCTCGGCACCATTGTTGGCACGGAGGGTTGCGAGGTTTTGAATCGCTGTCTGGATGTAACCAACGGCATCACGGGCATTGTCCGTTGTGCTGATATCCATGTAACTGCTTGTCGAGGCGGTGTCGGTGATATCAAAAACAATCTGGTTCAAATCCACTTGCGTAATGCCAATGGTCTGATTGCCATCATGGGAGGCCACGACGACCAATGTTGGATTTGTGTCCATATCGAGCCCGTCTGCAGAAGCAGAACCACCAGCCGCAACACCCTCACTAAACAGGCTGATCCCATTGAACTCTTCGTCCAACATCAAGTTGAGCTGGCCCTTCAATTGGGTCAGTTCCGTGTTGTAGAGAGCGAGGTCGCTGGTGGATTTGGTCACGTCTTGAGCGAGAGTTGCGAGTTCGGACATGCGGTTGAGGATTTTATCCGCTGTTTTGATGACTCCGTCCTGTGTTTGCAGGAAGGCGATTGAATTATTGACATTTGCCAAGGTGGCATCGGTGCGGCGGATGGAAGCGCTGAGCTTCATCGACACAGCGAGACCGCCGGCGTCGTCATAGGATGAGTTGATACGTGAACCACTGGAAAGGCGGTTGAGGCTTCTCTGGAGATTGACGTTTGTATTGCTGAGGTTGTAAGCGGCTGATGTGGCTGCTGAATTGGTGTTGATTACGACTGACATATCCTTTGTCTTTATGTGTTGCGAAGTCCGTCTCGCTGTCGGGCCGCTTTTGTTCAGTGTTCGACCTCACTGGGGGAGTTTATCTCCGTTGGTTGAAGTATCGGCTGGCCTCTGAAAGAACTTTAGAAATATTTTTATTTAGCTCGGAGTGTTGGAAAGAATACTCGCTTCGGGCCATACTTGAATAATGGATGAATCCCTTCCCGATATCTCTCTGGCTCTGATCGCGCGAGATGAGGAAGCTCACATTGAAAGGTGCCTGAAATCCGCATCAGGACTTGCTGCGGAGATGATCGTTGTCGACACGGGATCGACTGACAGAACAAAAGAAATCGCCATCACATGCGGAGCGAGAGTTTTGAATTTCCCGTGGATCGACGACTTCAGCGCCGCGCGCAATCACGCTCTGGAGGCGGCTCGCGGGCGATGGATTCTTGTTTTGGATGCGGATGAATACCTACCTCCTGCGAGTATTGAAGTCATTCGGGCGCTGACATCGAGTGCCGATGCAGCGGATCGCGCTTATCATTTAGTCAATAAAAGCTCAACGGATGAGGGGCGCACGGGCATTTCGGGGTTGATTGTGAGACTATTTCCAAACGATCCGCGTGTGCGATACGAGTGGCCTGTTCATGAGCAAGTTGTCACGAGCCTGCAGCGCGCGAACATCCCGATCGAAAATACCGGGATCGAAATCATTCATACCGGCTACTCAAGTCCAGAAGTGAACGCCACAAAGCAGCAACGCAATCTGCGGATTCTTGAAAAGATGACCACGCAAGCAGAGGGAGCACACCCGATGGCATGGTTCCTCAAAGGGGGCGCATTGCTTGACCTGGAGCGGACTGACGAGGCTCTGGCGGCCTATTCGCAATGCGCGGGCATGACGCATTCTGGCGATAGCATTCATGAGGCGGCTTTGGTGCGCCGGGCATCGTGTTTGGCTAATTTAAAACGCTTCGATGAAATTCGCGAAATTGACCCGGCAAACCAAGAATCGGACTGGCATCCGGAACTCCTCCTCCTTCGAGGACAAGCTGAGATCGCCCTTGGCGACATACGGACTGGATTGGTTTTTCTCCATCGCGTTTTTGGATCTCCATCGCTCCCACGAATCCCGGCTTATGACCCAATACGAGTAAAAGTCCGCGCCCTGATGTCCATCGCCGCACTCTGGGAGAAATCCGCTCCCTCACGAGCAGTTGCTATGCTTCGATTGGCTTCGCAATCGATTCAAACGGGACGCGAGATCAGTCTATCCGAGGTCTTGGCCTCGGAAGAAATCTAACCAACTCCTGCACAAAAATCAGAAACTCTGTGTTTCGTTATTCTCGGCCGTGTTCAAGATCGATGCGATCCGCTTTACGGCGGGGGTTGACAGCATTTCCGCCCATGAAGAGCGGGTTATTTCAACGGCGGCGCTTGGTAGAATTTCCTGCCAAGCATTGGTCGATTCTGAAAGATCGGCGGGAAGAATGATTGTGGCCGGAATGTCGCAAACAGGAAATCGATAGTTCTTAAGAATCGACTCATGCCGCGCAGCCACCGCCGTGGATGCAGGCTGGGGTTCCATCCGGGAGATCGGGGCTGAACGCTTGAGAGCCTTTTTCATCGAATCCAGCCACCCTCGGGGTTTGTCCGTGTGTGGAGGCAGGGAACCGATCAAGACCACGCGAGGCAGGGAACGCCCAGCCGCTTGAAGTTGGCGGGCCATTTCCAAGGCCACGATTGCACCGAATCCAAAACCCGCGAGCTGAAAATCCTGCAGCGGTGCATCCTCAAACAAAGCCGCGATGTATTGCGCAGCAGCGCTTTCAATCGAGGGATGGCACGCCTCGGGATTCAGCGCCCCCCGCGCGGCGATACCAATCACCCGACGGGAATTGCCAAGAGCCCCGAGAAGGTCCGAGTAGGAGTCCGTGAAACCATCCGCCGGATGAACAAGAACCAGAGTGCTACCAATACTTCTTGGGCACATTTCAACGAGTGGTGTCCAAGCGGATTGAACTGGACGCTTGGCTGCAGGGGCAGCTTGAAGAGCTTTTGCCACTTGGGCTGCGGGCGGAGTGCTTGTCGACTGAACCGGCTGAGGAAGGGCGGACTCATCAACCCAACCGGCGCGGTTAAGAAGCCACTGCTTGACACAGACCGCTCCGGAGACCGGATTGTCCGCAAGAGCGTAAATCGCTTGTGCCCCGACGAAGAAATCCAACACCTGAGGTAAAACATCGCGAGCTGACTGAGCCTGGGCTGCCGAGGGAATGCCAAGAACCTTACGGGATCCACTCTCCAAATACACATCGCCATCCCAATCCCTCCAAGCATTGAGCCCGGTATCCAAGCCAAGCCTTCCACCAGCATCCGGCAGGTTTTTCCATCCTGGGAATTTCAGGGAGAGGCGTCCGACATAGCCGGGGGGAACTTCAAGTCCATCCGCATCGGCTATGACTGCTTCGCATTCGGCGGATGGTTTTCCAACCGAGAGGCGCAGAGTGTTTTTGCGAACAATTCCTGCAAGACCGAGTCCACAGAGCGAGGCGGGGCTGAAAAAAACAACCTGTCGCAGTGGATGAGTTGTTTGTTTTTGCCAGATAGATGCAGCCGAAAAAAGTGGTGAACCGACTTCCACCGCCACACACCTGACTGACGGAGAGCAAGGTTCGCCTTCGTGTCCCCAATCCGCAGCTTGGTTCGCCCACTCCGGAGTAGTGAGGCGCAGATGGGTAACGGGAGCCGCAGCAGAGTCCACCATATCGTAGCCGGCAACATAAGCTGTCCCGCCAGAAAGAAGAGGAATGAGCCATTCATCAAA
This sequence comes from Terrimicrobiaceae bacterium, assembly GCA_044342325.1. Classification (GTDB taxonomy): domain Bacteria; phylum Verrucomicrobiota; class Verrucomicrobiia; order Chthoniobacterales; family Terrimicrobiaceae; genus UBA967. Next base: position 16,976 of record JBIIPZ010000025.1, read on the forward strand.
AAACGCCCCCCCGCCGGGCATGGAGCGGACGAGGAATGAATGACCGGGCTGAAAATCCAAAACTCTGGCACCTTCGAGTGCTGAAGAAACCAGCATGCTGTGTGTCAGCGCACGAACCATGGGTGGGGCGCCATCCGAATGCCCCGGCATGGTGGCGGCGAGTTCGTCGGGGCCGATATTTCTGGGCTCGGCGGGTGCGGGTTCCAATGTTTCCCAATCCTGATCGATGGTGATGCGGCGGCGTGTGCCGGCATCGATAGCTGCTGAACTGGCGCCATCGCAAAAGACCAGAGCGACATCGTGAGCGGCAAGTGTCGACTCAACCCAATCAGCAGGAGCTGTCGGATCAATGGCGAGGCAGGAATTTCCAGCCTTCCAAGCGCCGAGCATGGCCACACTGATCCAAGCCGAAGGGGAGAGAAAGAGAGCGGCATGCCACCCGCCGGCGAGACCGGTTTGAGCGAGGTGAGCGGCGAGTTTGTCCGAGAGGGCATCCAACTCAGCATAGGTCATTTCATAATCGCCAAATTTGACGGCAACAGCCCCACTGTCTCGTTGAACGACCTTGCGGAAAGCCTCAACAATCGAAGCTGGTTGCTGGCGAATCTCAGGCCCGCGCGACCATTCACGGAGCTGAAGAATTTCGTCGGGCAAAAGAATTGGCATGCGGTTCACTGGCTTGGCGAGGTTCTCGGACAGAGACCCGATAATCTCAATCAGACGGGAAAGGAAATCCTTCAGGACCGCTTCGGATCCGAAAGAACCGGTGAGAGAAAGCTCCAAGCGAGGTCCAGGGCGGGCCTCAAGCACAAGACCCTGCAGGGTGGTTTGCTGGAGTTGGGCGTCGAAATTGATCCACCGTGGCAGAGCGGTGTGAATGATGTCGTTGATGGATGATCCCCGCCAAGCGAAGGTCACCGGTGTATCCTGCTGGGTGAAATCCAATCCGGCACTGCGCAAAGCCTCATCTCCCTCGATCCAGATGTTCTCGGACATCGCATCAGTCAGCGCCTGTTCGGCATCAAGCCAGTCGCCAACGGATTCGTTCCAGGAGTGGACCACGGGAAGCCAGTTTTGAAAAAAACCGGCCTCGGTGGATTCACCACGGGCGTCGAACAGGGTGAGCATGACATTGCCGGAGGCTCCGAATCGGCGCAGAAGGAGGGACCACAGGCATCGCAGAGCGAGACTTTCTTCGAGATCGTGATCGAGGCAGAATTTCGAGAAGGCGGATGTTTTATCCCGGTTCAGCAGGAGCGAGGCACGAACCTGCTCCCCGTTTCCGAAGCGGGGTTCCAAGCGCAATGGGGCCTCGGCATTTTTGAGAAAATCCGTCCAACCTTTGGGCTTGAGATACTCTGGGAGATTTCCCACAGGCGACAAAGGCGCCTGCCCAAGCGTGAGCAGCAAATCCAAAAGGACTCGGGTAATCGAAAATTCATCCAGCAAAAAGGCTGGAGCTGTGAGCAAATAATGCCCGGAGCCGCCAGGAAGACGGATCTCGTGAAAACGAATCAGTGGAATGGCGATTGGCTCGAAATCAGCCAGAGCATCTGCAGCGAGGAGGTCATTCCATTTCGAGGGGATTTCCTCTGGGGGAACGCTCTGCCAATCGAGAGAGATCCAGTGTGGTTCGGCTTTGTCCGCCTCGCGCACCATGACGCCTTCCAGTGTTTTTGTGAAGGCTGAGCGAAGGATGGGATGCCGCTGGATGACGACTTGCCATGCCTGACGGAGAAAATCCGAATTCGTGCTTTCACCAAAACTGATCGAGACTTGAGTATGGGCACCCGGAGCGCAAGGCGCGCTCTGGTAGCGGTGGTAAGCCGCAGCCTGCATGGGATTGGCCGGGTATTGCCTCATGGTCTATCGGGATTTACAGCCCGCCGTCGGTGACGGCGCCTTCGGATGCGGTGGAGACGAGCTTGGCGTATTTTGCGAGGACACCACGATCGTAGCGTGGTTTCGGCTTCTTCCACTTTGCCAAGCGAGCAGCAATTTCCTTCGCTGGGATATCGAGAGTGAGCGAGTGCTTCACGCCATCGATCGTAATCGGGTCGCCATTTTTCACAATGGCCAGCGCGCCGCCATCAAACGCCTCGGGAGTGATGTGCCCGACGACGAATCCGTGGGTGCCTCCTGAAAAGCGACCATCTGTGATGAGGGCGACATCCTTGCCCAGGCCGGCTCCCATGACGGCGCTGGTGGGCGAGAGCATTTCGCGCATACCAGGACCGCCACGAGGCCCTTCATAGCGGATCACAATGACATCACCCTTCTTGATTTTGTTGGCGAGGATGGCTTCGAGGGCCTTTTCTTCGGATTCAAAAACCCGCGCGCTGCCGCTAAATTTTTCGCCTTCCTTGCCGCTAATTTTGGCGACGGCACCTTCGGAGGCGAGGTTGCCCTTGAGAATCACGAGATGGCTGTCTTTTTTGATCGGATTCTTGATGGGGCGGATGATCTCCTGCCCTTTCGGATAGGGCTTAAAGGCAGCGAGGTTTTGCTTGAGCGTCTTGCCAGTGACCGTGAGGCAGTCACCATGGAGCAATCCCTCCGCAAGCAGGGTCTTCATCATTGGCACAATGCCGCCGATGGAGACCAATTCGGACATCAGAAAACGGCCACTTGGCTTAAGATCGGCCAGAACCGGCACTCGACGGCCAATGCGGGTGAAGTCCTCGAGCGTGAGCTTGATTTTCGCCGTGTGTGCGATGGCAAGCAGATGCATCACGGCGTTTGTGGATCCACCGAGGGCGATGATGACCGTGATGGCGTTTTCGAGGGCCTCTTTGGAGATGATATCCGAGGGCAGGATGCCGCGCTTGAGCATGTTCAGGACTGTGGCGCCGGCGTTCCGGCAATCCGCGTTCTTCTGAGGCGAAACGGCGTTTTGGGCCGAGCTGTTTGGAAGGCTGAAGCCCATCGCCTCGATCGCGGAGGCCATGGTATTGGCTGTATACATTCCGCCGCAGGATCCTGGGCCGGGGATGGCATTGGACTCCACATCGTGCAGTTCCTTTTTGGTGATTTTATTGGCGGCGCACTGACCGACGGCTTCGAAGACAGAGACGACATCCAGTTGTCGTTTGGAGAGGCAACCGGGCAGGATTGTTCCGCCGTAAACAAAGACAGCCGCACGGTTCATGCGAACGATCGACATAATGCATGCCGGCATATTTTTGTCGCAGCCGCCGATGGCTACAAATCCGTCAAAGCCCTGACATCCCACGACCGTCTCGATGGAATCAGCGATGACCTCGCGCGAGACGAGCGAGTATTTCATCCCTTCGGTGCCCATCGAGATACCGTCCGAGATCGTGATGGTGTTGAAAATCGTTCCCTTGCCCCCCGCTGCATCGACTCCCAGTGCGGCTTCGCGGGCGAGTTGGTCGATATGCATATTGCAGGGGGTGACCATGCTCCATGTCGAAGCGATGCCGATCTGGGGTTTCGAAAAATCACTCTCTTTGTATCCGACGGGGTAGAGCATGGCACGGCTCGGCGCCCGGTTAAGACCATCGAAAACGGCTGAGGAATACGGGCGCATGTTGGGTTGGGACTTTGGCATGGTGAAGATATGAGGCCTGAATTATTCCGAGTCCCATTAGGGAAGAAAAGGCATTTTCACCAGCCACTGGTGAACAAAAAACTCTCCACACTTTACAAGCCCCCTTGCAGCCGAGGATTCTGGGTTCCTCAAATGACAATTCTCGATCGTCTCGAAAAATCACTCGGCCGCTTTGCGATTCCCGGCCTCATCCGCTATGTCGTAGCATTGAACGCGCTGGTCTTCATCCTGCTGACGCTTCAACCGGACTACATTCAAGCACTCCAACTCGATCCCATCGCTTTTAAAAACGGCGAAGTCTGGCGTGCGGTCACATGGATTTTTATTCCGGAGACGATGAGCTTCTTCTGGATTCTCTTTTACCTGATTTTCACCTGGTGGCTTGGCGACATGCTGGAGGAAAGCTGGGGAGCCTTCCGCTTGAACGCCTATTATTTTATCGGGATGGCGTTCTGCATCGTTTCGGCGCTTCTTTTCGGGGCCGCAGGCGGCAACTTTTTTCTGAACCTCTCACTGTTTCTGGCCGCGGCAACACTGGCACCGAATTTCGAGATCATGCTGTTTATGATCATCCCAGTAAAAATGAAGTGGGTTGCCTTGTTCAGCCTGATCGTTCCAGCCGGATACCTACTCTTCGGACCATTAGACATGAAAATGATGGTCGTCATGTGCCTGGGTAACTATCTGCTGTTTTTCGCTCCGGCATTCCTGAAAAACCGCGCTGAGTCCGTGCGAACTGGCGAGCGCCGCAAGCGGTTTGAAAAGTCGCTCCACAGCGAGCAAACGATCCACAGCTGCGAAGTGTGCAAAATCACCGAGGTCTCCAATCCTGATGCCGATTTCCGCGTCTCGGCGGATGGCAAGGAATACTGCACCGAGCACCTGCCCTCCCGCACCAAGCAAGTGTGAGATGGGTCAAATTCCCGCCACAAGAGCGGGAATTTCATGCAAGCCGCGAATGGTGTGGTGAGGCTTTACCGCCGCGTGTTCCTCGGAGCCCGGCACCTGCAACCAGACTGCGGCAGCGAGTTGGGCATTGAGCGCTCCGGCAATGTCGCGCTCCAGGCTGTTGCCCACCATCACGGCGCGGTCCGCCGAGACGCCAAGCTCACCGAGCAGGATCTGAAAAATTTCAGCACGCGGTTTACCGATGCCATGTTCACCGGAGACCGCAATCGCATCGAAGTAGCCAACGAGTCCTGATGCTGCGATTTTTTCCCGCTGCAAATCCGGCGCTCCATTTGTGAGGAGGGCGATCTTGTGGGATTTCTTGAGGCGAACCAGGGTCTCTACAGCGTCCGGCATGAGACGAGCCAACTGGCGCCGTTGGGAACTGAAGTGAGCTGCGAGTTTTTCGGCAGCGTCGTCATCCGATACATTCTGCGCTCGGAGAACCGCACTGAAGACGGCCACGCGGTAGGTCTGCGACCAGTCGCGCAGCTTGATCAACTCAGGATTGTCGCCTTCAAAGTGTCCCCAAAGGCATTCATGAAAACTGATGCCGATGGATTTCACATAGTCGTAGCAAGGCCCCTGCCGCCAGAGCTCAGAGCCATACTTTTTGGCATCTGCCAGAAAAGCCGAGGTCTCGATACCGGCAAGTTTGGAAGCCAGTTGAGCCGTAGAGGCCAGAGCCTCCTTGGAAACCGCCTCGTCAACAATCAGTGTGTCATCCAGATCAAAAAGAATCGCATCAACAACCATATTCCCTACCCCATTCCACACTCGAAGGGTCTCTGTCGATACTGGAAACTTTTTTTCGACAGGCAGCGGTCAGACAGAATCAGGCGGCGGCATCCAGTAGAGCGCCGATGGATCCGAGGATCTCTCGCTTGCCATCGCGGGTTTTCGAGGAGGTGAGAAAGATCTCCGGGGTTCCCGCGTGGACGGCTGCAAGCGCTTCCAGGAAAGCCTCCGTGTTTTTTTTCACATGCGATGGCTTCAGCTTGTCGATTTTGGTGAAGACCACAGAAAACGGGCGATCGACCTCGCCGAGCCACTCCAGAAATTCGAGATCGATTTTTTGGGGTTCATGGCGCGAATCGACCAAGACAAAGACGCGGCGCAGGTTTGGCCGGTCCGCGATGTAGCCGGCGATGATATCCTGAAACGCGACACGGTGGCCTTTCGGCACCTTGGCGTAGCCGTAGCCGGGCAGATCCACCATGCGAAAGGTTCCGTTGATTTTAAAAAAATTGATGAGCTGTGTGCAACCGGGCGTCTGAGACACACGGGCGAGCCCCTGTTTTCCAGTGAGGAGATTTAAAAGCGAGGACTTGCCCACATTGGAACGACCGATGAAGGCGAACTCCGGAACATCATCCGTCGGACAGGCCTCCAAGCCTGGACTGCTCTGCAAGAATTCAGCGGAAGTAACACGCATATCCGGTCAATCAATGAACCGGCGAGTGATGTCTCCGTAGCTCTCGATGCGGCGATCGCGCAGGAATGGCCAGTGGGTGCGTTGGGTGTCCACGCTCTCGAGATCGACCTCCACCACGAGCACTTCGTCCTTGTCGCAAGAAGCCTTGGCAATGATCTCCCCCGAGGGGTCTGCGGCGAAACTTTGTCCCCAGAATTCGATGCCGTCGCCACCATCCGGAGCCTCATGTCCCACGCGGTTTGGAGCGAAGACATAGCATCCGTTGGCTATGGCGTGGCCGCGTTGAACGGTCTCCCAGGAAGAATGCTGGCGGCGGCCGTATTTGTCTTTTTCCTTCGGATGCCAACCGATCGCGGTGGGATAGAAAAGAATCTGAGCTCCTTGAAGTGCAGTAAGCCGTGCGGCCTCGGGATACCATTGGTCCCAGCAAACGCAGACGCCTATGCGGCTAAAACGCGTATCCCAAGCGCGGAATCCGAGATCTCCGGGTGTGAAATAGAATTTTTCGTAAAAGAGAGGATCATCCGGAATGTGCATCTTCCGGTATTTCCCGAGAAAAGATCCATCCGCATCAATAATGGCAGCGGTGTTGTGATAAAGACCGGGCGCGCGGCGCTCGAAGAGGGAGGCGATAATAACGACACCGAGTTCCTTGGCGAGTTCTTGAAAAGTTGTGGTTGCTGGTCCGGGAATCGGCTTCGCCAGGTCGAAATATTTGTGATCCTCGATCTGGCAGAAATAGACCGATTGGAAAAGCTCCTGCAGGCAGACGATGTTCGCACCCTTGGCGGCAGCCTCGCGCACACCCCGGATGGCGGCGGCGGTGTTGGCTTCGACATCGAGCGAGCAGGCATTTTGGACGAGTCCGACTTTGATTCGGGAATTTGGCATACGTGAGTGGTATTTTTTTGAAGCGGGCGAGTAAAGGGCTCTGTGTGTCACATTTTTTTCCCACTTGGAAAATCGGCTTGCCTCAAAAATCCGCATTCCAGAGTATGAAGTATGAAATCTTCATCACACGGGGCGCGCGGCGCCGGAGATTGGGATAGTCTTTTCTACAAAGCAGCTGACGATTTCTTCCTTGGCTGCGAGGGCTTGGCCCTGACCTACGACGATGTGTCGCTTGCCACACTCTACAGCGAGATTCTGCCAAAGGACGCGAACTACGAAACCCGGCTTGCCGATGGCTTGAATCTCCACTTGCCCGTGGTCTCGGCCGATATGGATACGGTCACCGAATCCCGCATGGCGATCGCCCTTGCGCTTCATGGTGGCCTTGGATTGATCCATTACAACATGCCGCCCAAGCAGCAACTCTCCGAGGTTTCTAGAGTCAAAAACCATGTCCACGGGTTGATTCGTGAACCCATCAAAGTCCATCCGGATCAAAAAATCGGGGATGTGTTGAATCTCATCGAAGAGAAAAAATTCACCTTCAGCACATTTCCCGTTGTCGATGAATCTGGGCGTCTGCTTGGTCTCCTGCCCGGGCACTGCGTTCGCGCACGCTTCGCATCACGGGTTGTGGGCGAGGCGATGGTTAAGAGGCCCTCGGTTCTAACGATTCGGGAAGACGAACTCGGCGGCGATCCGATTGCGCGGGCCGACCGGTTTTTCACCGACAATATCGGCATCCACAAACTGCTTGTTGTGGACAAGGACGACCACCTGAAGGGTCTCTTCACTCTGAGCGATATCGAGCGAATTTCGCAGGAGCGCTCACTCCAGACAAAACCGGCGAGGGATGCCAAATTCCGCCTCATCTGCGGTGCGGCAATCAGCCCGCCAAGACTTCCCGATGGCTCACTCGACAAGGATTCCCTTCTCAATCATGTCGGCGCGATGGTCGAACGCGGTCTGGATGCCGTGGCGGTCTCCACAGCCCACGGACACACTCGTGGGGTTGGTGAGGCAGTGAAGGCCATTCGTTCCGAGTTCGCCTCTTTGCCAATCATCGCCGGAAATGTCACGAGCGGCGCGGGTGTTCAGTTTCTGGCCGAGTGCGGCGCGAATACTATCAAGGTTGGACAAGGCCCCGGATCCATCTGCACGACACGCGTCGTCGCCGGCGTGGGCATCCCCCAACTCACCGCGCTCTATGTTTGTTCGAAGGCCGCCGAAAGTTGCGGGGTCACCATACTCGCCGATGGCGGCATCACCAAATCCGGTGACATCGTGAAAGCCCTCACCCTCTCGCACGCAGTCATCTGCGGCAGCCTCTTGGCAGGCTGTCCCGAGGCTCCAGGCCAGATCATGGAAATCAACGGGAAATTCTATAAACAATACCGCGGCATGGGCAGCCACGCCGCCATGAAGGCCGGCAGCGCAGCCCGCTACGGACACGGCAAGGACATCAACCGCAAATCCGCAGCGGAAGGCATCGAGGCACTGAAAGAGGTGTCCGCTCCTGCCGACACCGTTCTCGCCCAGCTCGCCGGAGGCCTCCAAAGCGGCATGGGCTACCTGGGAGCTGCAAACCTTTCGCAACTCCGTGCCAACGCCCGCTACACCCGCATTACGACATCCGGACTGCGCGAGAGTGCGCCGCACGATGTGATCGAGGTCAAGACCGGCAACGCACTCTGAGCGTCCCCTACTCCGCCTGCTTCGGAAACATCTCCGAAATCAGGTGGGCGTAGCGATCCGTGATGACATGCCGCTTGAGCTTAAAGGTATTGGTCATTTCATCACCGACTTCGAAGGCTTTTGGGACGAAGCGCCAGGCAATAATGCGCTCGAAGGATTTGAAGCCGTTTGAGTGGTTGATGAGGTTACGAATCTCCTCGTCGATCAGGTGGCCAACCTTCGGATTGGCAGCCAGTTCGGCTGCGGTGGTCTCGGTGAATCCAGCCTGACGGAAATGCTCAAAAGAAGGCACAATCAAAGCAGCAAGCGCTTTTTGATCCTGTCCGACAACCATGCACTGATCGATGAATGAAGACTCCACCAGTCGCGCCTCGATCGGCACGGGCTCGATGTTCTCGCCGTTGAGCAGCACGATGGTGTCCTTCGACCTGCCGAGAATTTTCAGGCAACCATTGAAGGTCACCATTCCGATGTCCCCCGTGTTCATCCATCCATCGCGCAACACGCGGGCCGTTCCCTCTGGGTTCTTGTAGTAGCCACGCATGACTTGCGGACCCTTCACATGAATCTCGCCGCGCATGCCACGCCCGCCGCCGGAGCGTCTGGAGTCGGGATAGAGAATTTCGCCGCTCTGAAGGTCGATGATCCGGACCTCGGTATGCGGATATGGTTCGCCAACCGTCCCGATCACGAGATTGCTCCAAGTCCGCACAGCAAGCACCGGGGAGGTTTCCGTCATTCCATATCCCTCCAGCACTGGGATGCCGATGAAGTTGAAAAACTCATCGACATGCGGCTGCAGAGCTCCGCCGCCGGAGATGGTCCCCCGGAACTCCCCGCCGACGATGGCGCGGAGTTTTTTCAGAACGATGCCATCGAGGAGCCTTGCTGGACCGATGGATGCAAACCAGAGCAGCGAGTGTTTGAAGGCCAGCTTGAGGCTTTGTAAAGGCACGCGCCCGTGCTCATCGAGTTGCTGGCCTTTGAAAAAACGCTCCGCTCGTTTGACATTGCGGGTGGCGGCGTAGGCCAGATGAAAGAGTTTCTGTCGAATCGGCGGCGCGGATTTCACATTCGACAGGATTTTGAGATAGAGGTTCTCCCAGAGTCGCGGAGCGGAGGCCATGACGGTGGGGCGAACCGTTTTCAAATCCTCCGCCAATCCGCGCAGCGAGGTGTAGTAGGTGCCAACGCCGCGGGAGATCGAGAGCATTTCAAAAGCACGCTCGTAGCTGTGCCAGACCGGCAGGATCGACAGCGCGCGGTCACCCGGTCGCAGGGCGAGCGGGAGGTTTTCGATCTGGGAGCACATATTGGCGTGGGTGAGCTGCACCCCCTTCGGAGTGCCAGTGGTTCCCGAAGTGTAGATGATGGTGCAAAGGTCCTCCGGCAGCACGGCGCGTGCGCGTTCCTGCGCGGAGCGATCGCCCGCTTGGCGTTTGTGCGCCCCATCGGCGGTCAGCTGATCCAGACGATAAACACCCTCCGCCGCCGGAATCTCTTCGGGCTCCATCACAATGATTCCCTGCAAGTGGGGCAATTGCGGGCGGCAATGTTGGACACGAGCCAGCATGGCCTTGTTCTCAACAAATACAAAACGGGCGTCGGAATGCGTGAGAATGTAGATCAACTCGGCATCCGTGATATCGGTGCCGCGAGGCACATCGGCGGCTCCGGCGAGAAGAATAGCATAGTCGGAAAGAATCCACTCTAGGCGGTTGTCGGAGAGGAGTCCGACATGCTCGCGCGGCTCTACTCCCAGGCCGATGAGGGATGTCGCCAGATCGAGGCCGCGCTCGTAGGTTTCGCGAAAGCTGAGCGGAACGAAGGCGCCCGACTTATCTTTCCTGCAAAACCCAGGAAGCCCGTCGTAGCGAAGGGCGGCATTCGAGTAGACCTCGCAAAGAGTGGATCCGTATTTGAAATCAGGCATAAGAGGGAATTTAGCTTTTAATAGGTGAACTCGGGTAAATCAGCGCGCGTTGGGTTGAGCGATGAGTTTTCTTATCAATGGTTCATAGGAGTTCCGTGCATTCACTGCACGAAGAACTCCCTTCTGATCGAAAACAAAAACCGTCGGCAGCGCATTGATTCCAAGCTCCCTCACGAGCGGACTTGACCATCCCTTGCCATCGCACGCCGTCGGCCAATCGGGGAGGGAGACGTCTTTCAGCAATGTGGGGACCTGCGTGGGATTTTTATCCAGATTGACCGTTGCCACTTCGATACGGTCGGCGGGCAAGTTTACCAATGCCCGCCGGAAGTCCTCCATCCAAAGAAGACTCGGAGCGGCTTCAGCGGACCAAAACACCAACACAACAATCCGCCCCCGCTGTTTGGCGATATTGAAGACTCCTCCTTGAACGGTCGGAAATTTTAGAGCGAGCGGCTTATCAAGCAGGTTCAGTCTGCGAAGATCATCCTCGATGCGGCGATTCAACGCCTCCTCTTTGGAGGCTTGGAGGGCCTCGTCCAAAAGTTGGCGTTTAAGCGGGGGATCGTTATCACAAATGGTGGCCACCTCGACCAGAAGGCGCGGCGCCCGGCGGTCACCCGGATAACGAATCGAGTAGTTTCGCGCCGCCGCCACAAGATCGCGACGGCGATCGGATTCCTGCCCCTTCAGGCTCTGCATGAAGAGCGACACACGGCGGAATCCCGCCTCGGCCCGTTGCGAGAGGGTTGCTGATTTATCCCTCTCAAGAGCCTGCAGGCTTCGCATCGATTCATCCAGAAGACTCTGCCTTTCTTCCATTTTCCCAACTGCGGCTTGAATGGCAGCGAGTCTCAAGCGGGCATCGAATGCACGCGAATCGTTTGGATTTTCTTTGAGGAACTTCTCGATCAGCGCGGAGTGGCGGACGAAATGAGCCTTCGCCAAGTCACGCGCCTCCTCCATGTTCGCTGGCTTGCGCGTCGGCCCGGCATCCATCGAAACAATCACGGCCCAGTCCTCCTCGGCACCAGCGAAAAGAGAGGAAACAGCGAGCAGAAAAAGGAGAATTATTTTCATTCGGAAGCAGTAATCGTCGTGTAAAGGGGACGGTGGTCGCTGGCCCGACTCCACTCGCGACCGCCACCAATTCCGCTGCGGGAGAGCTTCACTTCGGGCCAGAGCCCCTCACTGGCGAGGAGGTAATCGATGCGGGAATAAACATCCGCATCCGACCAAAAATGCGTCCAGACAAGCCCATGCGAATCGCGCAAGGGAAGATCCCGCATGACAGAGCGCGTCCCGGGAATTCCACGAATATCTTTGACCGGTGATTCGTTCTTCGTGTCGTTCAAGTCTCCAAATAGAAGAAGGTTCACCGAAGAATCCGCCTTCAGAATCGAATCCAGATGGGCGCGGACGATCAAAGCCTCGCGGGCGCGGAATTTTTTTTCATCAAAGGTCGGAACAGCCCGACGGGACTTCAAATGAACCCCAACAAGGCGAAGTTGATATTCCGGCGAGACCTCGACTGTGGCATCGAGAATTCCCCGCGCCATTCTTTGGTGACGGCCATCGAGTTCAAAGGCCACATCCGGCTTCGAGTTGCGGGCCACGATTGGAAACCGACTCAACAGAGCAATATGACGCGCCCCTTCGGACGAAGCGACCCACTCAGCATGTGGAAAAACCATTCCTGCAGCCGAAAGCCGCTCCTGCAAGTCGGCCAGCATAGTCCGGTCGCCAATCTCCACGATACCCAAAATATCCGGCCAAATGCGCTTGAGCATCGTAAGCAAAGCAGAAATCTCAGACTCTGGCTTCGGAGCATTCTCCACACGCCGACCGTCAATGACACGCGGCATGGGCAAATAATTCTCAAGATTGTAGTAGGCAACTACAAATTCCTTGGCGGCGAGAGGCTGAAGGAAAAAAAGTAAAACCCAGCAAAAAATCCCACGCGGCGACATGTGGATTCGCCGTGACGGCTCAAGCCGGCTTGTGAGGCTGCTTTTCCGCTGGCTCCTTGATCTCAAGTTCGGCGGTGGATTTATGAATTTCACGCTCAAAGTCGTCACGAGCGCGCTTGAACTCACCCAGGCTCTGACCAATTCCTCGGGCCAACTCCGGAAGCTTTTTAGCCCCGAAAAGTAAAAGCACGATGACGAGAATAAAAACAATTTCAGGCCATCCCGGCATAGACAGGGCAAACAATGGTGAGTTCATATGCTCAGTCATTACGCCGGATATCCCATGGAAGCAATTTAATAGACAAAGAAGCAGCGGAAAAAAACCAGACACTGCTTCAGAGTGCGAGGGGAAAATCTTTCGGGACAAAACCTTCTACCCCTGCGCATTTGGGTCTTGGATTGCCGACTTCGCCCGTCACCGCTGGAAATACAGATTCACAGCAGCTTGTTTATGAGGCTTTTTTGTCGCTGCTGAAGAAGCCGGAGATCAAAAAGAGGGCGGCGGCTCCGCAGATGGCGGAGTCGGCGACATTGAAGGCCGGCCAGTGGCCATACCACGGAAGGATGACATCGAGAAAATCCACGACATAGCCATGGAGGATGCGGTCGGTGAGGTTGCCAAGCACTCCGGAGACAAGCAGGGCGGCGCCGAAGCGCGAGGGAGCGTCAGCGAAGGCTCCGCGCCGCGCGAAGATGGCGAGGAGGATCAATGCTACCGAGGCAAGAAGCATGAAAAACAGGTTGTTGTTTTTAAACATACCGAAGGCCGCGCCGGTGTTGTGGACTTGGACGAGGTAGAAAAAACCAGGGATCACCGGCACGAACTCGTCTGTGGAAATGAAGCGCAGGACGAGCCATTTCGTGACCTGATCAAGCAGGTAGAGCGGCAGGGTAATAAATAAGAGAAGCTTCATCCCAAGACGGCGAGGGCTTCCTCACAGCGGGCGCAGAGGGTTGGGTGGTTTGCGCTGGAACCGACTTCCGGACGGTGACGCCAGCAGCGCTCGCAGCGGGCGTGAGGAGTTTTGGAGATCTCCACGGAGGCGGTGTCGGAGGAGACCACCTCAAGATCGCTGAGGATGAAGACTTCCTCCAATTCGACTTTGAGAGGTTTGAGAAGAGTGGCCTCCGAATCGGTGACAGAGAGTTTAACCCGCGCTTCGAGCGCGCTACCGATCTCGCCGGCTTTTTGAGGTTTTTCCACGGCTTGGGAAATGCGGCTGCGGATTTGAAGGAGCTGATCCATCGTTCCGACAGCGTCGGGATTGGTCCAACGGGCATCGGGTTTTGGGAAATCCTGCAGGTGAACGGATGTGCCGGGCTGGAAGTAACCCCAGGCTTCTTCGGCGGTGAAGGCGACTATCGGCGCGAGAAGGCGGGTGAGCGCATCCAGCACGCTGTGCATGGCGAACTGCGTCGCGCGGCGGCGTGAGGAAGCCACGGTATCGCAGTAGAGTCGATCCTTCGTGATATCCACATACAGGCTGCTCAAATCGACGGCGCAAAATTGGTTGATGGTGTGGTAAACACGGTGGAACTCGAGTTTTTCGTAGGCATCGAGGCATGTGGCCACGACTTCCTGGAGGCGGGCGAGAATCCACCGATCGACGAAGGTGAGGGATTCCGGCGCGGGGGGATTTGCCGCGTCGTAGTCGTGAAGATTCGCAAGAAGGATGCGCAGTGTGTTGCGGACGCGTCGGTAGGAATCCGAGAGACGCGTGAAGATTTCCTCCGAGAAAGGAACATCGTCTGTGAAGTTCACACTACTGACCCACAGGCGCAGGAGGTCGGCGCCGTATTTATTCACATAATGGTCGGCATCCGTGGGTTTCTGATATCCACCAGCGGCGGACTTCGAGATTTTCTTGCGGGTGTCGACATCCATCACGAATCCATGGGTGAGGACGGCGCGGTAGGGGGCGCAGTCGTTCAGGGCAACGGATGTCATGAGCGAACTCTGAAACCAGCCGCGATGTTGATCGGTCGCCTCGAGGTAGAGATCAGCGGGGAAGCCGAGCTCGGGGCGCTGGCGCATGACGGTTTCGTGACTGAGGCCGGAGTCCATCCACACATCGAGGGTGTCGTTGCGACGGGCCGTTCCGGCGGGCAGACCGACAAGGGCGCACCATGCGGCGTCATCCATTTCGAACCAGGAGTTCGTGCCTTTTTCCGCAAAAATGTCCGCGACCTTGCAAATCACGTCGGGATCCAAGATCGGCGCGCCTTTGGCATCGTAGAAAACCGGCAGTGGCACGCCCCATGTGCGTTGGCGGGAGATGCACCAGTCGGGACGGGACTCCACGGTGCCGCGAATGCGGTTGCGACCCCAGTGCGGGAGCCATGTGGTGGCATCGACTTCTTCGAGGGCCTTGGCACGGATGCTTTCGATGCGGATGAAGAACTGCTCAACGGCGCGGAAGATGACCGGCGTCTTGGAGCGCCAGCAGTGCGGGTAGGAGTGTTCATGGGCTCCCTGTCCGGCGAGGGCTCCTTTTTGTTTCAGAAGTTCGATGATGCCGGCATTCGCCTCGAAGACATTTTTACCAACGAATTCGGGCAAGCCGCACTCCTCGGTGTAGCGCCCGTAGTCATCGACGGGTGAGAGCAGCGAGAGCCCACGCTCCATGCCGAGCTGGTAGTCGTCCTCGCCATGGCCTGGCGCGATATGAACGCAGCCTGTGCCGGTATCCAGGGTCACAAAGGCTGCGGTATGAATCGTGGCGTTGCGCGGCAGAAAGGGATGGCTGGCCTCGAGGCCCTCCAATGCGGAACCGGGGAGTGTTTTTTCGACGGCGATTTTTTCAGCACCGGTGGCCGCGCAGAAGGAATCCAGAAGCGACTCGGCGAGAACGATGGTTTTTTCAGCACCCTCGAGGCGCACGCGGGCCACGGCGTATTGGTGGGCGGCGTTCACGGCGATGGCGAGGTTCGCGGGAAGTGTCCACGGAGTGGTCGTCCAGATCACAACAGAGGCCTTGCCTGCAAATTCTCCGCTCACGAGCGGGAAGAGAACATAGACCGCAGGGGAGGTTTTATCCTGGTATTCGACTTCGGCTTCGGCGAGCGCCGTCTGAGCGCCGGTGCTCCAGAGGACGGGTTTCTTCTTGCGATAAACGAGGCCTTTTTCCACGAAGCGGGCGAACGAGCGGATCATGCCGGCCTCGTAGGAGGGATCGAGCGTTAGGTAGGGATGTTCCCAGTCGCCAAGGACGCCCAGTCGACGGAATTGGCGGCGCTGGATGTCGATGAATTTGCGGGCGTATTCCTCCGAGCGGCGGCGCACCTCGGCGGGGGTGAGACCTGCGGAGGATTTGACCACCCGAAATTCGATCGGGAGGCCGTGGCAATCCCAACCAGGAACGAATGGGGCGCGGAAGCCTGCCATCGTTTTGGATTTAACCACGAAGTCCTTGAGAATCTTGTTGAGCGCCGTCCCCATGTGGACATCGCCATTCGCGAAGGGCGGTCCATCGTGGAGAAGATAGAGCGGAGCATCTTTGCGACGCTCTTGGATTTTTTCGTAAAGCCCCTCCCCTTCCCACTTGGCCAGCATTTCAGGTTCACGCTGTGCCAGACCGGCCTTCATGGGAAAATCGGTTTTCGGAAGATTGATCGTGTTTTTGTATCCGCTCATGAGAAGCGAAAACCATTATCAGTCGGAGATCGATGGGTCAACGCCACCAAGTAGCTTAGGAAGCCGATGCAGTCCCCTTGCGCACCAAGTCACCCAAGGCAAGCGAGGCAGGGAACCCCTCAGGAAGACGGACAGGCTTGCCTGCAGGCATCTGGACCAATGCCAGCGCCTGTCGGCATTTGACAAGCTGGGCGCCATCCGAGGGGCGATTGACTTCAAATTCCACCCAAAAACGGACACCGCTCCACTCAACCACACGGCCCTCGATACGGAGAACATCGCCGAGTTTGGCTGGGCGTTTGTAGTCGATCTCGGTGCGACTCACCACCGCATGAACGCCCGTGCGCTCGATCTCCGCAAAGTCCATACCCATTTGGATCGCGAGAAGAGTGCGGGCTGTTTCTATGAAGCGAAGGTAAACAATATTGTGAACCACCCCACCTGCATCGGTATCGAAATACATAACGCGCACTTCTGTCGAGATGCGGCAGTTGTCAGGGATGGGCAGTTCCATGGAAGCGAGATGGCGTCTTATTTAATCTCTGAGATGCGTTTTTCTAGGTTCGCATCGGGCATGACAGCGAGTGCCTCTTGGAATTTGGCTACGGCCAGCTTTTTATCCGTTCCGGCCAGAAGCGTATTTCCCTCATCGACGAGGGCCGAAAATTTCGCAATCTGGCCCTCTGCATAAGACTTGATGCTCTCGAGGGCTGCCGTTGTTTTGGAACCAATTTGGCGTCCAGACGGGCTCAGAGCTGTCACCCCGTCGATAGAGGCCTTGTAGTCCCGCTCAGTGAGGCGCGCTTGAAGCGTTGGGAGGGCATCCTTGAAAGCAATGCAGGCATCGAATGCAGGTGAGGGAAGCCAGATTCCCGCAGGAGGAGATCCCGCGCGGAATACGGCGAGTTTGGAGGTCAAACTACCAATCTGGGTCGTGAGTTCCGAAGACACAGTTGGGAGGATGCCTTGGGAGAGGGATTCCTCATTCCAAAGGCTCTCGATGCCCAGTTTTAGCGCATCGATTTCCTGTGTGAGTTCCGCCGCGACTTCCGCTTGGCGGAGCACGCTGGCTGTGCGCGGACTGGGGTCTGGGAGAGACTTGAGTTTATCCAAGAGAATAGCTGCGGCGCTGGGTGAAAGGGGCGACTGAAGTTTCACCAGGATCGCATCCTGTTCCTCGCGGGAAACAAGCTTCGCACACTCCATTTGTATGGCGTCAAGACGAGCTTGGAGTGCGGCATCGGACGCGGCGAGCTCGGTGAGTTTGGCAAAATCCGCATTGGCATTGAGATCGAAGTCTTTCTTGATTTTCGCCTCAGCCATAGCGCGGCGGAGTCGCGATTCGACTTTCTGGATTTCCAATTGGCGGTATTTATCACGGGTCTCCCATTTATTTGGACTGGTCATGACCTCACCTGCGTCGTATCGGCTGGCGATTGTTTGGAATGGTTTGAGGTATTCCGAAATCACAGTCCCAGCCGCAGGCACGGCCGCGATGGCCGTCTTCATCTCATCGATACTTTTCTGGAGTTCCCTGCGTTGCGAGTCCTCGATGACCTCGCTGGGCGTTTTGGGCTGGAGAATAAGCCTCACAATGCGAGCGGATGGAATTTGCGTATCTTTACCGCTTGGAAGGCGAAGAACAAAATATCCCGCGCCGGCTGATCCCCTTGCCGTGCGATCAGTAAATGCACTGAACTTGACCACTTCTGCTTCGGACGGCTTGGACCAAGGCTGAGGCTTTACCAGAGCGATCCCGGCAGTTTGAACTATGGTGTTTCCATCCCTGTCTTGAGCGTGGAGTGGAACAAGCGCCATGAGAGCCGAAACAATGGCAAAGCATAGAAAATGAGGCATGGAGTCACTCTGTCATTTCCAGTCTAAAAAGGGCAAGCCTTCGGGTGTTATCGGAAAAATTCCGCCTCAGCGCAGGCCTTCGATTGCTCTGCGAATATCTGCCTCCGTGACGGCATCCGAGACGAATGCATCACCCAATCGCTTGAGCAGGACAAACCGAATGCCGCCAGCTGCGAATTTTTTATCTTTTTTCAATGCAGAGAGAATAGCCTCGGTTTCAATCGAGGCGTCAAGCTGGACTGGAAGCCTGTAGGTATCCAAGGCTTCGGAAACCCTTGCTGCTTCGTGTTCGGGAAGTCCGGATTTCTCCACCGAAAGCCGGCAAGCCGCCCGAAGCCCCAAGCTGATCGCTTCGCCGTGGAGAAACTTGCCATAGCCCGCCGCCGCCTCGATGCCGTGCCCGATAGTATGGCCGAAATTCAGCAGGGCGCGGAGTCCTTTTGTTTCGAATTCATCCTCCGCGACGATCGCTGCTTTGATTCCGACATTTCGCGCGATGAGAGAAGGAAGGTCATCGAGAGAATCGAGCATCGCGGGATCACGAATTGCGGCATGTTTAATGACCTCAGCAAAACCCTCGTTCAATTCCCGCTTTGGCAGGCTGCCGAGCGTATCTGTATCGGCAATCACAAGCCGTGGCTGATGAAATGACCCAATGAGATTTTTCCCCCCGGCGGCGTTGACTCCCGTCTTTCCGCCAACCGAACTGTCCACCTGCGAAACGATGGTAGTGGGAATTTGAATATAAGGAATGCCCCGGTAATAAACGGCAGCGGCAAAACCAGCCAAGTCTCCGACGACTCCCCCGCCCAGCGCGATGAGGAGTGAGGCGCGATCGAGACCGGCTTCGATCATGGCGTCGCAAATGAATCCCAGTTGGGAAATCGACTTCGAGGACTCGCCTGCGGGAACCGTGACGCGCACAGGCTGAAAGCCAGCCTGGGAGAGAGAAAGCTCTACCGCCTCAGCATAAAGTGGACCGACATTCGAGTCTGTCACAACCACACAACGGCAGGGCTTGGACACGCGCGAAATCAACTCGCCGCTGAACGAAATCGCCCCGGCGCCGATGAGAACTTTGTAGGGCGCTCTGGACAGTTCAACGGAGACTTCAAGGATCGAATTCATTGCGAAACTCCCAGCCGGGCCAGTGCCTCCTCCTGATCGTCAGCAATGACGAACAATTGATCCAGACGGACCAATTCAAAAAGCGTGGACACTTTTTTCTCCAGACCGAAGAGCGCCAACTTGCCGCCGAATTTTGCGGCATCCTTCAAGTATCCAATGAGAATCGCGAGACCGCTGGAGTCGATATAGCCGACCCGTTTGAAATCAATCAAAAGCACAGGCGTCTGGGCATCAGAGCACGCCTTCAACTCGCTTCTCAGCGGACCAGAGGAGTGCAGGTCGATCTCGCCCGTCAGTTCCAGAACTGTAGAAAAGGGCGATGACATTTTCTCAATCGTCATAGCTCTTTCTAAACGCGGAGGAATTGTGTGAAAAGAACCGATTCGGCCTGATAAGGAAAAAGCTGAATAATGTTGTCAGCGTCCGAGTTTGTGGCAAGTTTCAGGCGGCAACTTGCCTGGAAAGGAGGGGGAAAAATTATCATGAAATTCGCAACTATCGCTGCCGTGGCAGCTCTCGCGATCGCAGCTCTTGGATTGGGCGCTTGCGCCAGCAAGCCGAAACCGGCACCTGCTCCGAGCAAAATCGGAACGTCCAAATAATGACGATCATTAAGGCCGGGTGGAACGCTGTTCCGCCCGGCCTTTTACTTTTTTATTGGCAAATGAACCCGCGCCAGATTCCTAAGAATTCGCGAGGAGCACAAATCCAGCACCGAACAGAAAATGAAATCTAAAAAATCAAAAGCCACATCCCCCGTTGTGGGAGTCGTCATGGGGAGCCGATCGGATTGGAGCACCATGAAGGAAACTTCGGTGTTTCTGGAGAAACTCGGCATCGAACATGAGTGTCGTATTGTTTCCGCGCACCGCACGCCGGATTTGCTTTCGGAATACGCCAAGGCGGCCGCCACGCGGGGTCTTCGTTGCATCATCGCCGGCGCTGGCGGCGCCGCCCATCTGCCGGGAATGCTGGCCGCACACACTCACATACCCGTGCTTGGTGTTCCAGTGGAGAGTCACGCCCTGCGCGGCCAGGACTCTCTTCTATCGATCGTGCAAATGCCGGCAGGAATTCCCGTGGCGACTTTCGCCATAGGTGTCGCCGGGGCCAAGAATGCGGCTCTCTTTGCAGCAGCCATCTTGAGCACGGACATGCCGACCGTTGCCAAAAACCTCCTCGCCTTCCGGAAGCGGCAGACGGATGAAGTCCTCGCCGCCACTCTCGATTGAAAACCCACATTCTGAAGCCCGGAAATGGGATTCCCGAAGCCGTCTCAATACTACGGGAAGGGCTGCCGGTGGCACTGCCGACCGAGACAGTCTATGGATTAGCGGCGAACGCCCTCTCGCCAGATGCCTGTGCCCGCATTTTTGAAGCCAAGGAACGCCCACTCAGCGACCCGCTGATTGTTCACATTCCCTCGATAGACTGGCTTTCACGCATAGCCGTCCCCTCCCCGCTGGCACGCACTCTGGCTGAAACTTTTTGGCCCGGACCACTCACGCTCGTTCTGCCACGGCAGGCGACCATTCCAGATATTGTGACTGCCGGTCAGGACACGGTCGCGGTGCGCATGAGTGCGCACACGGTTTTTCAGCAAGTTGTGAAAACATTCGGAAAGCCCCTTGCTGCTCCGAGCGCCAACCGTTTTGGCCGTATCAGCCCAACCTCCGCAGCCCATGTGATGAGCGAACTGGAGGGCCGCATTGGTCTGATTCTCGATGGCGGCCCGTGCACGCATGGGATCGAATCCACCATCGTCCATGTGCTGGAGGACCGCTTGCAGATCCTTCGCCCCGGACCCATCACAGAAGATGACCTTCGCATTTTTGCGCCCGTATTTCACGGACCGGCAGGAGTTGCAGCGCCAGGTGGACTCAAGAGCCACTACGCCCCGCGCACGAAGCTCGTCATCGAACAACAACCGAGGCCAAGGGGGCCTCGCAACGGCCTCCTCGCATGGTCACAGAGCAGGGAGGGATTTTCCCAAACGGAGTTTCTCAGCCGCAGCAACGACCTTCGCGAGGCGGCAGCGAATCTCTACGGCGCCATGCGCCGCCTCGACGAAGCGGGCCTTGATCTCATCATCGCCGAGGCACTGCCCGAATCAGGAATAGGCGCCGCTATCATGGAACGCCTCCGCAAAGCCGCCGCCTGATGAACGACGGAAAAAAACTCAACACCCGCGCCAGTGGCGTGATCGCCGCTGCGGTCATGCTCAGCCGCATGCTTGGGCTGGTGCGCGAGGTCCTCTTCAACGCCCTATTTGGAACAGCATCCATGGGACTTTTTCTCATCGCCTTCCGCTTGCCGAATCTCCTCCGCGATCTTTTTGCCGAAGGCGCGCTCTCGACAGCCTTCATAACGGTCTTTTCCCAAAAAATTGAAAAAGAAGGCTCGGCAGCGGCCTGGGCACTCGCTTCCAAAATGCTCACGCTGGCGACTGTTTTTATGAGCGCTGTCAGCCTGCTTGGCATCATCTTCGCAGGCCCACTGGTGAACCTCCTCGCCCCAGGATTTAACCCCGAGGATGCAACTTTCACCATCCTGCTGACCCGGATTATGTATCCGTTCATTTTAATGGTATCCCTCGCAGCACTTGTGATGGGCATTTTAAATTCGCGCCAAGTTTTCACCGCCCCCGCCTTGGCCTCGAGCTTCTTTAACATCGGCTCCATTGCCGGCGGCGTCTTCTTCGGCTGGCTCATCGACCCTTCATTCGGTTTGAAGGCGTTGACCGGCCTAGCCATCGGAACACTCATTGGAGGGTTTCTTCAATTCGCCATGCAGCTCCCCAGCCTGCACCGGGCGGGATTCCGCTTCATGCCGGACTTCCGGTGGAATGATTCCGGCATCAAACGCACCCTCATCCTCATGGTGCCATCGGTGATAGCCGCCAGCGCGGTGCAGGTGAATGTGCTGGTGAACTCACGATTTGCGTCTTACGCAGGCGCAGAGGCTGTGACCTGGCTGAACAGCGCCTTCCGCCTCATGCAGCTTCCCCTCGGCGTTTTCGGCGTCGCGGTGGCCACGATCACCCTTCCTGTGGTCTCGCGCATTGCAGCCGATGCCGACACAAGCCGCTTCGGCCCGACCCTCGGACGGGCAATGCGCCTCGCCGTTTTTCTGACACTGCCTTCCGCAGTGGGCCTTTGGTTTCTTGCAGAACCCGTCATCTGCCTCATCTACGAGCACGGGCACTTCGTAAAAAACGACACCCTGCAAACGGCATTCGCCCTCCAGTGCTACGCAATTGGCCTCGTCGCCTACTCCTGTATCAAAGTCCTCTCTCCGGCATTCTACGCCATCAACCGCAAATGGACGCCGATGCTCGTGAGTTTCGGAGCAGTCGCACTGAACCTCCTCTTGAACTATTTCTTCATGTTCCGTCTGGATTTAGGGCACAAAGGCCTCGCGCTCTCGACATCGATCTGCGCCATTCTGAACTTCACGACGCTTTATATTCTCATGCTCTCCCCGGCAAAAAATCTGGAGAGCGGAAAATTCATTGGCACGCTGATCCGTTGTTTGGCAGCAACCATCCCACTCGCACTGGCATGCCATGCCGTTCTGAGTTTCGGCCCTACTTTTTTCACAGGAACAAGACTCGCAAGCCAGATCGCTCTCGTTCTCAGCGCCATTATCGCAGGCTCTGCGGCCTATTTCCTTAGCTGCTTGGTTCTGCGGGTGGATGAAACATCCGCTGCAATGGGAATCATCCGGCGGAAAATCTTCAAAAAGCAAGCACCCTAGAAAAGTTGAAGCCCGTCGCAGCGATTGCTACAACGGGCTTCTGTTCCCCCCAGAACGAAGTCAAATTAACATGGGTCTGCGACGGTGCAAGGATTCTTTTAATTTTTTTTCAATACTTCGATTCATCCCGCTCACCTCATAAAAAACTGGTTTCAGCCTCAGACCCTCTCCAAAGTATTTGGAAGATGAATACCGCCTTTCCTACCGCACTTCTTGAAAAAGTCCGCCAACTCAAAATCATTGCCGTTGTAGTCATCGATGATGCGAATGATGCCACGCCACTTGCGCGCGCCTTGTTGGACGGCGGCATTTCGGCAATCGAACTGACCCTCCGCACTCCCACGGCTTTTGAGTCACTGCGCCGCATCCGTGAACAATTCCCGGAGATGATGGTGGGCTTGGGAACGGTCCTGACAACCGAGCAAGTCGATAAGGCCGTTGCAGCAGGTGCCGCCTTTGCAGTCGCTCCGGGATTCAATCCAAACATCGTTCGTGCGGCGAAGTCCGCCGGCCTTGCTTTCGCTCCTGGCATCGTGACGCCATCTGATATCGAAGGGGCAACCGAACTCGAGTGCAACCTACTCAAATTTTTCCCAGCCGAACCGAGCGGAGGCATTGCCTACCTGAACTCCATGTCCGCCCCTTACGCCCACCTCGGCTTGGAATATATTCCTCTCGGTGGCTTGGATGAAGGTAACTTCACCCGCTATCTCTCTCTGAAAAATGTTCCCGCAGTTGGCGGATCCTGGATCGCGCCACGCGACCTGATTCAGAAGAAGGATTGGTCAACAATCACCGCAAACGCACAGCGGGCATTAGACAAAAGCTCCACTCTCTAAAACAGGCTGGGGCCAGCCTGGCACCCAGAGTTTCTTCAGGCAGTAAATAGTTCCGCACCGTGATGGTTCGTGGTCGGGACTGACATCGGCTCGGGATACTCAAAGATTTTCCCCTCGTAGTTGCGGATCACGATTTTTTCCGAATCGTGGTAGGCGACATAGTTGGGATTGATCGGCACCTTGCCGCCACCGCCTGGCGCGTCGATGACATATTGGGGAATGGCATAGCCACTGGTAAAACCGCGCAGGGATTCGATGATTTCGATGCCTTTTGCGACCGATGTGCGCAAATGGGACGAACCGCGAATGAGGTCGCACTGGTAGAGATAATACGGTCGGACGCGGCAAAGGAGCAGTTTGTGGATGAGATCCTTCATCAGATCGGGGCTATCATTGACGCCTTTGAGCAAGACACTCTGGTTCCCGAGCGGAATCCCGCTATCCGAAAGGCGACCCAGAGCATCACGGACTTCACTGGTAAGTTCACGCGGGTGGTTCACATGCACACTCATCCACAGCGGATGATACTTGCGCAGCATGGCGCAGAGCTCCGGCGTGATGCGTTGGGGAAGAAAAATAGGAACCCGGGTTCCGATTCGCAGGAACTCGAGATGCGGGATGGAACGCAAGCGTTGAAGAATCGCCTCCAGGCGAGAGTCCGAAAGCAAAAGGGCATCGCCGCCGGATAGCAGAACATCCCGGATCGCGGTATTTTTTTCCAGATAGCGAAAGGCCTCCTCAAAATCGGTGACCAACTCCTGTTCTCCCACCCCGCTTACAACGCGACTGCGGGTGCAGTAGCGGCAATAAGAAGCGCAGCGATCGGTAACGAGGAATAAAACGCGATCAGGGTAGCGATGAACGAGGCCTGGAACAGGCATGTGCGAGTCCTCACCGCAGGGATCTGCCATGTCATAGGGCGAATCGTAGCCCTCCTCGATGCGAGGAATCACCTGCCGGCGAATGGGGCAGTCGGGATTATCCCGCTCGATGAGATTGAAATAATGCGGCGTAATGGCCATCGCCAACTTGGTTCCTGCAAGAAGAACACCCGCTCGCTCCTCGCTATTGAGCTGAAGATGCTCCTCCAAAGCAGCCAATGTGGTGACACGATGCCTCTGCTGCCAGCGCCAGTCACCCCACTCGGAGGATTGAGCATTTTTCCAATAACCGGGGGCATGAGAAATGAATCGCGGAGCAGGCGCGGTGGACGGTTCGGACATTTGAATTTTTAAGAGGCTACGACGATCACTGGGAGTGTCAACGCGGACGTTCAAGGGTGGATTCGGAAACCTTGCCAGCTTCAAACGCCAGCTCTGAAAATCCACTGGCATGACCCCTCGCGATTACAGAAAACCCGGCAATCCACCCAGTGATCTGTGCAAACTTGAGCAGTCGGCACTCCAATCATTCGACTCGGACTTTTCTTGAGTTTTGAAGTGTCATGCCAAGCATCAATTGATATTCTCGCGGGATGTCATCAGCTATCATGTCCCAAAAAATGGACACTATTCGCCAAGCCATCGAGGAAGGCTCGGCAAGCCCTGAGATCGTGGAGGCATTTAGGGAATGGAAATCCCTGAGCGGCCGCCTGCAGGAACTCGGCGAAACCGAGAAATACTATCTCAAGGCGATGAATTGCCCCCACCACCATCGAATTTTCGCGGCAGAGCCCCGCAGCTACCGCGACCTGCCGCTGCGACTGGCTGAATACGGATGCTGCTACCGCTATGAGCAAAGCGGAGAGCTTTTCGGGCTGATGCGCGTGCGTTCGCTGAACATGAACGACGCTCATATTTACTGCACGGAGGAGCAGTTCGCAGAAGAGTTTCGCGCCGTGAACGAGATGTATATCGAGTATTTCAAGGTTTTCGGATTGGAGAAATACCAGATGAGATTCTCCACACATGACCCCGAAAAGCTGGGGCAGAAATTTGTGAATGAGCCGGAGCTTTGGAAGAAGACCGAGGACATGGTGAGAAATGTTCTCGTCGAGAGCGGCATCAATTTTGTGGAAGTGCCGAATGAAGCTGCTTTCTATGGGCCGAAAATCGATGTCCAAGTCTGGAGCGCGATCGGGCGCGAGTTCACCATCGCAACGAACCAAGTTGATTTTGCCGTTCCCGCCAAATTCGGCCTGCACTACCGCGACCGCGACAACACTGAAAAGACGCCTCTGTGCATCCACCGCGCTCCACTCGGCACGCACGAACGGTTCATCGGATTTCTCATCGAGCACTACGCCGGGAACTTCCCACTCTGGCTTGCTCCCGAGCAGGTTCGTGTCATCACACTCAATGACGACCCAGTTTTGATTTCTTACGCTGAGCCCATTGTTAATGAACTCCGCCGTCATATGGTCCGCGCCGAAGCGGATTTCGGCTCCGAGCCCGTAAAGGCGAAGATCGCCGATGCCGAGAAAGCCCGTGTGCATACAATGCTGGTCATCGGCCACCGCGACATGGAGTCAGGTAATGTGAGCGTGCGCCTGCACGGAAAAGGCAATATCGGCGCCAAGCCGGTTGCCGAGGTCACAGCCGATATCCTTGCCTCAATCCGCGAACGCCGAGCCTGATTGGCGCGGTCTTTTCGCTTGTCACTCAATCCACCTATTTCAAAGTAACAAACTCTATTTATGCCAAACACCATTCTCGTCGGCGCCCAGTGGGGCGATGAAGGAAAAGGAAAAATTATCGACTTCCTCACGGATGAAGCCGACATCGTCGTCCGCAGCCAAGGCGGCAACAACGCCGGTCACACGATTGTCATCGGCGGTGAGAAATATGTCCTCCACCTCATCCCCTCCGGCATTCTCCGCAAATCCAAAACCTGCGTGATCGGCAATGGCGTCGTGCTCGACCCAGTGGCGCTCGTGGGCGAAATCGAAGGCCTGCGCAAACGCGGCGTGAAGGTTGAAAAAAACCTACTCATCAGTGATACCGCCCATCTCGTTCTTCCTTATCACCAGGCTCTCGATGGTCTGCGCGAGACGCAGAAGGGCTCGAAGAAAATCGGCACCACCAAACGAGGCATCGGCCCGGCCTATGCCGACAAAGCCTCTCGCACAGGCTTGCGCACGGGAGACCTTTTGCGTCCGGATGTCCTGAAAGAAAAACTCACGCAGCGAATCAAAGAGAACAACGCTCTCCTCAAGAGCCTCGGCGCTCCAACGCTCAACGCGAAGAAGATCATCAATGACACACTTGCCGCTGCCGAAGTTCTGCGCCCATTCATCACGAATACCGTGATGTTCCTGCACCGCGCCCTTGAGATGAAGACCAACATGCTCTTCGAAGGAGCACAGGGAACATTCCTCGACATCGACCACGGCACTTATCCGTATGTGACCAGCTCAAACACCACATCCGGGGGGGCCTGCACTGGAAGCGGCGTTCCACCCCACCGCATTGACAAGGTCATGGGCGTCCTCAAGGCCTACACCACGCGAGTCGGTGAGGGCCCCTTCACTACGGAAGACGATGCACTCAGCGACCGTTTTCACGCGATGGGCAGGGAATTCGGCGCAACCACGGGCCGTGCACGGCGCTGCGGATGGTTCGATGCCGTTTCGACCAGATATTCTGTGATTTTGAATGGCATCGATGAACTCGCCATAACCAACCTCGATGGGCTCGACGGCGTAGAGTCGATCAAGCTCTGCGTCGCCTACCGCCTAGATGGCAAAGTCCTGGACTTCCCGCCAACCGACTCCGAGCACCTTTCCCGCTGCGAACCAGTTTACATCGAGATGCCTGGCTGGCTGAAATCCACCGAGGAGGCCAAGAAATTCTCCGACCTGCCGCCGAAAGCCCGCGCCTATGTGAAAAAAATTGCTGAACTCACAGGCGCCAAGCTCTCCATCGTGAGCATCGGACCTGCCCGCGCACAGACCATTCGCCTTTGACCGTGAGCAGCACCCCCAAGCATGTCGCCATCATCATGGATGGAAACGGCCGATGGGCCCAGCAACGAGGACTCCCTCGTCTCGCGGGGCACGAAGCCGGCTCGAAATCCATCGAACGCTGTGTGCAAGCATGCTTGGACACTGGCGTCCAGTATCTGACGCTATATGCCTTTTCTTCGGAGAACTGGAAACGCCCGGCCCTTGAGGTCAATGGCCTCATGCTTTTACTCGAAAACTTCCTCAACCAAAAGCGTGACGAAATGGTCCGAGAGGGCATTCGCCTGCACCACATCGGCCGAATCAATGAACTCCCGAGCGTTTGCCAACGCAAGCTAGGCGAGGCCATGGAGGCGACGGCAGCGAATACCAAACTCCACTTCACGCTCGCCCTGAGCTACAGCGGACGAGCCGAGATTCTCGATGCCGTGAAGTCGTTGGCAAACGACGCCGCCGCAGGAAAATTAGACCCGGATTCCATTACATCCGAGGTCTTCGAATCCCGTCTGAACACGGTCGGCATACCAGACCCTGACTTACTCATCCGCACTTCGGGCGAAATGCGCATTTCCAATTTCCTCCTCTGGCAACTGAGCTACACGGAAATCCATGTGACGAAGAAATTCTGGCCCGATTTCAACCGGGAGGATTTCTTTGAGGCCTTGGAGGATTACAAATCCCGCTCCCGCCGCTTCGGAGGAGTCTGAGCAGCCCGTGAGCGCCAAAGTTCCAGAGCAAATCACCAATATCGCAGCTTATCGCTTTGCCGAGTTGAGCGATCTGAAGCCACTTCGAGAGCGCCTGATCGGACTTTGCCGAGAGCAGTCGCTCAAAGGCACGATTCTCTTGAGCACCGAAGGCATCAACCTTTTCGTTGCCGGCTCGGCAGATGGCATCAAGGTTCTGCTGCGGGAACTCCGCAGTCTCAGCGGTCTCGAAGATCTGGCGCCGAAATTCAGCCTGAGTGAGCATCACCCCTTCTCACGAATGCTTGTGAGAATCAAAAAGGAGATCATCGCCTTCGGTGTGGATGGCATCAACCCCGCCCGCAGAACATCAGCCAAGCTCCCTGCCGCCACGCTCAAGCAATGGCTCGATGAAGGCCGGAAGGTCACGCTTCTCGACACGCGCAACGACTACGAGATCAAGCTCGGCACTTTTCGTGGAGCACTCCCAGCCGGCATCGACCATTTTCGCGACTTTCCGCAGGCCGTGGCCCAACTTCCTGAATCGCTCAAAGACGAACCCGTGGTGATGTTCTGCACCGGGGGCATCCGTTGTGAAAAAGCAGGCCCCTACATGGAAAGCCAGGGGTTCCGAAACATCCATCAGCTCGATGGCGGAATCCTGAAATATTTTGAGGAATGCGGCGGGGCGCACTACGACGGCGAATGCTTCGTCTTCGACCAGCGCGTCGGCGTTGATCCCGCCCTGCGCGAAACCGATTCCTCCCAGTGCTTCCGCTGCCTCTCGCCACTCACGGAGAGTGATCAAAACGATCCCCGCTATGTCGCCGGCAAATCCTGCCCGTTTTGCTTCAAATCGCAGGAAGAGGAAATGAAGTTGAGTATCTCACAGAAGGAGGAAGCGATTCGGAATGCCACCACTCCCCTGCCCGGCAGCACGCCTTGTGACAACTTTCGCCCGATTGTGATTCCGCCGGAATACGACGGAGTCACCATCCTTGAAGCCATAGCCTCTATTTTCAGCCATACGCGGCATGAGGATTGGCAGAAGATTTTTGAAAATTCCTGCCTTCTCGATTCGGGATTCCAACCAGTCCAGCCCAGTCTCATAGCTCATAGAGGAGACCGCTTTTATCGTAAAACTCCCGCCGATGTGGAACCAGAGGTCAGCGTCGATCTCCGAATTCTGCATGAGGATGAGGCTCTTTTGGTCATCAACAAACCCGCCCCGCTGCCAATCCACCCCAGCGGCCGATTCAACCGCAATACACTCCAGGCGATCTTGCAGACGGTTTATCATCCACAGAAACCAAGACCAGCACACCGGTTGGATGCCAATACGACCGGTCTGGTTGTTTTCACCCGCACACGACATTTTGCCAAATTTGTGCAACCACAATTCGAGCGTGGCGAAGTTGAAAAAACCTACCTCGCGCGCGTGACGGGACATCCATTGCAGGACACTTTTTTCTGCGATGCGCCGATCGGCGAAGAGCCTGTCCAAGCTGGAGCCCGCCAGATTGATGTGGAAAATGGTCTTCCCGCCCGCACGGAATTCCGCGTCATCCGCAGAGACTTCGACGGCACAGCCTTGCTGGAAGCGCGTCCCCTCACCGGCCGCACAAACCAGATTCGACTGCACTTGTGGCATCTGGGTTTCCCGATTTGCGGAGATCCCGTGTATTTGCCGGGCCGCGCTCTGGGCAACCGCCAAACACTCTCCCTCGGGGAGCCGCCACTTTGCTTGCATGCTTGGAAACTTACCTTCCGGCATCCCCTCACAAAGGAGGCCACAACCTTTGAAGCTCCCGCTCCCGAGTGGAGCTTTGAGCGGCTCGCGTAGCAGGCTTCAGACCGCTTGATCGCCGTATTCGAGCAAATGCCCTGCGGCAATGTGCCGGAGGCTTTCCTCGGAAGTGACCTGCTGGAGGCGTTCGCGCAGGCGGGCCCCACCAGGTAAGCCGCGTGTGTAGGACATGAATCGCGTCCGCATGGAGCGGATGGCCAACTCCTCCTTGCCTCCCCACCATCCGATCTCACGCCGCGTATGCTCGAAAATGAAGTCCCATTTCATTCTGAGGGTCACCACTTCAGGAGCGCCCCCGCCATCAATTGCAGATCGGATTTCCCGAAAGATCCATGGATGGCACATCGCGGCCCGACCGATCATCAGACCCGCGACATTTGTTTCCCTGAGACGCTGAATCGCAACGGCAGCCGAATCGATATCCCCATTACCAATCACTGGAATATTCACAGCATCGGCAACCGCTCCGATGACGCGCCAATCGGCTTCGCCTGTGTAGCCCTGCTCTTTCGTGCGTCCATGAACCGCGAGGCGGGAAATGCCCTCGCCTTCGAGAATGCGAGCCGTCTCGAGGGCATTGACCGAGCGCGAATCCCACCCGATGCGGATTTTGGCGGTGACCGGCAAACTTTCTGCCGCCG
>JBIIPZ010000058.1:0-13895 GCA_044342325.1 Terrimicrobiaceae bacterium
GCCGCCGCCACAACCTCCCGGGCCACGCTCGCCAAGAGCGGACAGTCCTTGAGTAAGGCTGAGCCTCCGTTGCGAGAAACGACTTTGTTCACCGGACAACCAAAATTCAGGTCGATAAAATCCGGCGAAACCCAGTCGATCACGGCTTTCACAGCCTCCGCCAAGCGCGAAGGATCGGCGCCGAAAAGCTGAATTCCCAGCGGACGCTCCAGCGGTTGAAATTCCAAATACCGACGCGTGCGCTCATTGCGGTGCAGGATACCCTCGGCGGAAACAAACTCCGTCGTGAGAACATCCGCTCCCAGGTTTTTGCAAAGGCTGCGAAAAACAGTATTCGTAACCCCGGCCATGGGGGCGAGAAAGAGCAGTGGCCCGGACGGCATGTCAGAATCCGTGTTCCAAAAGCGCACCCACCTCGCGCTGGACATCCGGAATTTGCTCAAAGCTGAGATGAGGATTTGCGATGACTATCGTCTCACCCGTGACGACGTGTTCGTAAACGAGCATGTCCTCGTCGCGGCTTGCCACAGGGCGAAGCATTTTTTTGCGTTCCAGCATGAGAGCCAGAATGTAGCAGGCATTTTTACGGGAAGGATCATTCTCGCCGATCAAACGGCGCAGGAGCCCCTCAGCATCGTCCTTGGCCAGAGTCTCTGGAGCCGCAGCGGCGGGAGGCTCGTATTTGGAACGCCAAAATGAGAAAGGCTGGATGTTGTCATTCCGGTTCTTCCAAGCCTCCTCACAGAGATCCTCCCGGCGGAAGCCATCGCCATGGCGAATCAACAGCGTGTAAAAGTGGTCACCCTCTTGGAATTCGTATCCGGTGCGTGCGCAGGTGTGAGCGCGTGATTTGATCTCCCAGTCGGCTTGCATCATGAAAGTCCAGGTATTTTAAACTTTGGCATCTCGCGGTTTGTTGACTTCATCCAAAGAAGAACGAGACCCGCGATAAAGAAAGCAATCATCGGCCCCCAGGCGGCGGTGAAAGGCGAAACACGCCCGCCCTTGCCCAGAGCCACAAAGAGGCTGCTGACGAAAACAAGCGAGAAGAACAGGCCTATCGCCAGAGCCACACCGCCAAGAACCCCTCGCCGCGAGTAAACAATCCCGCAGGGTGCCGCCACAAAAATCACAAGAAAACAGACAGCAGGCATGGCCCAGCGGTAATACCAATGCGTGCGGTAGGCGGCCAAGCGATTCTCGGGAAAATCGGCGTTGTATTTCAGGTAGTCGTTCAACTCCGGCACGGAGAGAAAATCCGCATTGAGCATGGAACTCGAAATGCGCCACGGCGTCTCAGACCATCCATCAACCGTGATATTTCCGGGCATTTCGCTTTTCAAAATATTCCCCTCCCTGTCCATCTCCACATACTTCCCGCCGAGGAGCGTCCATCGCGCCACAAGAGGATCGAAAACAGCCTCCCTTGCATACCACTGCTGAATAATGTTCCCGTCGGAATCCTGCTGGATGATTTGCACATCCTGCATGCGCTCGCCCCGCAGAGACATGCGGGCCACAAACCAAGTGCGAAGGTCCTCCCTGTTGCGAAAGAGGTGGCCTTTCATAGTTTTATCGCTCTTTTTTCCGCGCTTGATGTCGCCAACGATGACTTTTTTCATCCCGGTCGCATGCGGTGCGCCCTCGTAGTTAAAAAAAGCGGTAACGCCAGTGAGCAACACCCCAACAAGGAGCAAGGGCGTGAGAATCCGCAAAATACTCCTCCCAGCGCCCAGCATCGAAATAATCTCATTCGAGCGAGACATGCCCGCGAGCGAGTAAAGCAAAGCCAAAAGCGTGGCCAATGGCATGGCAATAACGATGATTTCCGGAACCTGCGAAGCGTAGTAGTCGATGAGCGCCTCGGCAGACGCCTGACCTTGGATAAAATCCTGCAAGTTGTCAGCGAGGTCGAAAATGAACCAGATGCCTACAAACCCGCCAAAGCAGTAAAGAAAAGGAACGGAAAATTTCCGCAAAACATAGCGGTCAAGGGTCGTCATCTGGCAAGGCGGGAACCCTATCTTCGCAGCAGGTCGGCGTCAACGATTGGGCAAGCCGCCTTGATCCGACTCTCTTCCACTTAGAAAAAACACTTCGCATCCCGCCTGTGACGCGATGAGGCGAACTTTTTCTTGGAGTTCTTGTTCAGCCTGTTTCATGAGTCCGCCCTCCAGCAACTCGCGCTTGGCTCGGCGCTCCAGCGATCTCGAGATCCTTGTTTGCAAGCGCTCGGGCATTGTATCCCACACCAAATCCTCGGGATCGAACTGGACAGGCGCGGTCACCTCAAGACGGAGGATTTTGATCTGCGGCAAGCTCACATCGGCGATCGCCCCACCGCGCCGGACATTGATTTGAAGGGGTTCACGGAAGAATATTCCGCCCTCTGCTTGAAAATCAGCTCCAGCTGAGAAATCCCCGCCGCCCGGCTTTTGCCCAGCGAAACTTTCCCGCACGCTGACCTTCCCGCTTGAAAGAACGAGGCTTTCCAATTCGCTTTTTTGCGAAAAAAGGACGCCGGCATTGGCAAGAATCCTGGGCGAAACTCCCAACGACTCCTGAAATTTCTCATGCAGGAGGTTTGCCGTCCGCACGGCGGCATCCATCGGCTTGATGAAGAACTCCCAAGAGACCCAGGCAGTAAGAGAGGTGATGAGGAGAGCCCCGCCG
Source organism: Terrimicrobiaceae bacterium (assembly GCA_044342325.1). Lineage (GTDB taxonomy): Bacteria > Verrucomicrobiota > Verrucomicrobiia > Chthoniobacterales > Terrimicrobiaceae > UBA967. The sequence continues at coordinate 2,674 of JBIIPZ010000058.1, forward strand.
AAGGAGAGCCAGAAAAGTCGTGATCCCATTAGAATTCGCGGCTGAGAAGGTAGTCCGAAATGCCCCGGAGGAAAGCGGCCCGCTCGCCGAAGGGCTTCAGGGAGTGGAGGGCGAGTTTCGTGTGGCGCGCAGCTTCCTTGCGGGATTTCTCCAAACCAAAAATGGCCGGATAGGTAGCCTTGCCCGCCGCGACATCCTTGCCGGCGCTTTTGCCGAGCTGTTCGCTCGTTTGAGTGATGTCCAGAATGTCGTCCACAATCTGGAATGCCAAACCAAGGTGCGTGCCAAACTTCCCAAGCGAGCGGCATTCAGCGGCAGTGGCATCCGCAGTCATAGCTCCAAGACGCAGGCTCACAGAGATCATCGCAGCCGTCTTGCCTCGATGGATGAATTCCAACCCCGCCGGGCTGACCTTTTGCTTCTCCGCTTCGACATCCGCCACCTGGCCGCCGATGAGATGCGAACTCCCGGCCGCTTGGGAAAGCTCTCGCAGGAAATCCGCCATTCCGTGGCGGGCGGTTGTTTTCGTGCGGGCCAGAATCTCAAACGCAACCGTCAAAAGAGCATCACCGGTTAAGACGGCCACGCCTTCGCCGAATGCCTTGTGTGTCGTTGGACGCCCACGGCGGAGGTCGTCGTCATCCATGCAAGGCAGGTCGTCATGGACGAGCGAGTAGGTGTGAATGCACTCGATGGCACAAGCGGCAGGCATGGCTAAGGAAATATTGCCGCCACAAGCCTCGGCAGCCACTAGGCAGAGGACAGGACGCAAACGCTTGCCACCCGCAAAGACGCTGTAGCGCATCGCGGTGTGCAGGGTCTTTGGTTTCGTGCTGGCATCCGGCAACCACCGGTCCAATGCCTGATCCACCTTTTTGTGAAGGGATTCGAGGCGGCATTTCACATTCATCGGCTGGTATTTCAAAGCAAGAGCGCAGCGACACATAGTCACGCGCGCCCTCGACGACAATATCCAACTCGAATACCTATTAAATCGTGAATCCTCTGCAGTCTCTTTGAACCCCAATCCCATCCTATTATCGCCCCTTTCTTGAGGCCCGCTCTCCATGGCTTGCGCGAGCCAAAGCAAGTTTGTATTGTGCCCGATATGCGCTACTTGGATCCCAAGAACGATCTCACTTTCAAGAAGGTGTTTGGCCAGCATCCACACCTTCTCAAGAGCTTTCTCAACGCGCTGTTGCCGTTAGAGCCAGACGCCCAGATCGAAGATCTTGAGTATCTTCCCAGCGAGTTGGTTCCTGAAGTCCCGGAGACACGAAACAGTATCGTGGATGTTCGTTGTGTGGATCAGAAAAAGCGCCAATTCATCGTCGAGATGCAGATGCTTTGGACCGATAGCTTCATGAACCGGGTGCTCTTCAACGCCTCGAAGGCGTATGTGAAGCAGCTGAAAACCGGCCAAGAATACCACCTGCTCCAACCAGTCTATTCCCTCAACCTCGTTGATGACACCTTCATCAAAGACACCCCCGAGTGGTATCACCACTACCGGATTGTCCATGCCCTGGATACAGGCCGCCAGATCGAAGGGCTGGAATTCGTCTTTGTGGAGTTGCCCAAGTTTCGTCCGCAGACGATGCCCGAGAAGCGTCTGCAAGTGCTATGGCTGCGGTATCTCACCGAAGTCGGTGAGAAGTCGGCGGAGGTTTCCACCGATCTCCTCGCACAGCAAGAGGTGCGCGAGGCGGTGGAATATGTGAAGGAATCCGGCTTCAGTGAAGGCGAACTGGCGGCCTACGAGAAATACTGGGACGGCGTAAGCGTCGAGCGCACGCTCCTCGCCGATGCCCTCGCCGAAGGCGAAGCGAAGGGGCGCGCAGAAGGCAAGCTACTCGGCCAACAAGTGGCGGCACTCAAAATGTTGCGCAAGGGATTTGGAGTTCAGGAGGTCGCCGCTCTGCTTGAGATCGATGAGGCAGAAGTTCTCCGGCTTTCGAAACTTCTCCAAGAGTTCGGCCCAGCGGCCGAAGAACACTGCGGGCGCTGAGCACCGGAAAAACTGCAAACGCTCCTCTAGCGGCGTGTCAAATTTCCTCAAACTTAAGACTCCCCTCACCCGCTTCCTCAATGCAAAATATCCTCCCTCATGCCGCAGCTCAAAATTGCCGTCCTCGGTTCTGGAAAAGGTTCCAACTTCCGCGCCATCCTCTCAGCGATCATGGCGGGACACCTGAGAGTCACACCCGTCCTCGCGGCGTCCGATGTGGCCGATGCCGGCATTCTCACACTCGCTGACAATCTCGGAATTCCAACGACAACAATCCACGAGGCAAAATACCGAACCCGCCTTTCCGATGAGGTGGAGTCCGCGCTCGTCAAAGAACTCCAGGCATCCCGCGCCGACCTGATCGTTCTCGCAGGCTACATGCGCCTCGTCAAAAGCCCTCTTCTCGAAGCCTTCCCTCGCCGCATTATCAATATCCACCCCTCGCTTCTGCCTTCCTTTCCAGGTCTGGAGGCCTGGAAACAAGCGCTCTCAGCCGGGGTGAAGACGACCGGTTGCACGGTGCATTTTGTGGACTCCGGCATGGATACCGGCGAGATCATCGCCCAATCCCCAATAAACATCCTGCCCGGAGACACCCCGGAGACACTCCACGCGCGCATCCAGGAGGCGGAGCATCAACTTTATCCCGAAGTCCTCGCCCGCTTCGCCCGCAGGGAGCTTCCATGAGCCGCTTCCGTCTCTACGACCTCAATCCCGAACAACAAAGCGCCGCCACCCACGAGAACGGCCCACTGCTCATCCTCGCAGGCGCGGGAACCGGAAAAACCCGCACCATCGTGGCCCGCATCACCTGGCTCGTCTCGACGGGAACCCCTGCCTCCAAAATTCTGGCCGTCACTTTCACCAACAAAGCAGCCCGCGAAATGAAAGAGCGTATCCGGGGAATGCTCAACGAGGAGCAAGCCGACGAGATCACGGCATCCACATTCCATGCCCTCTGCGTGAGGATTCTCCGCGCCGATGCCGACAAGATCGGCTACAAAAACAACTTCACCATTTTCGACGAGGGCGACCAACTCGGGCTCATCAAAAAAGTCATCAACCGCGTCACAGCGAAGGATGAAAAACTCGATCCCGGCCTGGCGAAAAACCTCATCAGCAAAGCCAAGAACAACGGCTGGGCCGCACCACAAGATGACGAGACTGTCATCGGAGCGGTTTACGCACGCTACAACCGCGAGCTCCATGCCTTGAATGCCATGGATTTCGACGACCTGCTCGTGCAAGCCGTGCGACTTCTCAACGAGCACCAGGATGTCCGCGACAAATGGCGCGCCCGCTACAGCCAGATGATGGTCGATGAATTCCAAGATACCAACCGCCTGCAGCTCGATCTAGTAAGCCTACTCGCAGCGGGCGACCCGCCGAATGTCTGCGTGGTGGGCGATGACGACCAGAGCATCTACGGGTGGCGCGGAGCCGAGGTGTCGAACATCCTCGAGTTTGAAAAACATTTCCCGAATCCGAAGGTCATACGCCTCGAGCAAAACTACCGCAGCACGAATCCCATTCTCACCACGGCCAACCGGCTCATCAAAAATAACCCCCGCCGCCGCGTGAAAAACCTCTGGAGTTCCGTCCCAGGAGGCGATCCGGTGCATGTCGTAGCCGTGGCAGATGATAAGACAGAAGCCGAATTTGTGGTTGGCGAGGCCGGAGCCATCCGCAATGCAAGCGGCATCCCGTGGGAGCACTTCGCGGTGATTTACCGCATGAATGCCCAATCCCGACTCCTCGAGGAAAACCTGCGCCGCATGAAAATTCCCTACCGGCTCGTTGGCGGAAAAAGTTTTTTCGACCGGCGCGAGATAAAGGATATCCTAGCCACCATCACCTGCCTCATCAACCCGCAGGATGACATCTCCCTCCTTCGCATCATCAATACCCCGCCGCGCGGCATCGGTGCCACATCGGTGGAGATCGCGCTCGAGCATAGTGCCAAGGCCCACCGCAGCCTCTTTGAAACGCTCACCGATCCCGCCTTTGAGCCGGAGGTAACACGCAAGACAGCTGCAGCCATCCGCAAATTCGCCGAAGACCTCGCGGCCGCACGCATCCACCTCCTCACGCCCGGAGCGGATGCGTTTGCCATCGTGAACGGCTACCTTTCTGAAACCGGCTACTTTGAAGATCTCAAAAATTCCTGCAAGACGCCCGAGGAGGCCCTCAACCGCGAGTCGGGCGCGAAGGAGATTCTCAACGCCCTGGCAACCCACCAATCGAAAAAGCGCGGCAGCGTGCAGGATTTCCTCGACGAACTCTCGCTTAATCGCGAGCGCGAGGAGGATAAAAAAGACGACGCCACAGGACTTACCCTCATCACGCTCCACGCCGCCAAGGGGCTTGAGTTCCCGCATGTTTTTCTCATTGGTGCGGAGGATGGACTCCTCCCCCACGAGCGCTCGAAATCCGAGGGCACGGTCGATGAGGAAAGGCGGCTTTTCTATGTCGGCATTACCCGCGCCATGAAGTCTCTCACGATCACTCATTGCCGGAACCGCATGAAGTTCGGCTCCGCCATGAGTTGCCGTCCCAGCCCATTTCTCAAAGAAATCGAAGGCGACAGCGTGCTCTCGGAATCCCACGAGGACATCATGTCCCGCCCCGTCGCCGAAGAGGATCTCGCAGCATCCTTTGCCAGCCTCCGCGCGATGCTTGCCGCCGACTGAAAGGCTTCAGGACCAAAAAAGTTAGGCCGGCATCCTGAGGTCTAGATTTTTTCAGCGTCCGGCCTCGAATTGCAGTTTGGATTACTGGTCTAGCCAGGCTCGAAGGCGGGTAGCGATGGGGTTGTCGGGATTCAGCAATTCGGGCTTGGGGGTTCGCAGGGCTGAAACTAGGTGCACGACCCACCAAACGAGCAGGAGGAGAATCAAGGCGGGCCAGAGTTTTAAAAAAGGCTTCGAGAGCGAGTGCCAGTCGGCGAAAGGACAGCCGCGTGTGATCTCTAGCGCGCTTGTGAATGCGAGGAGCAGGATTAAGGCAATGAGCGGAATAGAAAGGGCATTCAGGTAAAGTGAATAGGCGAAGTCCCCACGAAGAGCGGCGCAGGCGGAGCGTGTGCCTCCGCAGAAAAGGCAGGGAAGGCCAGTGAGGCTTTTGAACCCGCAAGGCAGTGCGGGAAGTGATGGATTCAGGCTTTTGAGAAGCGAAAGGGAAAGGACCAGAGCGGAGACGGCGATGATTCCAAGTCGAACCAAACGCTGGCGCGGCGTCAGCGGAGGCATAGTTAATCGCCCTCTTCAGCAGAATCCGCCTCATCACGCTCGTTGGAGGCTGAGGGTATCACCAGCGTGATCTCGCCTTTGGGCGGATGTTTTTCAAAGTGGGCGATGAGGGCGGATGGTGTCTCGCGGCGGTATTCTTCGAAGGTTTTTGTGAGTTCGCGCGCGACACAAACGGTGCGCTTGGGACAGATCGCATCGAGGGCGGCGAGGGTTTTGAGAATGCGATGGGGAGATTCGAAGTAGATGCTTGTCTCGCCTCTCGCAGCTGCGGCGGTGAGTTCGTTGGCGCGGCGACCGCTTTTAACTGGCAGGAATCCGCCGAAGAAAAAACGGTCGCATGGAAAGCCTGAACCGACGAGCGCAGTGAGGACGGCCGACGGCCCTGGAAGCACACTGACTGGCAATCCCCGGTCGATGCAGGTGCGGATGAGGCGGTAGCCTGGATCGGAAATGCCGGGCATGCCGGCATCCGTAATGAGGGCGACATGAGTGCCCTCAGCTATGCGGTTGGCCACATCTTCACAGCGGAAGAACTCGTTGTGCCCATGCAGGCTGAGGAAGGGCTTCTTGATACCGAGGTGTTGGAGGAGAAGCCCACTGTGGCGGGTGTCCTCAGCAGCAATCAGGTCGGCAGCCTTCAGAACCTCAACGGCCCGCAGGGTGATATCCTGACGGTTTCCGATGGGTGTGGGAACAACGCTTAGCACAGCGGGCGGCCGGTTTTACCAACCCTCGGTGATCTGGCTGGCAAGGTTATTCGCAAGATCGGCGGCAGCGTTGGAGAGGGCTTGGCGCTCGATCGTTTGCAGATCATTGCCACTGAAGAACGAGGTCCTGCCAATGGCGGTTCCACTCATGAGAGTGGCGCCAGTGCTTTGATCGATGACATCGTAGCGGACATGCACGATCAGGCCAAATTCACTCGTTGCAAGAACATTGCTTTGGACCGAGCGGAGGGCGTTGCGGTCGATCTTGGTGATGGTGCAGTTCAGTATGGCATCCGCCTGATCCGAATTAACGATGTGGTAGCTTCCGTCCTGCTGGAGGCGCTTCACAAGCGTGTCGGCGAACATAACCTCTATGCGGGATTCGTAGGTGTTGTTTTTAAAAGTCGGAACAGACAAATCGCGCACCGATCGCATGGGCGTGGGGCGGATCTCACCCAACTTGTAACCGCATCCGGTGAGCATGAGGGCGGCAGCGAGGAGTGCAGCGAGCGGAGTCTTCATGGATTAGGCAAAGCGGGTTCGACTGCGGGCATCGGAGCGACATCCCTCGAATCGGTGCGGAGCTTGGGACTGCTCACAACCGGCAACTCGTCGGCGACGATGTCCTGACGCGGCGGGCCGTTGAAATCAGCGAGGGATGAGGTTTCCACCTGGGCTTGGAGCCTGCGGCGGAGAGCAGCGGTCTCACCGGTTTGAGCCTGCTCGGGGCCTGTGCGAAGAGCTTCGTCGCCCGCTTCACTGCGGATTTCCTGCACACGGTCGCGAGCTGCCACGGCATCCGCAGAATCCGGTGCGCGGCGGATGATGTCGTTGTAGTAGATGGCGGCGGCGCGATAGTTTTTGAAGCGATCGTAAAACTTGGCGATGGTCATGAGGTCGTCGGATTCTTTAGCTCCGAGGGTCACGACATTGTCCTTGGCCTGCGCGGCCTTTTCGCTGGTGGGATATTGAAGGAGGAAGTCCTCGAATGTGTTTTTTGCTGTGACAAGCGCGGAGAGATCCTGCGTTTTACCGGACTGGCCGAGCATCATGTAAATGTAGCCGATTTGATACATGGCATCATCGGCGATGGAGCTGTTGGGGTAGCGATCCAGAACGCCCTGATAGGCTTTGGCAGCTTCCTGCACGCGGTTTTGACGCTCGTAGGTCAGGCCCAAATTGAACTGAGCTATCGGAGCATTTTTGCTGTAGGGAGCATTTTGGATAATTGAGGCAAACATCTCCTCGGCGCGATCGGTGCCAGAGAGGAAAGCCAGCCCGAGAAATTTCACTTTTTTTCCCGCAAGATATTCGTTGGCGATGACCACCTGCCGATTCACAGAACGCTCGAAATCGGGCGTGTCGGGGTATTGGGTCACAAGTTTCTGATACGAGTTGAAGGCCTTTGTGCTATCGCCGAGCTCTTCATAAACCTCGGCAATGCGGAACTGGGCTTTCATGGCGAGCGGGGATGCGGGGTGGTTTTTAATGAAGCGACGATAGCCACTGAGCGCGGTGGATATAGATCCCTCCTGATCATAGGCTGCAGCCTCATCGAAATCCGCCTTCTCTTCCGGAGTGACATCCGAGTTGACCTGCTGCCGCTTGGGTGGCGGGGGAGGTTCGGTGGATTCAGGAGTCTGAGCTTCTGCCAGCGGGGAAACAACCAGAAGAGCAGCGAGAGAAATCAGTAAATATCGAAACGGCATCGCGAGGCACGGAAGTTAAGGGAGCGAACTTCATGGCGTCAAGATTTCCGGTTTTCCGGGGTCTCTCACCCACTTGCAACAAAATGCTCCGAGTGGTAAAAAAGTAATCATGAAAGCACGTGTTTTATTTTCCATTTTGGTTCTGCCTGCAGCTCTGATGGCGCAGGATTTTGTGGCACCGCAAGGGCGCGAACGCGAGATCACAACGCAGGCACCCGAGTTGAAGCCTGAAATTGACGGGATTGTTAAGCAGATTTTTGATGTCGAAAAACCTTGGCAACTTTTGAATCCCGCCGCGCCTGCGAGCTACGGAACTGGCGAGCAAAATGTCTCCAAGGATACCGTCGCGGGCACGCCGCACCATTCAGTTACTCTGACTATTGTGGGCGTGGAATGGTGAAATTCACCACCAGATTAAAGCGGCCGACATAAGGGCGGCACCATAAAGGAGCCCGCCAAGTGCGGCCAAGTGCCAGATCTGTTTTTGGGAGGTCAGGATTTTTACAGCATCCCGCAGCAGGTATGGCATACCCACAAAAAACAGACCGGCGATAATCCAAGCGTAGGCGAGGATGACCAAGAGCAAGCGGCTTTGTTCGGAGCGTAGCGCGCAGGATTCCAAAAGAGGCTCGGCTGCAAGGAGGAGCAACATGCCAAGGGCGCGGACGGCCAGAAACTCCTCCACATAAATCCAAGAAAGGATCGCTCCTGCGACGATGCCCACAAGCATCAAGTTGCGCAGCCGCGAGAACTCGCCGAGATCGATATCGCTCACCAACAGAAAACTCCAGACAGCTGCCATGAGCAGTAAGATGGCGCCGACGGGACGGGAGCGGGGAAATGCGCGAGCGAAATCCATAGATGCCGTGGGCTTGAGGAGACCCAGCGCATGCGAGAGGACCAGAAGCAGGCCCACAGCGAGTCCAGTCGTTTGCAGTGAAAGTTGGTAGATCATTTTCTTTTCTTTTTCTTAGCCGGAGCGTGTTTGGCAGTCTGTTCCCAGAGACGATCCGCAAGGGCAACCTGGGCGGCAGCGACTTGAGCCTCTTTTTTGCTGCAACCACATCCCCTACCCAATTCCAATCCATTCCAAAGAACACAACAGATGAAAACCTTGGAGTGCTCTGGGCCGGTCTGTGAGAGAATTTGATAGTCTGGAGCGGAGGGTTCTATGGCTTGGAGAATTTCCTGCAAGTAGCCCTTCGGATTGATCTCGTCTGGTTGATTGGCAATCTCGGTGAAGACCGAGTCCATTTGACGCAGGATGAAAATACGGGCGGCGTCAAATCCACCATCCAAGTAAATCGCTCCGACGAGGGATTCAAAGGCATCGGCCAATGTGGAAGCGCGCTCGCGGCCCCCGCTGGCCTCCTCGCCGCGTCCCATCATGATGAAACTGCCGAGATCAAGCGCCAGGGCGCGATCTCTGAGGGCTGGGCGGGATACGATGCGGGTTCGGAGCTTTGTCAGTTGCCCCTCACCAAAGTCAGGAAACATGCGGAAGAGGTGCTCTGTGACGGTAACCTGAATCACGGCATCACCAAGAAATTCCAAACGCTGATTGTCGAAGGGGTAGTTTTTCCGCTCTAGCGAAATACTGGGATGGGTCAGCGCCTCAGCAAGGAGCAATCCATTGCGAAACTTGTAAATAATTCGCTCTTCCAGGGGATTCATTACATGTGGCTTGGCGGGATTAATTGTCATGTGCCCAATGAAAACGGATGACTTGATGCATTTCGTAAAATTTAGACCTTAATGAGAGTTAGACAAGTTTCGGGAACCGCGCTGAGGGACAGCCATGGTCAGCGTTGGAGGCAAGGGATTCGGAGTGATGAGAATTTTCGAATTCAGACCAACTGTGTTGAAGAGTTCGATGACATCCTGGGATTTCATGCGAACACAACCATAGCTTACGGCCCTGCCGATATTGCGCTCCTCGGGCGTGCCATGAATGTAGATATAGCGGCGGTAGGAATTGCGATTTTTGTCATCAAGACCTTCCAACCAGAGAATGCGCGTAACGATGGGATCACGACCCGGCGCATTCACAGGGAGGACTTCGCCAGTGGGTTGGCGGCTTTTGAAAACCGATCCGGCAGGCAGACCATGGCCAATTTTTTCTTTTATGCGCAATACGCCGAGAGGCGTGGCGTAGGAACCGGGTCGGTCGCCAACGCCGAATTTGGAGGTGGACACAGGGTAAATCGAGAAGGGCTTGCCATCGCGGAGAACGAGCATTTTTTGATCTGCAACGCTCACGACCATTCGATGGCGATTATCGGTGACGCATCCGGCGAGCAGGATGGAAACAAACAGCAACGCAGCGTGAAAATGAACCCGAGAGACAGGTGACTTCGTCATGAAATAAAAAACCGATCAGTTAAAGACTTTGTAAACCCATGAGAAGCGGAAATGAACCGAGCAGAACGCATGGGCGTCAAGGGGAATCTCCCGCTGCCTGCGATCCGAGAGCGGCAGCCTTGATAAATGCTTTCACTAAAACGGCGTCTTTCCGGCGCGGTTCAGACTCCACACCGCCGGCGACGTCGACGACTGCAGGTCTCACTGCTCGAATGGCTTCAGTGACATTTTCGGGCGTAAGTCCACCAGCCAAAAGAAACTTTCTTGCAGAATTCCGGCGAACAAAATCGCTGAGCAAGTTCCAATCAGCGACATGCCCAGTGCCGCCATAAGCCGCCGCCGACCAAGCATCCAGAAGCAGGTAAGGAGTGGAAAAAGCCAGCGCGGCATCGAGGGCGGAACTATCCTTCACTCGCACGGCTCGAATCCAATCCTTGGCACCGCAGTTCAAGCAGTCCGCAGGCAGTTCATCGCCGTGGAATTGAATAAACTCAAAACACCCCGAGTCGCGAACGCGCGCAAGCAAGTCGGCATCCGCATTCACGAGCACAGCAACGCGATCGACGGTCTTTTCCAAAGAGCGAATCCAATCGAAAGATTTCTCCGGCTCGATAAAACGCTTCGAGCCAGGGTAAAAATTGAAGCCTAGGGCAGTTACCCCAGCTTCGATACACATGGCGGCATCCGCATCGTTTGTGATACCGCAAATTTTAACGCCAACGCGCCCTGATTCAAAAAGCCTCACTTGATCAGACGGGCATCGGCTTTTTTGATGGAGGGGTGGTGAGTGATCGTGTGGATGCGGCCATCACTCGTGCGGAAAAATGAGCTGAGAATCCAACTGACAACACTGATAATGATCGCTCCGAAAAAGGCATTCCAAAAGCCGTCCACTTGAAAAGAAGGTATCACTTGCGCCACAAAGAGTAAAAGCAGGGCATTCACGACAAATATAAATAGACCCATTGTTATGACAATGAATGGGATACTTAGCAAAAGCAGGAATGGCCTCACAAAGGCATTGATGATTCCGAGCAGGAGCGATGCTCCAAGCAAAGCCCCCAAACTGGAGCAACTGATGCCAGGAATAACCTTTTCGGCAGCGAAAACTGCCACTGTTATGACCATCCAGCGGATTAAGAAAGCACTCACAGGATTAACCTAATCGCTTTCGTTTTTTTTTGAAGAT
>JBIIPZ010000045.1:0-19996 GCA_044342325.1 Terrimicrobiaceae bacterium
AGCTGTTTTGTATTAACTTATTTCTGGACGAATCCTTAGGAGAAATGCCGGATCGTTTGTAGCACAGGTCGTTGCGCTCTTCTCGAACTTGCGGGAAGAAAGCGTGCGACCTGAAGCTTGTTTTCGTGGGCGGCCGCGACAACGAAGCCGCCAGGAACGAAAATGAGTGCCGTCCCAAAAAGTCCCACGCCCACCGCCAACCAGATCGAGTTTTTAGAAGAGGTCGTGAAACACCTCACCGCCAACGGCGTGATGGACGCCGCCCGCCTCTACGAACCGCCCTACACCTTCATCCACGACCAAGGCGTCGAAGGCGTAATCGACAGCCTCCAAGTGGACGAACTCATCTCCATCCTCGAAGAGGTCAAAAACCGGGCGATTGCGTAGGCGTCTTCTCGAAATCGTCTGCGGCCAACACGAAAAGCCTTTGGTGGCTGCTCGTCTTTCCTGCCGCCGTGCCGCCTTAGACACCCGCTCGCGCTGGCTCACAATTGCAGTTTTTCTGCATTTCTGCAATATTGGCTCGATGAAAGCCACACTCACCATATCCGGACGCGGACTCATTGCCTTGCCTGCAAAGATGCGGGAGGCGGCAGGTATCCGGCCCCAGGACAACCTCATCGCCGAAACTACGCCAGAGGGCATTCTCCTCCGTCCGGCGGTCACGGTGCCCATCGAGATTTACACAGACGAGCGCATCGCCGAGTTCGATCAAGCCGAGGCCGAGTTGGCCGATTGGTTTCAGAAACACCCGCTCCTTGCGACCCCATAGCCGATGCGTATTTTCCTCGACGCCAATATCCTTTTCTCTGTAGCCAAATCCGCCGGAGCCATCCGCCGACTCGTCGAGGAAATCCAAGCGTGCGCCCATGAATGCGTCGCCGATGAATATGTGATCGCCGAGGCCCGCAGAAATCTGGAGCAAAAATTCTCCACCGCACTACCCGATTTCGAGAACGTCCTGCGCGGCATCTACCGCCTCGCTAGCCCGCTTACATTTGCATCCCCCAACCTCGCCCTACTCCTACCAGAAAAAGACCGCCCCGTGCTCGCCTCCGCCATCCAACACCGGTGCCAAGCGCTCCTCACCGGCGACAAAACCCATTTCGGCCGACTCTACGGCCAAACCATCGCCGGCGTATCGATTCATTCCCCGCAGGGCCTTGCGGAGTCGCTCTCAGACGAGACAGAGGCGAAGGGCAAAAAAGCCAAGAAGAAGGGGACAACGACATGAAGCCTACAGGGCAGCATGCTGTTTACACGAAAGAACACCTGCGAGCTTGTGGCCGCCTGAGTGGGACGGTCTCTTTGAGAGCCTGTGGCACCGAGCGTTTCGCGGGGAACTTTGAAACATGAGCGCGCGCGTTTCCACCTCCGAAAAGATTCGCCAAATCGTTCACGATATCGATTTGCGCGGCAATGCGCCGCTCACGCGATTGACGGTGTTAAAAAAATGGTTGGAAGCCCCGAATCGCCTGCCTGCTCTCGGGCTGTGGATTGCGAGCCGCGCCGCCACTGACAATGCCGGCAAGGAACCTGAGGAGGCGGCTTTGATCGAGAAGGCGCGAGTTTGTTTACAAGGCCTGAACGAACCAGGGAATCGGGATCGCCGCTTGAACCGGCGATCCATCGAGGCGCTTCAAAAAGAGGCGTCTCAATACAAGAGGGAGTTTCGCGGTCAGCAATGAGACCTCGTGCGCGTTATCAACTCCTGGCCCTTGTATCTCATCGAGGCCGGTCTGGCACTGGTCCTCGAAGGCCATCCGCATCCCTCAACCTTCGCTGAAAACACGCTTCGTTTGGTGCACAAAAAGAATGCTGTAAAAAAAATCCCAAATCGATCCCGAACGGTCCGCTTTCCAAGCGACTTGGCGCCGAATGCAACACCTCCACACATATCGGCACGCCATCCAAAAAGCCCCGATAAATTCCTGCCGCGCCAGCGCGGTTCAAAAATCCATCGCTAAATCAGATGAAATGTCTCTGGTTGAACTTGCCCTACCTTGCAGGGATGTCTTGTCGCGGAGCACCTGCTCCGATACGCAAGAGATTGTATGTCCACCAAACCATTGACCGGCCATGAATGCCCTGGCGACCCGTGCACGATTGTGATCTTCGGAGCATCGGGAGACCTCACCAAGCGCAAGCTCCTCCCAGCCCTTTACAATCTCAAAGCCCTCAAGCTTCTGCCTGAGAATTTCGCCGTGATCGGCGTGGCGGTGAGCGACAGCAACGACGAGCTTTTCCGCACGCAGATTACCTCGGATATCCAGCAATTCGCTACTCGTCCGGTTGATCAGGCCGAGTGGGACGAATTTTCCAAGCGCAGCTACTACCTCGCCGGAGATTTCAACAATCCAGAAACCTTCCAGCACCTCGGAGCAAAGATAACAGATGTCCAAAAAACCTGGAATCTGCCCGGCAATGTTCTTTTCTACCTGGCCATCGCGCCGACCTTCTTCGGCAAGGTCGTCGAGCAACTTGGAAATGCCGGTCTCACCGAGGAAAAGCCGGATGCCTGGCGCCGAGTCATCATTGAAAAACCCTTCGGCCACGATTTGCAGAGCGCCCGCGACCTGAATGCAGACCTCACCAAGCATGTCGCTGAGTCGCAGATTTACCGCATCGACCACTACCTCGGCAAAGAAACCGTGCAGAACATCATGGTCTTCCGCTTCGGGAACAGCGTGTTCGAGCCGATCTGGAACCGCCGCTACATCGACTATGTGCAGATCACCGTCGCCGAGGAACTCGGCGTGGAGCTGCGCGGCGGCTACTACGACCACTCCGGCGTGACGCGCGATATGGTGCAAAACCACATCCTCTCCGTGCTCTCGCTCGTGGCCATGGAGCCTCCCACCTCGATCTCCGGCGACAGCGTGCGCAATGAGAAGGTGAAGGTCCTTGAGGCCATTCGCCCGATGGAGCCTGAGGAAGTCCTCGCCAACACCGTCCGCGGGCAATACGGCGCCGGTATCATCGACGGAAAAAATGTCCCCGCCTACCGCACCGAGCCGAATGTGAATCCGCAGTCAAACACCGAGACCTTCGTCGCAATGAAGCTCGAGGTCGACAACTGGCGCTGGGCCGATGTGCCATTCTACATACGCAGCGGCAAGCGCCTCGCCGCTCGCACGACGCAGATCGTCATCGGCTTCAAGCGCACCCCTCTCCTGCTCTTCGGAAAAGGTGTTGAAGACAATATCATGCCAAACCGCTTGGTGATCCATGTGCAACCCGACGAGGGCATCACGATGGATATCCATGCCAAGCGCCCAGGGCCTGGAATCTCGATCGCCAATGTGCCGCTCGACTTCAGTTATCAGGAATTTGGCGAATCCAATGCTGCGACCGGCTACGAGACGCTTCTCTACGATTGCATGATCGGCGACATGACGCTCTTCCACCGCTACGACAGCGTGGACGCCTCCTGGCGCATCGTGAATCCCATCCTGGATGTCTGGCAGGCTCTTCACCCCCGCGACTTCCCGAACTACGCCGCTGGCACTTGGGGCCCCGAGGCGTCAGACCGCCTCATCGAAAAATCTGGCCACTCCTGGCACCACTACCAGCTTCAAAAGTGATGTCCGCACGGCAGCACCTCATCCTCGCTGGCGACATCGGCGGCACGAAAACCAATCTTGCCCTGTTCGGCGTCGCAGGAAACTCCCTGTCGATTCTCCGCGAGCAGCGATACCCGAGCGCAGGCTATCCCGGCTTGAACGCCATGCTGCGTGAGTTTCTTGGACGCGACACCCCGCCTGTGCTGGCGGCGGGCTTTGGCATTCCGGGCGTCGTGAGCAATGGACGCGCCAAGCCCACCAACCTCACTTGGGGTGTCGATGCCGCTGAGATTGCCCAAGAATTTGGAATTCCCCATGTCGCTGTTTTGAATGACCTCGAAGCGAATGCCCACGGCATCGCACATCTTCAGGCGAGCGACTTTGCGATTGTGCAGCAAGGCGCCGCCGGATCCAAAGGCAACCGCTGCGTCGTCTCGCCCGGCACCGGACTCGGGCAGGCTGGGCTTTACTGGGATGGCCACAAACACCATGTCTGGGCCTGCGAGGGCGGACATGCGGATTTTGCACCCAGGAACGAACTCGAGATCGCGCTGCTTGAATATCTCATCAAGCAATACGGCCATGTCAGTGCCGAACGGGTCGCCTCCGGACTTGGCATCGAAAATATCTACAAATTTCTCCGCGACACCGGCCGTGGCAAGGAACTGCCCGCCGTAGCCGATGAAATGAAACAAACCGACGTCGGTGCCGTGATCGCGAAGTATGCGAACTCCGGTGAGTGCCTGATGTGCGCCAAGACGCTCGATATTTTCGTCAACTGCCTCGGAGCCGAAGCCTCGAATATGGCACTGAAAACCATGTCCACCGGCGGCGTTTTCCTGGGCGGCGGCATACCCGTGAAGCTCCTCAGCCACATTCAGAGCGTCGCATTTCTCCACGCCTTCAATGACAAGGGCAGACTCTCCTCCGTTATGGAAAACATGCCCGTCCTCGTCATCCTGAATGACCAGGCCGCACTGCTCGGCGCCGCCTACCACGCTCTCGACAAGGCGACCAACTGAGGTTCGCGCCCTGACTTCGAGGCGGGATCGGATCAGGTGAAGCGGATTTCTCCCGAGGGGCTGATGAAACGCTGGATGGTCGCGAGGATTTCAGGAATGGCGGCATCCATTTCGTTATCCTTGAAACCAACCTCCTTGAGCGCGTCCTCATCCGGTTCGTAGTAGAAACCATCAACGCCCACGCCGTAACCGATCTGTGTGGCGACATGTTTGGCGGCGTGGATGAGGGTCGCAATTTTTCTTTCCGAATCGGGGCACTCCGAGGGGGTTTGATAGAACTGCCCAACAGAAACAAAAGTGGACGGGAAGCCCCAGTTTTCCAAAAGGGCCTTGGTGACTTGGGTGGATTCAAAGCCCAGGATCACCTTTTCCGCTTCACGCCAGGTAGCGAACTCATCCGGAACACGGTTCGTGATGTCATCCAACGCCGTGAAATTGGCGTAAGCGAGGGCGAATTTTCCGAGGTCGTGAATCAGGCCGGCAGTGTAGGCCGTCGCGGAATCGGCCAACTGCATTTTTGTAGCGAAAGTCTCGGCGCAGATCGCAACACAGAGCGAGTGGCGGCAAAGATCGCCGGGTTCCCAACCGTAGCCCCGCACGGGATGAACGAGCCAGCGACCTGTAAGAGTGGAGGCCGCGATCCGGTAGAGAACTTTGCTGCCAAGCCGCAGGATGGCGTCGGAGATATTTTCGCAGCGCTGGTTGCTTGCGAAGTAGGCGGAATTTGCAGTTCGCAAAACATCGGTGGCAAGACCCGTGTCCAAGTTAATGAGCATTTCCATCTCACCGAGGTCCGAGGAACTCCCCTCCGCGAGCTTGAGGAGCTTAGGAAGAATGGCTGGAGCGCAGGGGATGGAACGCGTCATCTCGACGACTGTCTGGAGGTCAGCGGCGGATTTCATCAGCGGATAAATTCAGGTTTGGAGGGGATTTTCACAATGACATCGCCAGTCTGGTTATTCAGTCGAATAGTCCGGTTCACCCGTCCGCTGACTTCCCATGAGACGACATCCAACTCCATTTCGTGGCTGATTCGGTAGAACATATCGATGTTCTTGGAGCCGATTCGAAAGAAGTTGTCGGTGGCCATGAGCTGGGCACCACCGAAGACCTTGCATCGGATATCACCCTTCTTCGCTCCGGCGCGAATCAAGGCTGTGAGTAAACGAGGAATCCCCGTGTCGAGGAACATGGCCTCGCGGATTTTTTGCCCCTCATGAAGAGTGGCCGAGGGTAGCATGGCATGGAGCATCCCGCCGATGCGGCGCTTGGAGTCATGAAATGTAACTCCCAAGCAGGAACCCAGCGCGTGCGTCGCGAGATAGGTAGATGGTTCGGTGCTGATTTTGAAATCAGCGACACCCACAATGATGGTCGGCATCTGCTCAGCGACAGGATTGAAGGTGGAAGCCATTCGGGTGACGAGGAAGCTAATGGATTCGAAGAATGAAGAAAGCGTAATTTCAAAGCGCATTGAGTTGGCATGCGGGTAGTCACTGCGTTGCCTTGCGGCCGATCGACGGCGATGCCATTCTGGTGACTGCGGAATGTTTGAGATCAAAGAAAAACCCAAAATGGTGGAGAGGGCTATGCTCGTAGGGGCATACTGTGGCAATGCGAGCGAATCCGAGGCTTCGAGCCTGTTGGACGAACTGGCCGAGTTGGTCAACACGCTTGGGATTCCCATCGTTGGGCGGCAACTTGTGCATCACCGCGAACCGCACGCCCGGTATCTCATGGGCTCGGGAAAAGCGGAGGAACTCGCCGGCATTGCTAAGGAAGCCCAAGCGGATGTGATCATCTTCGACAATGAACTCATTCCCTCCCAGCAGAGGAACTGGGAAAAGCTCACCGGGATGCTTGTGATCGACCGCCAGGAAGTGATCCTGGATATTTTTGCAAAGCGTGCTCAGACGATGGAAGCTCGCCTGCAGGTGGATTTGGCTCGAATGGAGTATTCGCTCCCGCGCTTGGTTCGCGCTTGGTCGCACCTTGGAAAACAAGGCGGCGGCATCGGCTCCAAAGGCGAAGGCGAGTCACAGCTTGAACAGGACAAACGCAAAATCCGTGGCCAGATCGATCGCCTGAAGAGCGAGTTGGAAGCGGTGAAGCGCCGCCGGGCCACGCAGCGCAAGGACCGGAAGCGTGCTCCTGTGCCCAATGCCGCCATCGTTGGCTACACGAATGCTGGCAAGTCCTCGCTTCTCCGCGCTCTCACCGGCGCCCAGGTGCTCGTGGAGGACAAGCTCTTCGCAACACTCGACACCACCACACGCAAAATCGCCCTACCAAACAACCAGCCACTGCTTCTCACAGACACCGTGGGTTTTGTTCGCAAGCTCCCTCACGGACTCGTTGAGGCTTTCAATGCCACGCTGGAGGAGGCTGTGATGTCGGACTTCCTGATCCATGTCCTCGATGTCAGCCAGCCGGAGGTGATGGATTTTTACGAAACCACGCGCAGCGTTCTGCATGAACTCGGAGCCGATTCGCGCCGCACTTTGATTGTCTTCAATAAAATCGACAATGTGGCCGATGAGTCTGTGATCCGCGAAATGCGCTCACGCTTTCCTGAGGCTGTGTTTATTTCAGTCAAAACAGGTGCCGGCATTGAAGAACTGGTGAGTCGCATCAGCGAATTTGTGGCTGACGATCTCGTCACCATGGAACTTCAGATCCCACAGAGCCGAGCAGATCTCATTGCTCGACTACACCGCGAAGCCGATATCCGGCACTCCGAATATATCGACAACGATGTTCGCCTGCGTGTGCGACTTGCGCCCAAGGCCGCAAGCGCCTACTCGACTTTCCGCGTGGGAATTTGAAGCCCTGGTTGAGGCTAAAAAAGATCGGTCTCAAAACCTTGCTCAGCGAGCTTTTCCAAAGCCTCTCCAGCCAGAAAAAGGGAGCCGGTAATAAGAACAGGAAGTGTGGTATCCATCGCCGCCTTGATCGCAGTTGGCAGGTCGGAAAATTCGCGGGCGGGCAACAGTGAGTGAGCCTTCAAAACGCCGGGGTCTTCGGATCTCTCGCTGCGCACTGGAACAAAAAGAAATTCACCTGCGATTTTTTCGAGAATACGCAGCATGACGCCGTATTCCTTATCGCGGAGGGCTCCAAAAACGATGGCCGCCTTCTGCGTTCCGAACACCTCGCACCAAGTCGATAAGAGTGCCTCGGCGGAGTGTTCGTTGTGGGCCCCATCAACTATGATCCTGTCCCCCACCCTTTGAAAGCGGGCTGGCCATTTGACCGATGCGAGACCTTTTGCGATCGCGTCGGGCGGGCATTTCAGACCTGAGTCCTCGATGGCAGCGATGGCCACTGCGGCATTCCAGAGTTGGTGAATTCCCGGCAATGCCACTGGAATATCGACAGGAGCCTCAATGAAACGGATCGAACTCGCGACCGCAGCGGACTTGGCGCGGAGCACCTCGGCAGCGCCTTGCTCTTGAGGTGAGGAAATAACTGGAGCCCCCGGTTTGATGATACCTGCCTTTTCGGCTGCAATTTTTGCGATGCTGTCGCCAAGCCACGCCATGTGATCCATGGCAATCGGCGTGATGACAGAGACCAGAGGCGTGACCACATTTGTCGAGTCCAAGCGCCCCCCCATACCGGTCTCAAGCACTACAATATCGCAACCCAAGCGCTCGAAGTGATCGAGAGCTAGAACGGTGCTTAGCTCAAAGAAGGTTGGCTTGTGATCCCAATCCTGTGCGGCCTGACGCAAGCGGGTGAGACCCTCTGCTGTTTCTTGCGGGGAAATCATCACGCCATCTACCCGGATGCGTTCGCGGAAATCGACAAGATGAGGCGATGTGTAGAGACCTGTCTTGTGTCCTGCCGCACGCAGGCAGGAATCCAGCATGGCGCAGACGGAACCCTTGCCATTGGTTCCAGCGACATGGATGAAACGCAAACGCTCGTGAGGATTCCCGATGGCTTCGAGGAGCCGAAAGGTATTTTCGAGACCGAGCTTGATTCCAGTGAATTGGCTATCGTTCAGCCAATCCAGCGCCTCTTGGAAATTCACTTCGTGCCGAGGTAGGCAAGCAGATCTCCGAGTGTCTGCCGCATTTTCTGGCGGTGCACGATGAGATCGACGAGGCCATGCTTTTCAAGGAACTCGGCCGTTTGAAAATCCGGAGGAAGGGTCTGGTGCGTGGTCTCGCGAATGACACGGGGACCGGCGAATCCGATCATCGCTTTGGGTTCGGCAATAATGACATCACCCAGCGAGGCGTAACTCGCCATGACGCCGGCCGTGGTGGGATTTGTGAGGACCGTGATGTATGGGAGCTTCGCCTCGGCGTGCAGTGCCAGCGCACCGCTCGTCTTGGCCATTTGCATCAGACTCAACATTCCCTCATACATGCGGGCGCCGCCCGAAGCGCAGACGAGGATGACTGGGAGTTTGTTCTTGGTGGAAAACTCGATGATGCGTGTAATTTTTTCTCCCACGACCGAGCCCATGGTGGCGGCGAGGAAGTTGAAATCCATGACGCCCAATCCAACTTGGCGGCCATTGATTTTCCCGGCACCCGTGGTCACGGCATCAACCAACCCCGTCTTTTGCTTGTAGCTTTGGAGACGGTCGGCATAGGTCGTCACGCCTTTGAAACCGAGTGGATCGACCGAGGACATCGAGGGGTCGTGCTCTTCAAAGGAATCCGCGTCTAAAATGCTTTCGATACGCTCGCGTGAGCCGAGATTGAAATGATGCTCGCACTTCGGGCAGACCTGCAGGTTTTCGGAGAGGGCGAGGTTGTGAATGACTTCGCCGCAGGAAGGGCATTTGGTCCAGAGACCGGAGGGCATCTCACGGGTTTTGCTGCCAAGAGCGCGGAGGATGGGTTTTTTAAAGATGGCCATGGTGTGAATTATTTTCTAACCGCGCGCCAGAGTGAGGGCACGCACGGACTCTGCTCCCTGTTCCAATAGAACGGCTGCACAGGCATCAAGTGTCGATCCGGTTGTCAGCACATCATCGATCAGAAGCAGGTTTTGATCTGTCACATCGACATTCTTGCGCAGTGAAAAAGCATTCCGCAAGTTTTGCCTTCGCTCGGCACGGTCGAGCGCCGTCTGGGTTCCCGTGTAGCGACTGCGAACAAGCACCTCCCGCATGGGTATGCCGGTAGCACGGGAAAGTTGCCCTGCGAGGAGTGCCGCTTGATTAAACTCCCGCTCACGGAGGCGCTTGGAGTGAAGTGGAACTGGCACGATGGCATCGAATTCCTGCCCCGACAGCCTCGGATCGGCGAGGCCTTGAAGCAGAATCCTGCCAAGGATTTTCATAATCCAAATCTCGCGATTGTATTTAACGCGGTGGATTAACTCGCGAATCACACGGCGACTGCGCACTACGGACACCGCGCAGTCGAAGTGAAATGCCGCCCCCCGGCAATTCGGGCACTCGAACTCGCCGGACATTCCATCGAATGGCTGAGAGCAGATCTGGCAGCGCGGTGGCTTGATGAATTCGATGGTAGCCGCGCACACAGGGCAGAAATCTTGCCCGGATTCGACCCTCACCGCACAACCAGCGCAGTGAGGAGGAAAGAAAAGGGAGAAAAATGTTTCAAGAAGCGCGTGAGGCACGGCGAAGGTAAAGCCAGACAAAAACCCAGGTCGCAAGAAGAACGAAAGCAGGAATGAGTCCGGTCGGCACAGCCCCGCTCACCACATTCGGACCCACCCATGGCAGAAAGACATCTGGAGGCTTGGGCCGGAATGGTGCAACGAGTTGAAGGGATTGCTGACCAAAAATCCAGCCGGCATGGAGTCCGATGGGGATAAACAGCGAACGGGTCTGAAGTGTGGAGTGAGCGAGAACAAGCCCAGCGAGGAGAAGAGAAAGAAAGCCCCAGCCCAGCAGTGGCCATGGCGGCGCGCTGGAGAAGGCCAGAGGCAATTGTTCGAATCCGCTGAGCCACCCCACTGGAACCTCGAGAGCCTGACGCGAGGTGCGCATGAAATGAACCAAGGCGAAGAGCGCCGCTGATAAAATAGCGGCCGCATAGCGCGGCATCACGGCAACTGCCAGTCCTAGCAAGACGCCCCGGAAGAGGAATTCCTCAATCGTGGACACCACAGCAGCCGTGCCTCCGATCCGGAGAAATCCCATCGGGTCGAAGTGAGGCTTGAGGGAAAAAACTCCCGTGAAAATGTAGCCCGCACCAAGAAAAACGACTGGAACAAATGCCAGCAGAAAGCCGGAAACGAGGTCGCGTTTCCATTGTTGGTTGGGCTGGAGACCGAGGTCGGAGAGTCGGCGAATTCCAATACCACGAAAGGCTGGCCAAAGCAGAACGATGGCGGAAATCTGAACACTGCGGCTGAAGTAGCGGTGGAATGGAAAGCCCTCCACAATCGGAAGGACGCCGATCTCGGCCAGCCATGAGCCAACCCAGTAGAGCGGCGGCGAAAGAAGGCAGGCAAGCAGCACGACTCCGCCGAAGTAGGCAAAAAGACGCAAGAGAGTTTGAAGACCTGCCGGTTTGGAATTCACGACATGATTTCTATGCGTTAAACACAGCTCCTATGCGAGATGTTTGGAATACGCAGGCCCTGATCGAGAACGATAAAAAGCATCTTTGGCATCCCTTCACACCGATGCGGGATTGGTGCGCGCAGGACCACTCGCCGATGGTCCTTGTCAAAGGCCAAGGGGCATGGCTTGAGGACAGTGAAGGCCGCTGCTACTTGGACGGCAATTCCTCGATCTGGACGAATATCCACGGCCACGCCCACCCCAAAATCAACCGGGCCATCCAAGATCAACTCGAGCGAGTGGCCCATGTCTCGTTTCTCGGCACAACAAATCCCCAAGCGATCGAACTGGCTTCAAGACTGGCGGGTTTTTTTCCCGAAGGCACATTGGAAAAGGTTTTCCTGAGCGATGACGGCTCCACCGCTGTGGAAGCGGCCATGAAGATGGCTGTTCAATTTTGGCAAATGGAAGGCCACGCCAACCGCTCGCGTTTCATCGCATTTGAAAACGCCTACCACGGCGATACGCTCGGGGCGGCGAGTCTGGGAGGTATCGGGGCATTCCACCGAAGTTTGGCAGGGCATCAGTTCCCTGTGACGCGCATCAGCTCCCCGGAGGAACTCGATAGCGTGCCGGGGTTCCGCCATGGCGATGTGGCGGCTGTCGTGATCGAGCCATTGATTCAAGGTGCGGCAGGCATGAGAACATGGCCCCGTGGCATGCTCAGAAAGCTCCGGCAGAAGTGCGATGAGGCCGGGGTGTTTTTGATACTCGACGAGGTAATGACAGGCTTCGGGCGGACTGGAATGATGTTTGCGTGTCAGCAGGAGGATGTGATCCCAGATTTCCTCTGTCTCGCGAAAGGACTAACCGGCGGGTATGTGCCGCTCGCGGCGACTCTCACCACGGCGAGGGTATTTGATGCCTTTCTGGGCGATGTCGAGGAGGGGAAGACATTTTACTATGGCCATAGTTACTCGGGGAACCCGGTCGGCTGCGCGGCAGCACTGGCGAGCCTGGATATCTTCCGTGACGAGCGTGTGCTGGAAAATTTGCTACCGAAAATTTCGCGCTTGAGCGAGCTGCTGGTTGAGATCGCGAAAGCCCCTGGGATTTATGAAACCCGCCAGTGTGGATTGATCGCCGGCATCGAAGTGCGCCAGAGGAATGGAGAGGCTTTTCCGTGGATGTGGCGCGTTGGGGCAAAAATCTGTTTGGCCGCTCGGCGACATGGGATTCTGACCAGACCTGTTCTGGACACGATCGTCTTCATGCCTCCGTTGTGCGTTACGGTGGAAGAAATGGAAGCCGGCCTGCAGGCGATCCGGGCGGCGACGCATGAGGTGCTGATGGAGATCGAGGCCTGAAGCAGATCAGGGATTGCGGCCCGCTTTTTCAGCAAGGATGCCCCTCGCCACCGCTTCGGCGAGCCGTTGCCGGACGGCGGCCGTTTGGATTTTGCGATTCTCCGAGGGGTTGGAGACAAATCCCAATTCACAAAGCACGGCTGGGCGTTTGTTGTTTTTCAAGACATAGAAACCGCGATTTTTGATTCCCCTGTTTAGAGCGCCAGAACTTTTTATGACTTCGCGCTGAATGTTAGCCGAGAGACGGGAACTGCGGGAGCTGTAGAAGAAGGTTTCCACGCCTGAAGGTTTGGCTCGTTTTACCCAGTTGTAGTGAATGCTCACAAAGACGACATTGCGCAGGCTGTTCGACTTGGCTACGCGTTGATCCAAAGGAATAAAATAATCTCCCGAGCGCGTTTCCACAACTCTCAAGCCGGATGAGCGGAGAAGACGGGAGACCCGGCGAGCCGTGTCCAAGGCGAGCTGCTTTTCAGGAGCGCCATTGACCGCCCTTGCCCCCGAGTCGTGTCCACCATGCCCCGCGTCGATGACCACCGTGTCGAAATATCCAGCAGCCTGCAAACCACCAGGAGAACGGAAAGTCTGTGTGGTCCCGCAACCTGAAAGCAGGAAAACCGCAAGCACGCAGGCGAGGAAGGCCGGAAGCCAAGCGAATGGGCAGTTTGTGCGATTTGATTCCATGAAGTCTTCCCTGCATCCCCTTACGCTGAGGATTGCACACCATAGAAACCGATGCGCAGCAGGCGCAATCATTTTAGTCTCGATTTCATAAACCGTGCGCGGATTGTTGAGGCCATGTTGGCAAAACGAGTGATTCCATGTCTGGACGTGACCGATGGTCGCGTAGTGAAAGGGACGAAATTCCTGAACCTCCGCGATGCGGGCGACCCGGTCGAATGCGCGAAGATGTATGACCGCCAAGGCGCCGATGAACTTGTTTTCTTGGACATCACGGCCTCAAGCGATGGACGCGCCACCATGGTTTCGGTCGTCGAGCGCACGGCGGAGCAGTGCTTCATGCCACTCACCGTGGGTGGGGGCATTCGAGCCGTGGAGGATTTCCGCACCATGCTTCGAGCCGGAGCCGACAAGGTCAGCGTGAACACCTCGGCTCTTCAACGGCCTGAACTCATCAGTGAAGCGGCTGAGGCATTTGGGTCTCAGTGCGTCGTGGTGGCGGTGGATGCCAAGCGCGATGGGCCTGGGAAGTGGAGAGTTTACACCCATGGCGGACGCAAGCCCACCAAGCGCGATGCCATCGAGTGGATCGTCGAGGCCGCAAAGCGCGGCGCGGGCGAAATTCTCCTGACAAGCATGGATGCGGATGGAACCTGCGGCGGGTATGATTTGCAACTGACGCGTGCCGTCTCCGAGGCCGTGGGAATACCAGTGATTGCCAGCGGAGGTGCCGGAGAACTTCAGCACCTCGCTGATGTGCTGCGCGAGGGCCTCGCCGATGCTGTGCTCGCTGCCAGCATTTTTCACTTTGGAAAACACACAGTCGCCGAAGCCAAGGAGCATCTGGCCGCGCAGGGACTGCCAGTGCGAAAACGATTCGACGATTGATCGACGAACCGGACGCGTTATTTTTGAATCATGAACCGAACCGAAGCCGCATTCACTCCGGAGAGCGTTACAGAGATCCTGAGACGCGAGGGGCTACGCATCACTCGCAACCGGCGCGGCATTCTCCAAGCGCTCTTCGAGTCGGGACGGCCCATGAGTCTGCAGGAAATCCAATCCGCCGCATCAAGCCAAGAGGGAGCGCGCCCGGACTACGCCACGGTCTTTCGAATGATCCTGCTGATGGAGAAACTTCATTTGGTCCACAAGGTGAACCTGCAGCGTTCGTGCAGTTACTATGAGATCAGCGATCCCCTCAAACACTACGACCATCTCATTTGCCGCGCCTGCGGCAACGTCGTGCTGATCGACATCCCCTGCCCTATCGGTGATGCGGAGAAGCGGATTGCCCTCCAGTATGGATTCCGCGACCTGAGCCACTCGCTGGAGTTTTTCGGTCTGTGTGCCACGTGCCCGTGAGGTTGCCCGCCTCTTGGTAAAAGACCTTCTTGAGGGAAAACAAAAAGACCCGTTCAGCGCGTGGCCAAACGGGTCTTCTTTAAGCGGAGGGGAAAGTTAGATAGCCCCTTTGAATGCTTTGCCAGGGACGAAGCGAACAGTCTTGGAAGCCTTGATCTTGATCTTCGCACCAGTCTTTGGGTTCACGCCAGTGCGGGCTTTGCGATTGCTGATCTTGAATGTGCCGAAGCCGATGAGCTGAACGGTCTTTGTTTTTTTAACGCCGAGCTTGATGGCGTCGATGACAGCGTTCACTGCGCGCTCTGCGTCAGCTTTGGTGGAGTCGAGGGTTTTTTGGACTGCTACGGTGAGTTCAACTTTGTTCATGGTTGCGTATATTTATTGGAGTTGGGTTTGAATTACACTGACGAGGTGAAGACCAGCAAATGAGCCGCATGCTGTCAAGCAGGGCGGGCGAATTTCCTAAAGATTTTTTTAGTTTGATTCATCCACCGGAACCGCTGCAGGAGCGATAACATCGGGCTCCGGCGAAGGAGTAGCCTGTGGAGCGGAGGTCGAAGTTGGTTTTTTAGAAGCGGAGGTTTTATAGATCTCCCGGAAGAGTTTTCCGATGAGCGGAGCGGCGTGGGATCCGCCACCAGTCTTCACTCCAGGCTCTCCCTCGTAGAGCGCCGCGAAGGAATACTTGGGATTATCCGCAGGTAGAAAACCTCCAAACCAAGCAGCAATGCGCTGCCGGTCGGTTGGTCCCCACTGGGCGGTTCCGGTTTTTCCCGCGACTTCAATTCCTTTCACAGCTGCTTGGTGGGCTGTTCCCAAGCCATCACTCGTGACACCAACGAGTGCACGACGGAGTTCCTCACGGACTTCCGGAGACACGGGAATCTGCTCGCGAATGCGATCGGGGTAGGCAGCGACGACTTTGTTGTCGATAGACTGCACTTGAAGAACCAACCGGGCTTGGTGGAGAAAACCGCCATTGGCCATCACGCTCATCGCCTGCGCCATTTGGAGAGGGCTTATGAGGATGTCACCTTGCCCGATGGAGAGGTTGGCCACATCCCCGCCTTTGAGTGTGCGCTTGTGGACACGGAGCATGTAGTTGTCGTCGGGGATGTTTCCCGATGCCTCGGAGCGGAGGGGAATGCCGGTGCGGCGCCCGAGTCCAATGCGCTTGGAGTAGTCAATGATAGGAGCTGCACCTATCTTCAGACCGGCTTGATAGAACCAGGTGTTGCAAGACTGCGTGAGGGCTTGCCTGAAGTTGAGTCTGCCTGCATCGACCTTTTTCCAGTTGCGAAAGCTGTGGTCACCGACTGTGAAAGAGGTCGGGCAGGTGAAGGTCTCCTTAGGAGTGATGCGCCCGGTTTCAAGACCTGCAAATCCAACAAAGGTTTTGAATGTGGAGCCGGGTGGGTAGGCCGAGCGGAAGGCACGCGGCACAAGCGGATCGGAGGGATCATTCGAGTAGCGCGCAAAGACATCCGGACGCACGATCGGGACGAAATCATTCGGATTGAATGACGGGTAGGATGCCATCGCGAGGATTTCGCCGTTGTTGGGATCCATGACGACAAGGGCTCCCCGGTTTGTATTTTTTGCGAGGACTTTTTCCGCCTCTTGCTGGAGCGGAAGGTCGAGACTGGTGACAACATTGTAGCCTGGCACAGGCTGGCGGGCCACGCGCTCGGAGACCTTTTTTCCATCGGCACCGAATGTGATTTGAAGAAGGCCGGGCTGACCGCGGAGTTCGCGATCAAAAACCTGCTCGAGCCCTTCACGGCCTTCACTTTCGGAGAAAATGAGGTCGTTGTTTTCGATTGGGCGGGCAGAGAGCGGTGCCTCATACCCGGTGTAGCCGATAATGTGCGCGGCAAGAGGTCCGTTCGGGTAGAAACGCACATAGGTTTGGCGGAGGACTTGACTCGGAGGCATGCTCCGCTGCACGGCGGAAAGTTCACGAGGGAGGAGGTCGGTCGCGATGTCCAACGGCAGCACACCACGGTTTTTGTAGTGGTTCAGAATCACGGCATCCGAGAGGCGCATGTCCCTATTGATCAATCCCGACGCCATGGCCATTTGTTGGCGGGCGAATGAGAGAATTTTCGAATCCGGCCAATCCAGCGGCGTCGGAAAACTGATCGCGAGGTTGTAGCTCACGCGGCTCTGCGCCAGCGGTTGGCCGTTGCGATCCGTGATCTGACCTCGCGGCGCAGGGATAAGGAGCGAGAAGGTGCGCGCCTTGTTCTGGGTTTCCCAAGTCGGCTTCGGATTTTCAACCACGCCGGTATTGTCGATCATCGTCTCGCGGGCCACGAGGATCGCAGGAAAAAGAAAAACGGCAGCGAACCGAGAAAGTTTCATAAGTGAACGATAGCAAAACCCGCCGCACACCCGAAAGGAAAACACAAGGCGGATCAAAGTTTTCCAACGCTTGCCCGAGGCAGACTCCACAATGTCTCGGTCTTACTGAAGCCGGGGAGGGCTTCGGCATTCCAATTTAAAAGATTTCTCTCTGCTTGTAGTCAGAACTCAGTGGTTTTCGTAGAACCCGAAGTAGCGACGGGCGTTGTGATAGCTGATGTCTTCGACCATTTTCCCGACGAGTGCGAAGTCGGAAGGCAGGAGTCCGCGCTCGATGTCGTTCCCGAGAATATTGCAAAGTAAGCGGCGGAAGTATTCGTGGCGCGTGTAGGAGAGAAACGAACGGCTGTCGGTGAGCATGCCGACGAACTGGCTCAGAAGGCCGAGTTGCGAGAGGCTCTCGATCTGGCGCGTCATGCCGTCGAGTTGATCGAGAAACCACCATCCACTGCCGAATTGGATTTTACCCGCTGTGATGCCGTCCTGAAAATTTCCGAGCATGGTTGCAACGAGTTCGTTATCGCGGGGGTTGAGGTTGTAGATGATCGTCTTGGGCAAGTTGCCGGTGAGGTCGAGTCGGTCGAGGTGTTTTGCAAGTGCTGCAGCTACTGGCAGGTCGCCGATAGAATCGAATCCACAATCTGCGCCGAGCAGTTTCTTCATTCGTGTGTTGTTGTTTCGAATAGCCCCGTAGTGAATCTGCATGGTCCAGCCTTTGGCTTCATCCATCAGCGCGAGTTCGTGAAGCAGATAGGATTTGTATCGCAGCGCCTCATCAGGCGTCACTGCACCATCCGCTCGTGCCTTGGCGAAGATCGAGGTCGCTTTGCTCTCTGTGCAATCTTCAGCCCAGATCGTATCAACGCCACGGTCGGAAAGACGGCACCCACGCGAGGCAAAGAAATCATGCCGGTTTTGCAAGGCCTGAATGAGATCGGAAAGCGTGCTGATGCTGATGCCCGAGGCGTTTTCGAGCGCCTCGAGCCATGCGGCGAAGGCGGCTGGCTGATCAATGATGAGGGCTTTGTCTGGACGCCAGGTCGGACGCACTTGGATATCAAACGACGCATCGGCGGCTATAGCGGCATGATGTTCCAACGAATCCACGGGATCATCAGTTGTGCAAACGACTTCGACTTTTGATTTTTTCATCAGGCCGCGGCAGGAAAAATCCGGCTGAGCGAGTAGCGTGTTACAGTGATCGTAGATGCCGCGCGCTGTTTCGGGATTGAGGAGCCGGTCGCCAATTCCAAAGAAACGCACGAGCTCGATGTGCGACCAATGGTAGAGCGGATTGCGGAGCAACTTCGGCATCGTGGCAGCGTATTGCTCAAACTTTTCCCAATGAGGTGCATCGCCGGTGCAGAAGCGTTCGTTGACGCCTGCGGTGCGCATCGCCCGCCATTTGTAGTGATCGCCCCCAAGCCAGAGCGTGGCGATGTTGTCCCAACGAATGTTGTCCGCAATTTCCTTCGGAGGAAGATGGCAATGATAGTCAATAATCGGCAGATCGGCCGCGTGACGGTGGTAAAGCTCGCACGCGGCGGGGGTGTCGAGAAGGAAGTCTTCGTGGATGAAGGGGCGGGAATTCATAGCCAATCAGCAGAAAAGTGGGTCTATGTGTTTTTTAAGCAAGTTGTCGCGGACTCGGCGTCCAACAATCTCGCGGTGAGCCTTCAATGCGTCGGTGTAACGCGCCCCCATGCCAGCGGCGACTTTGAATGAGACATGAATGAATTGCCGAAACTGAAGATCGTATTTCGGGCAAGAGGCATCGTGATTGAGAGCCTCGACAAAGTCCTGCGAAGTCCAACTGCGGACGGTTTCAATCGATGGGAGCTTCGGAATTTCAATATCCACGACCGGTGCGTAGGGTTTGATGAGTTCCTCAGCCAGAGGCAACGCAGCGGCGTAAATATCTTTTGCAATGTCTAATCCCTCGCCTCCGGCTTCAGCCAGACCAGCTACTTCTTCTAGCCAGGTGGTGCCAGCGGTTTTGAGGTGCAGGCCAGCACCGTGGCGAGCGACAAGCTTACGAATGATCGGATAGAGCGAGAATTTGTCGCTACCGGAATGGACGCTGATTTTAAGCGTCTCGGGCAAACCGAACTCGCGCACCGCATAGGCCAAAACAGCCAGATCCGCATCAAACTCGCGCTCAAAAGCCGATATGTCGCCGACATAGTCCACGCCCTTGTTGAAACGACCAGTGAACTTTGGCGCGATGGTTTGGGCGGGAATTCCTTCATCAGCGATCATGGCAAGGATGATCAACAACTCTGCGGGAGTCTGTGGAGTGTCGGTTTCATCCACCGAAACCTCGACGGCGAATGAGTCCGCTGGTTTTGCGGCCGCGATGTGACGGTAAATCCTGCCCGCCTCTTGCATCGCCCAAAGAAACTTGCCCGCCGTTCGCTCAAGATCGGCGCGAGTGATTTCCAGTGGCACATCAAGCAAGGGAAGCCGATGAGCACCGACAAGGCCGGAGCGTTTTTCGAGGAACGACGCCAGACTCTCAGGGCTTGCGGGCTTCCCCGAATAATCAGCGACATCGAGCGTGAAGAAATCGCTCGCAGCGATAAATCCGTCAACAGTGTGCAGGTTGATATGATCGGCATCCACGAAGTATGGCGCGGTCCAGTTAAGCGCCTTCACAGCGGCATCCGCCTCGGCGCGTAGATCCTCGGGCTTGGTGCCAATAAGGGTGTGCTCGCGGTTCGACTTGTTCCACACTGGATGAAGCGGCACACCGCGCTTGGCTGCGGATTCAACTGCAGAGAGCTGAGCCTCGCCTTGGTGGGCAAAACGGTCGCCCATACCGATAGTAAATCGTGGTAGTTTTTTCATAGTGGGTGGAATTTTTTGGTTTTAAAGAGAGTGTTCCAAAGAGCACAGGAACACTCACCCGCCTGACAACACAAGGGAACTTGAAAGCGGCAGCCATTCCAGCACGAATGACATAAACTGCTAGTATGCGAAAACCCATTTCCAAAGTGACAGTCCATCCCCCGCCGGGCATGGGCGTCAAGTTAGCGGCCCACGGTCTTTCAAAATCGATTTTTTCGGTTTTTTGCGACGGAGTAAAAAAGCGTTTTTGTCCTCGAGGAGCCACTCGAACTCCTCGCCTTTCTCGATCTG
>JBIIPZ010000070.1:0-5770 GCA_044342325.1 Terrimicrobiaceae bacterium
TAGAAGGCACGAGGGCATTCATGGTGCGCATGAGGCAGAGAAAACAATTTGAGGCTTTAAACGACTCTCTGTGTTCTCTGTGGTTAATTCCTTCGTTTTGACTACTGCGTGAGCCATTCGACTCCGCCGTTTTGAAAGAGTGCGGCGCGCAGGTGGACTTTGCCATCTTGGATGGTAGCCCGTGCCCCGAGGGGCAGGCTGCATCCACCGCCGAGGTTCTTTAAAAAATCCCTCTCGGCATTCACGCAACGGGCGGTGTCTTCGTGGTGGATGGCGGAAAGGATACGGAGCGTCTCGGCATCATCCTCCAGGCACTCGATGCCGATGGCGCCTTGGCCGGGCGCGGGAAGCATTTCCTCGATCACAGTCACTCGGATTCCTTCTGGAATGAGATCTTGGCCGAGGCGATTGATTGCCGCCTTTGCCAGAATGAGCCCGTCGAGAGTATCGCTATCTAGGAGCTTGCGGAGCCGGGTGCCCATGTTGCCTCGGATTTCCGCTGTCTGCAGATCGGGGCGTAGAAGGAGAAGTTGGTTTTTGCGGCGCAGGCTGGAAGTGGCGACGATGCCGCCCTGCGGCAAGCCCTGCCACCCACCATCGTATTTGGAGGCCAGGCAGTCGGAGTCGTCCTCGCGCTCAAGGATGGCGCCCACAGTCAGCTTTGGCGGGAGTTCGGTCGGAAGGTCTTTCAGGCTGTGGACGGCGGCGTGAATCTCACCTCTCAGTAGTGCCTCTTCGAGTTCCTTGGTGAAAAGTCCCTTCTCCAGCGATCCGGGGGCGCTCAGGCTGACATCGAGTCGCTTGTCGCCTGTGGTTTTGATGATCTTTTGCTCTACCAGCAATTCAGGGTGCGCCTGACACAGGCGCATGGCTGTTTCGCGTGTTTGAACGAGAGCGAGCTCGCTCCCTCGGGTGCCGAGAATGATTTTTTTCACCGGGATGGAGTAGGGTGGTTGCGCATCCAATGCATGAAATCCGCCACATGGGTATCGATGAGCGCCTCGCAGCGCACGATCTCAGCCTGGCGGATGTTGAGTGATTGGCGGGCGATTTCTTCGATGGAATCGATGTCGTAGAGATAGACATTCTCGAGTTCGTTCACCGAGGCGTCCACATCGCGTGGCACGGCCAGATCGATAATAAAAAGCGGTCGTTCACTGTGGCGTCGCATGATGGATTCCAACTTCTCACGGGTCACAATGGGGTGGGGGGCGGCCGTCGAACAAATGAGGATGTCCACCTCGTCGAAGGCCGTGTGCCAATGGTCGAAATGAACGGCCAGACCGCCGAT
Source organism: Terrimicrobiaceae bacterium (assembly GCA_044342325.1). Lineage (GTDB taxonomy): Bacteria > Verrucomicrobiota > Verrucomicrobiia > Chthoniobacterales > Terrimicrobiaceae > UBA967. Next base: position 1,292 of record JBIIPZ010000070.1, read on the forward strand.
CTGATCCGCCAGCGCGGCGGCCCGGTCGAATGTGCGGTTCGCCACGATGACCGTTCGAACTCCACGCGAAACGAGGCTGCGGGCGACTCGTTCGCTCGTGTCGCCGGCTCCGAGGATCATGACCTTGCGTCCACCGAGATCGCCGAAAATTTTCCCTGCGAGATCGACCGCGACGGATCCCACGGAGGTCGCTCCGCGAGTGATGCTCGTCTCGGTGCGAACCTGTTTTGCCACGCGGAAGGCGTGCTGGAAAAGTTTGTTGAGGTGCGTATTGGTCGCGCCATGTTCGGCAGCTGCACTGTAGGCCTGCTTGAGCTGGCCGAGGATTTCGGTTTCTCCCACAACCATGGAATCCAAGCCGCTGGCTACTCGAAAGAGATGCTTCACGCTCGGGAGTGAATCCTCTGTGTAGAAAGGGGCCTCCAACCCGCTGGTGCGTGATTTTAAAAACCGGCGTATGGCCTCCATGACTGGCGTCGGGTTGATGCTTGAGGCGTAGAGTTCGACGCGGTTGCAGGTCGAGACGACTACTGCGCCTGAGAGCCCTTCAATGGCTCGCAGATTATTGAGCGTTTCCTGCAGTTCGTGGTTACCGATGGCAAACTTCTCGCGGATCTCCAGAGCCGCGTCTCGATGGTTGATGCCGGCGCAGAGAATCGTCATTTCGGTGCGGAGAGGTATTGGATCGCCGGAAGGGTGAGGAGAATGAATCCCAACGCCGCCACGGAAAGTGTGGCCGTGCGTCGCGGTGCCAGCGTGTGGACCTGACGCAGGACGATCATGAGTGCGTAGGCGAGCCAGATCGTCGCGGAGGTCCAGAATTTGATGGTGTTCACCTGCATGCCACTCACAAATCCCGCCGCAAAGGCGATGGTGAGGAGTCCAAGTCCAAGCCAGATGAGCCGGATGTTCGCAATGCCCAGATCCGTGATGGGAGGCAGATTGTAGAGCAGCGTGCCGCCTTTGCGTTTTTTGAGTTGCCGATCCTGAATGAGATACATCATGCCCGCGAGACCGGCTAAGGCGAAGGCTCCGTAGGCTATCAGGGAAAGCGATGCGTGAAATTCTATCCAAGGATCCCTCAACGCACGAAGGCTCGGAGAGCGGTCCAGCGGGGCAAACTCAGCGGTGAGGAGTAGAAGCAAAACTAAAGGCGTCGTAAATGCTCCCAAGAGCGACAGCCGATAGGCGGATCCAACAAGCAGGTAGATGAGAGTCGTGGACCAGGCCATGAAGATGACCACATCAAAAAGCGAGTTGATGGGACAGGAACGCAGCACCTGACCACGCAGCCAGAGGTCTACGGACAGCAAAACAAATGCCGCAACGAGGGCCGCAAGATTGGTGCGCCCCGGACGAAGGCGCCCGGAGCCTAAACGAAAGAGCGTATAGCCAAAGCTACAGAGCAGGATGAGAGTCGAAGCGATCAGCAAAAAATTTTGCATCAAAGTAGATGGTGACTATGACTCCCACTCGTCAGGCTTTCAATCGCGGGATTTCGGAACCTAAAAAATCGGTGTTCCTGCGAGAGGTATTTCCAAGTCGGGTAAAACCTGTTTAGATAACGCTCCCGTGTCTTCAGTAGTTGCGACCCTCTCATATCACAAAATTGGAAATCCCTCGTTGGATGGTTGGCTTACTTGGAATTACACCAGCACGGAGGAGTTCTCCGCACAGCTTGAGTGGTTTCATAAAAAGGGGTGGCAATTTCTATCGGCAGCGGCTCGTTTGGACGCGGTAAGTGGAAACGGCGCTCTTCCCGCGAAGAGTGTTCTTGTAACCTTTGACGATGCCTACGAGTCACTTTTGGAGAACGCCCTGCCGATTCTCAATCGCTTTTCCGCTCCCGCCGTTGTCTTTGCTCCAACGCAGTTCATCGGGGAAACAAACTTATTCGACCATGGAGTGGAGCCTCTCGAGCGCATTGCGGATTGGAATACACTGGATGCTCTCGAGTAGGCCGGTATTTCCGTGGAGTCGCACGGCTACTCGCATCGTGCTTTTTCTTCTTTGAACTCACTGGAAATCCAGCAGGAACTTGAATTCTCCAAGGAGGCCATTCGCAAAAACCTCGGCAAAGATTCGCGCATGTTTGCTTTTCCTTATGGTGATTTCGGAGCGGACAAGGCCGCAATGGACTCTTTCATAAGGCGCGCCGGATACGATGTGGCTTTCCTGTATGGGGGCGGAACTTTTGAACTCGCTCAAACACCCTCTTCGTTATTTCTACCCAGACTGGCCATGGGTCCGGGGGTGAACTTGGACGAATTGCTCCTCGAGTTACCCTGCGTTTAAAGGCTATTCCGGCAGATTCACGCAGGCCGTGGCCATCGCGGCCATGCCTTCACCCCGGCCGAGGAATCCCATCGATTCATTCGTAGTGGCCTTGATGCCAACTCGTGCCGGACTAAGCCCCAACGCGGCACCGACGCGGTTTTTCATTTCTGCGAGGTAGGGAGCAATGCGGGGTTCCTCGGCAATGAGAGTGGCGTCGATGTTGTGCAGTTGTATGGATTTTTCGTCCAAAACAGAGCGCACGCGGCGAAGGATTTCCAAGCTGCTTATGCCGCGAATTGTTGGGTCTGTGTTGGGAAAAAGATGGCCGATGTCAGGCTCCCCAGCCGCGCCGAGAACGGCATCAGCAATCGCATGGCACAGCACATCAGCATCCGAATGGCCATCGAGCCCAAGCGGGTGGGGGATTTCAACCCCACCGAGGACCAATGGCCTGTCGGCGACCAAGCGGTGAACATCATAGCCGATGCCGGTCGCAATCATTCGAGCGGGAGCGTTACTTTGCCGCTGGTGGCGACGATGGAGTATTTTTCGGGCTGGGATTCATGGGGCTTCAACTCCACTGTGCCGCCCGCCTGTTCCACAAGGAGAAGTCCTGCTGCCACATCCCAGAGGCTGATCATGCCCTCGACATAGGCGTCCAAGCGACCACAGGCGACATAGGCGATGTCGAGCGAGGCGCTGCCCATCATCCGACACTTCTTCACGCTGCGGAGCATTTTTTCAAAGAGGGGGATGCCCCGGTTGATGGTATTGATGGATTTGGAAACGCCCACGGAGACCGTGCACTCGGCGATATCCGTGCGGGGACTGACGGAGATCGGTTGGCCGTTCAGCAAGGCGGGATGGCCTTCTTTCACAGACCACATTTCGTCACGCATCGGGTCGTAGATGACTCCGACGATGATTTTTCCTGCGCGCCGGAGGGCGATGCTTACGGCAAAGTGCGGGATCGAGTAGAAGAAATTCACAGTGCCGTCGATGGGGTCGATGATCCATTGGTATTCGCTCGATTGGTCGCCTGTGAGACCTTCCTCTCCATAGATTGCGTGGCCTGGATGGCGGTCGAGAATGATCGACTCGATGAGGGCCTGTGTGCGCTTGTCGAGTTCCAGCTTGATGTCGTGAGCGAGGTTTTCATCGACGGTGAGCGGGCGTCCGAAATTGGCGCGGAGGAATCCGCCTGCGGCTTGGGCCGCGTCGAGGGCTGTTTGCAAAAAGGTATCGGTTGTCATCGGTCTTCAATTTCGGTTCCAGAGCCCGATGGCGGCAAGATATTTCACATTCTTGATCTCAAAGTCCGAGACGCCTAGACTGCCTGTAGATGCCCAGCTTTTCCAACAACCTCGGGAGGTGCTCGTGCTGCTGACCCAGCAACAGGTTTCGCTTTTGATCGAGGATTTGGATTACATCCTTCCGCGCACCCGCTGTAATACGATGCCCCTCACCAAGAGCCATATTGTGCGCGATGCTTCGCGCGATGGAGACATCCTCCTTGATCTTGTGGACGGCATGCCAGATTCGGATGCCCGCTATCTCAGCGTTCCCTTGGAGAAACTTCGCGCTCTGATTTCCCGCCGCCAGCGAGGATCGGTAGGAAGTTCTCAGGAACAGGAGGCGGATTCACTGCCTACATTGTTCGCAGAATAAACCGCTCGGGAATCCTGCCGGAGGGATCAAAAATAATACCCTCATCCTCGAGGAGGCGGCGTTTCCTTATCTGGGCGCGGTCTTTGCTGTCGCCAAAAAATCCCCCGAGCGAGCCATCGGATTTCACAACTCTGTGGCAGGGCACCTCAGGGGCAAAGGGATTGTTTCTCAAAGCCTGACCGATCGCTTGCGAGGAACCGCATCCCAGTTGCGTGGCAAGGGAACCATATGTCGTCACAAATCCAGCGGGAATACCTGCGAGCGCTGCATACACCCGTTCTTGAAATGCCGTAGTGCGTTTTGCGGATTGCGTCGGATTTTTCATGGTTTAGTTTTCGCCCGATATGAAAACCAAACCGCTCTCATCCCTGTGGCGCAATCTTGTTCTTTCAGGCCTCGCCGTTTGTGCCAGCACGACCTTGATAGCTCAAACCGAGCCTACTGGTCCCTACACACTCCCTCCACTTCCTTATGCCTACGAGGCCTTGCAACCGCACATCGATGCCGAAACGATGCGGATTCACCATAACAAGC
>JBIIPZ010000046.1:0-19732 GCA_044342325.1 Terrimicrobiaceae bacterium
CACACTTCTCGGCGGTGGCTTCATGGGAAGCGGAGCGCTGAAGAGGCAAACGACGCTATCCGATCCGTCGCAGGTGGTGGTTTTTTTTACGGCAGCGCAGGTGAATACCTTCCAGAGTCCGGCCTCAGCACGCAATCCGATGCTTGAGGAATTCTACGGCATCGATGAGCGCGAGGTCACTGCGCACTTTCGGCACGGTGGCAAGGCGATGGTTTCCTTCGCTTCGGGAAATGCCGGCTTTTTACCTATGGATGAATTAACCCGCGATATGCGGAGTCCACAGGCGAACATCGGACGGTTTGCACCGCGTGGAAGCACGAAGTTTTTGGAGTGATCGCGAATCTCTCTCATGCCGAAAGGGTTTTATTTTACCACGGAGAACACGGAGAGAGAAAATTAGAAACGCTACTGAAGCAGGCAGAATATTTCCTATCAATCCCGCCATCCTGTCTTAAGTTTTTTGCTCCCCTACTCAGTTTTTGGGGGTTCAGTGGCTCGGCGGGCTGCTGCGTCGCGGGCAGCTTGGGCGGCTAGGCGAAGTTTGCCGAGATTTTGCTTGGTGAGCGAGGTCTGGGGATTGCGGATGGCTTCGAGGTTTTGAGCTTTGATTTCCTCGTAAATTTCGCCTCGGTAGATCGGGATGGTTTTAGGAGCCTCGATACCGATGCGCACATTGTCGCCATCGATACGCTTTACGATCAGAACGATATTGTCACCGATCTGGATCGTTTCGTTGATTTTTCGGGAAAGTGTAAGCATCTGTCTGGTCTTTCTCTGGATGCTTACGCGGTTTCGTCGATGAGGACGTGGGTGGTCGAGTAGCTCTGATAGTTGAGCAGAACGACTTGTTTTCCGACCCTCGTGCGACGGTTGATAAGGATGGGAGCCGCGAGGTTAAGTGTTACCTTCTGCGGTTCGTAGGACTTAATGGTGGCTACGTTAAGAATGAGGGGATTTGCGTCTGCTCCGACAAGACCGAGCATTTCGGCGTCAGCGTCGCCGATGTCGAGGCGGTAGTTCTCGACAAGTCCTACGGGCTCGACAGCTGGAATCTGAATCTCATCGCCTTCTACTGCTCTGAGGACCACGAATGGAAGGCTCTCTGGGTCGACGATGAGTTCGAACTTATTGAAATCCGGAAGGCCGATGAGACCCTCTGGCATGAAGAATTGGTTGTTCGTCTCATCAGGAACAAATTCCTGCTGACCCGAGATCGAGGCTTCAACGAGCATGATGGAGATTGGCTAACGAAATCAGCGCAGGTAGTCGAGCAGAGAATTGTTTTGGATTCTCGCGCCGCTCTGGATCGCCGCTTGATAGGCCATTTGAGCGCGGTTCAAGCGCACGGTGGCCTCGGCAAAATCGATGTCGGCATCCGTCGAAATAAGTTTCTCTGTGCCTTCATAGCGAACCTCCAAATCCTTCATCGCTGTCTCGAGGCGGTATTGGATGGTGCCAGCGCGGGAGAGAGCAGAGAGGATGGTGTCTTCAACAGTGTCCAAACGAACTTTCGAGACGGTAGATGCCATGTCGATCTGTTGCGTTAAAGTTTCTGGTGTCCCATTAGGAGTCTTCGAAACCCCTTTGTTTCCTGACCCGAGGTCCACGACATAATATCTTTGTCCCGACTGAAGAGGCGTGCCCTTTCCTGCGGTGAAATCAAAAGTAACCGCATCACCAACTTTGAGGTCGGCGGGGAGATTGATTGTGGTGCCCGGCTCTGTAATGGCAGGAAGTTTAACAGGCACTTCAGCACGGAGATCAAGAATGGATTGTGTTTTGGTCGCCGAGGCAGGCGCAGACATGGCATTCCGGATTCCATTCATTCTATTCAAAAGATCGGCGATTCCTTGGTTCTCATCAGGCAAAGCGCCAACAACTATTTCAGCAGAGACACCTTCTCCAATATGAATAGGCGACGCTACAGTTCCACCATTATACGAAATGTCTCCAGTATTCGGATTACGAGTGAATGGAGTAGTTGCACCGCCATTAAATCCAGTATTCTTATCTCCTGAAAAAAGAAAATTTCCTCTGAGTTTGGTGTTGGCTACATTGAGTCCTTGTTGCACGAGTTGCTCAATTTCTGATGCCTTGGCCTTGAATTCCTGCTCCGAAGTGGCACCACTAATATTTGCAGCAAGTTCGGATGACCGGACAAGAAGGTCTTTGATTTGCTCAAGCGAAGAGAATGTGACCTTGCTTTTTTCCAAACCATCCGTCGCGTTGCGATAGAATTGCTGATTCTGTTTTTTCTCCGTTCGGAGGTTGAGAATACGCTGCATGGCGGGCGCATCATCGCTGGGAGCAGCGATGCGCTGGCCAGTGCTAAGCTGGGTAAGGGCTTTGTTTTGCTCACTGCCGAGCGATTGAAGACGGCCGAGCAAGGTATCTGGGAAGGTATTAAAAGTGACTCTCATGGCTTTTTACTTTCTTAGCCTACTCCGAGGCGATTGACAACTTGTTCGAGTAAAGTGTCGATGACATTGATGTGGCGAGCCGAAGCTTGAAAGCTCCGCTGGAATTTCATCATGTCCGTCATTTCCTCGTCTTGCGAAACGCCGCTATATTGGTCGCGGTTGTTGAGGGCCATTTCCTGGCTGAGTTTTTGGTCCTCCAAGCGGATATTGGTTGTGTTCAGTTTCTGACCAAGGGTGGTGACGGTCTTGTTGAAGTTGGATGCGAATGAGCCTGAAAAATCCAATTTGCGGCCTTGCACGGCAATCGTCGTCTGATCATTTTTTGTTACGGATACTTCACCTGTCAAATTAGCATAAACTGGTAGCACAGCACTAGACTTTAACATGAATGAATTGTCACTCAACTTTTCAACAATATAGTTAGTAGTTGATCCAGATGTCGTAATAGAAACACTATCACCATTATTCAGACCATGCGCTTGGAAAGTAAACTCAGATTTTGTAACAGGCTCGTAAATTTCAGTTCCCAACTCCGCAACTTTGAGAGCACGTTTATTTCCGCCATCACTTCCTGCTGTTGGCGAAGTCGCAGTGAACTGCATGTTTAATAGACCGGTGGGGGTTACTGAAAATTCGAACAAGTTTCCTGTTCCGCTATTGGCATTGTAGGTATTGTTGACTTCTTGCTTTAGCTGAATTGCGAGGTCTTTGATCTGGTCGCGAGTTTTTTGGACTTCATTCGTTGCAGCCTCTTGTTGGGCTCTTAATTTTCCTGACGCGATCGGAGAAGAGGCGGTATACTGAACATCTACAGGACCAGATATGGTGATGGTAGGAGGAGTTGTGTAACCTGCTCCTGGGTTTGTAACAGTAAAAGACGTGATTTTGTTGTTTAGAATAACTGGTGTAACTCTGGCTCCAGTTCCTCCTCCGCCCGAAATAGTGACAGTCGGCAACGGTGACGCGGGGTAACCTTCTCTTAAATTGTCAGGGAGCTGAACTTTCGAGATCCCAGTATTGTTATTAAGTTCAGCAGTTGCCGTAAATGTTGGAAAATTAAAAGTAAACTGCTTAGAGGTCTCGTTGTATTCGTAAGCTCCAAGGACATTTTTGCGGTCGACCAAAATGGTTGTTCCGGAGCGAACGACGATTTGGCCTAAACCGTTCGGGTCGGGTTGGCCTGTGGAGTCCTCCACGGGACCAAACTGAACATCAATGTATTGAGCCAATTCTTCGAGTTTGGCTTGGCGCTGATCGCGAAGATCGACAGCGGAGAAGGGTTTAACAAGCTCGGCCTTGGCGATGTATTCGTTTGTCTTAGCGATTTCAGCCAAGAGTCCGTTTACGATGCCGACATCGGTTTGAATCTGGGCATCGGCATCTGTCTGGACTTGGGCCAGGCGCTTGTCGGTGGCATTGATTTTATCGGCCAGAATCTGAGCTTTGGCGATGAGGAGTTGTTTCTCACCCACATCATTGGGTTTGACGGAAAAACTTTCCCAGGCATTGAAGAAATCGGTGATTGCGTCGCTGATGCCACCGCCGTTGGCGCCGGTGGCATTTTGAATGGAGGTCGAGTCTTTGGTGCGGTCGAGGAATTGACCCAGGGCGGTTTCGGCGCTTTCGAGGACTTTTTTGGCAGCTTCGAGGGAGCTGGTGGAAGTGATTTCACGCATGACGCTCTTGTCGAGGAGTGAGTCGCGGTTTTGGCGAAGACCCATGGCTTCGACGCCCATGCTCTCTGTGGCGATGCCGGTGTCGATGGAACCTCTGTCACCGATTTCGACGCGTTCTTTTGAGTAGCCGCGGTTATTGATGTTCGCGAGGTTTTTGCCTGCGACTTCAAGACCTTTAGAGTGGACGCGGAGGGCGCCACTGCTGTTTTGGAGTGATCCGATGAGGCCTGACATATTTTAACTTCCTTGTTGAGTTTTCGAGGCGGCTTGGCCTGAATCCTTCAGGCGACAGCCGCTGTGAATTTTTCCTGTATGTATGATGTTCTGATCTGTCCGTGAGCCCCGTAGGTGCCTGGCATGGCTCCGGGGTTTCTTACTCCTAGCAATTGTCGTGCCGACTCCACACACTGGGCGAGAAGCATCCGGTTTTGGCGAGTGCGGCGCTGGGTGCGGGTGATGAGGTCGTTGATCTCATCGATGAGGGCTCGAAGGAGCGGTTGATGCTCGGGTTGGAAGGTGTGCGTAAGAGTGGAAAGGGTAATATCAGCGGGTTTTCCAATCGCAACAGCCGTCTGACGAACTAATTCCTCCCGTTGCTCGCGAATATGCGTGAGTTTGGCGATCTGCTCGTCGACATCGATATTGATGTCCAAAAATCCCGTCGGATCTTGGTGGATGATGCAATTTTGCTGACGATCGAAGAGGTGGAGCAGACCTCCATACTCTTGGAGTTCGTTTTGCAATGCGGATACGATCTCTTTGAATTTCTCTTGGATGTTCATATTGTTAAATGGATTGAGGTTTCTTTAAAAGCTGGGCTTGGAGGAGCGAGGAGATGCCATTGGGACCTCCGCTTACGGATTCGGAAATGGTGTTGGATAGGAAATAATTGTAGGTTCCCGTCTTATCGGCTCCTGGGGTTTCTTGATTCATCATGGGCTGCAGGGCCTTTTCCAGCATGCTGCGCCAGAGGATCGATTCGAATTGTTTGCAGGAGTCGGCAATTTTTGCATCCTCAGGTGAGGAAATTTTGCCGATTGCCGCAGTTTGAGCATGGGAGGGCATGGGAGTGAGACCCGACAAGGTTTTGGGAGTGAGGGCTGAGATTTCCATAATTAGTTTAAGACGAGTTCGGCCTGAAGCGCACCGGCGCGTTTCATAGTTTGAAAGATGGACATCATATCGCGAGTGGAGACGCCAAGAGCATTGAGAGCGGCTGCGACCTTCTCGATGGTGGGAGCCTCCTCGACGACTTTGAAAGAGCCTTTCTGTTCATCCACGCCAGTTGTGGTGCTTGGCAGAACAACGGTCTGTCCAGCGCCATTGCCGATGAGCGGGGCGTTCGGCTGGCTGGCCGTAAGTGTGGAAGCTATGGAAATGGTGAGCGAGCCGTGGCTGACAGCCACCTTGGACACGCGGACATTGGATGTGGCCACAATCACGCCGGTGCGCTCATTGATGACGACACGGGCGACGGAGTCAGGCTCCAACTCGATGCCTCCCAGGCTGGCGAGGAAATTCACCTCGTAGGCGCTATATTCCGGCGGAACAATAACATTGACGGTGCGTCCATCGCGGGCCACTGCCGTATTCGGAAAAACACGATTGATTGCCTCGGCCATGCGGGCGGCAGAGATGTAATCCGCCTCACGGAGATTGAGATTCATGGAACCATTTTGAACGATCTGGGTCGGAACCTCGCGTTCAACAATGGCACCATTCGGAATCGTGCCCACGGTCGGGAAATTTTTCTGAACGGTGGCTCCACCGGGGCCACCTTGACCGCCAAGAAAGCCACCGACGGCTATAGGACCTTGAGCTACGGCATAAACGGTCTTGTCGGCACCTTGGAGTGGCACTTGAAGGAGCACGCCTCCTTGGAGTGTCTTGGAATCACCTATGGATGAAACTATAACATCCAAACGGGAGCCTGGTTTGGCGAATGGCCCGATATCGGCAGTCACCATAACGGCGGCAACATTGCCGGACTTGATGTCATCAGCGGGCACATTGATGCCATAGGTTTTCAAAGCATTGGCAATGCTCTGGAGTGTGGAGTCAATTTTACTGTCACCTGTTCCAGCAAGACCGACCACGAGACCATAGCCATTCAATTGGTTATCCCGGGCGCCTTCGACATCAATGAGATCCTTGATGCGCGAACCACCGGAGTAGTTCAGAGTGATGGGCGAGGAATCACCGACCTGGGCAGGAAGCGGTCCGGCGAGAATCGCTGTAAGAAGTGGAATGAGAGCGAGCTTTTTCACGATTTTAAAAAATTAAGGCATCGGCTTGATTTTATCCCATATACGCACGAGCCAACCCTTTTTCTGGGCTTCAGTGAGCTCGCCTTCGGGAATAAACTCGACTTGGGCGTCAGCGATCTTGGTGGAGGGAATGGTATTATCGGAGGCGATGTCGATCGGGCGGACAATGCCGCGCATGTAGGCGTATTGAGATTCCTGCCCGGCGCGGATGATCTTGGCGCCTTCCACGACGAGGTTTCCGTTTGGCAAAACATCCACCACCGTGACAGCGGTGCGGTTCGTTAAAGTGAGAGTGTTTTGGGTGTCACCGCCACCGTTCCACTCGCTCTTGGCGGCGATATCGAGGGTTGGGATAGTCACATCATTCTCATCAACAGATCCACCAGATGATTTGCTCAGCCAGCTTGGCAGGGCTTGAACGAAACCGTTCAATGTTGCATTCAGTGCAGGAAAAATACCCGTGCCGCCTTGAGTATTCTCATAGGTCTTGATTCGAGCGGTCTGCTGGGTCGAGGTGTCCTCCGAGACCACAATCGTGAGGATATCGCCGATATTGCGGGCGATCTTATCGGCAAACATACTCTGCTCGGTGGAGCCTTCCTTCAGCCAAAGGGATCCGGCTTGGGCGGAGTTTCCCATGAGGGTGAATGCGGAAAAGGCGCATACTGAAAAGAGAGATGCAGACGAAAATTTCATATTTGAACTCAAAATTTGACTTGAACAGTGTTGATTCCGACGACCTTGGCCTGAAAATCTTTCCGGCTATCGGGATTTCGGATACCTACCATCTCCCCAGCACCAGCCGTGCCAAGTGCCAAGCCCTTCATAGTGATGTTGAGCGATCCCTCGGAGACGATCACATCGACGAGTTGATTTTTGCGAACCAGCGGACGCAGGGAGAGATCGCGCGAGGTGAGTGGGCGATCTTGTCCCACGCCTTGCGCCATCTCGTAAATGGAAAGATCGGTATCCGCTGGCACATAGGAGAGGTTTTCGGCAAGGGTATCGATATTTTTCAATCCGCAGGAAGAGGCATCGGGCGTTGCTCCGCGATCAAGGCGGCGGGTGGCTACCCAAACCGGACGCCAGAGCGAGGCTCGAAGGATTTCCTGCCAGGATCCGACTTGATTGCCGCCGGATTCGATGTGGAACCGCACTTGGGATCTCGAAGAAAGGCCTCCCAGTGGCGCTTGATCGATGACGAGCTTCCAATCCCGGCCGTCGCGGAGTTCGAGAGGCTTCCAGTCTTGGGAAAGTGATAGCTTAAGGTCGCCCTCCAAAGAGTAGCGGGCGGTGAGTTCACGCTGCAAGGCGTCGACAATCTCGCGTTCGCCAATAGTGACCATGCCTAGCGAAGTCACCACAGCAGGCGCTGCGGGCTCGGATTTTTGAAAAGTGGCGGCTACCGGATTCACAGGCGCATTGGCCAGCGGCGCAGTAATACCTCCCAGATCGGCAGCCTGCAAGGAGGCTACCGCCGCGATGGGAAGTAAAAATGCGGAGATACGATTCATTAACGCTTGATGTTATTCGCCTGCTCCATCATCTGATCCGAAGATTGGATGGCCTTGGCGTTCACCTCATACGCGCGCTGGGCGAGGATCATATTTACCATTTCCTCAGCGACATTGACGTTTGAAGTTTCGAGGTGGCTTTGGAGGAGTGAGCCGAATCCGGCTTGTGCGGGATTACCGAGGTTTGGAGCGCCACTGGCTGGTGTCTCGTCGAAAAGATTACCGCCCGCGCTGCGAAGTCCAGCGGGGTTATTGAAGCGAACCAATTGGAGTTGGAAATTCTGTTGTCCACCAGGAGTCTCGACAGTGACCTGACCGGTTGAAGAAATAGTCACATTCTGGGCATCCACCGGGATCGGTTGGAAACCACCCAGAACGGGCAGACCGTCGTTGGTCACCACACGACCATCGGAACCGAGCTTGAATCCACCATCGCGAGTGTAAGCCGTAGTGCCGTCAGGACGCTGCACCTCGAAAAACCCATCACCTTGAATGGCGACATCCATTTTTTCGCCGGTTTGAGTGACTTGGCCTTGGGTGTAGATTTTTGCCGTCGAGACCACCCGGGTGCCATTTCCGACCTCCACCGATGTCGGCGTGAGGTTTCCCGCGCCCTGCTCTGCGCCGACCTCGCGCTTCTTCTGGTAGAGCATGTCCTGGAACTCGATTTTGTTTTTCTTGAAACCGGTTGTGTTCACATTCGCGAGGTTGTTCGCGATTGTGTTGAGGTTCATCTGTTGGGCTTCCATTCCTGTGGAAGCGGCTTGAAGTGCTCTTAACATATTATTTTAGGGTTAGGCTGTTGCGCCGAGTGAGTTGATGGCTTTTGAAATGAGATCGTCGTGCGAGGTCACGGAACGCTGCGCGGCCTCGTAGGCGCGTGATACGGCAATGAGATTCACGAGTTCTGCCATGGGAGCGACATTACTGGATTCGATAGCACCCTGTGTGATGGAGACTTGATCAAGAGCTTGTGGATTGGCTCCCTCAGGTGGTTCGAAAAATCCACCCTCAACACGGGTCAGTTGATCCGGGTCTGCAAAATCAAAAAGATTCAAGCGACCGAGCAGATTACCACCTTGAGAAATCGAACCGTCCTTGGCAACGACGAGTTCGCCTTGTTCAGGATTGACGGTGATAGGGCCTCCATCGCCAAGAACCGGAAGACCTTCCTTCGTCACAAGCGTATTATCTTGATTGATATGGAACTCGCCGTCTCGTGTATAGAGGTTGTTCCCATCGGAATTTTGAACTTGGAAAAAACCGGGGCCATCGACTGCAAAATCCGTGTTTTTCCCAGTGGCTTTCATGTCTCCGGGAGCAAAATTCACACTCGTCGTGCGGGATGGAATGCCTCCGGAGTGCTGCGCCGCAGAGAGCCCATCTGGAGAGTATTCCGTGGACTTATTCTGGTCACTTTCGATGGCGAAGTTAGCCTTTTTGAAGCCAGCCACATTTGCAGACGCAAGATTCTGTGAAATAGTTTGTTGCCAACGCTCGAGGGCTGAAAGCGAGGCGGCATTGGTGTAAATTCCTTCTACCATAGTGTCATTTACATAGCATCCGCTGTGCCACCCTGCATAAGGCAGCCTGAAAGCACATCTCAGAAGAAAAAGAGGCAAAATTTGCCGAGTTTTCTCAGCCCACAAAGCTCTCGACATCCCGAGAAGCGGCGCGTAGAGGTTCAGTATGTTGACACCCCTCATGAACGAGATCCTGCGATCCTCGGCAGACAATAAGGCCTCGGATGTGATCCTCCGCAGCGAGACACCGCCGCTTTTTCGCATCAATGGCGAGCTTTTTCCCGTTGAGTGCGCCAACCCCACCGATGAGGACATGGATGCGCTATGGAAAGCGTGTCGGGCGCAACCGGCCGATCTGGATCACGATGCCAGCCTCTCGACAGAGTCCGGCGAGCGTTTCCGAGTAAACCTGCACCGTCAACTTGGACAGCGCGGGGCGGTTTTGCGCAGGATACGCCGAGACATCCCCACAATGGAAAATTTGGGGGCTCCGGCGGAACTCCTCAGCCAGTGGGCGAAATCAAAATCCGGGATCATCGTCATCGCCGGCCCCACGAGCTCTGGAAAATCAACCACCATGGCGGCACTCTTGGATTCGCTCAATCGCACGGCATCACGCCACATCGTAACGATTGAGGATCCGGTCGAGTATCTTTTCGAGAGTCAGCTCTCTCATTTCACCCAGCGCGAGGTGGGTATCGACACGCCGACATTTGCCGAAGGACTCCGCCGCTCATTGCGTCAAAATCCGGACATCATTTTCCTGGGCGAAGTCCGAGACAGGGACTCAGCGTCCACCGCGTTGCAGGCTTCCGAGACCGGTCACCTCGTTCTGACCACGCTGCACGCGTCGAATGTGAAGGAGTCCATCGAGCGCATGGAGAGCCTCTTTGCCATGGAAGAGCGCGGCGGAATTCGAAAAATTTTGTCATCCCAGCTTTTGGGCGTCCTCTGCCAGCGGCTCCCGCCCTCGACCCAAGGCGGTCGTGCCTTAGTTTGCGAGTATTTCACCAACTCGGGCTCGGCGCGAAATCTCATCGCCGAGGGAAGAAGCCGCGAAATCCCCGAACTTTTTGCAAAATCCGATCCCCGGCAGGCGAAGGCTTTCTCGACCTCACTCGCCGAGCTTCTCAAATCCGGCATCCTCTCCGAGGAAACCGCGCTGGAATTTTCCGACAATCCCCAAGACTTCGCCAGAAGCCTGCGAGGCATCAGCTCCGCAGCCCAAGCCACACGCCGATGATTCAAAACCCCACTCCCTACGAGCTTGTCGATCTTCTCGCAAAGGCCGTCGCCTCGGGCGCATCGGATGTCCACTTAAGCGCCGGAGCGGCACCCATGATGCGATTGCACGGGGCACTTCAACCCATGGGCGAGGAACCGCTCACCCTCGATTCCTGCCGCGACTTGGTGGCGGGAATTCTCAACGAAACACAAAAGGCCCGCCTTGAGGAAAAATGGGAACTCGACTTTGCCATTCAAGTCGAGCAGCTCGGGCGCTTCCGCGGCAACGCCCATTACAGCCGTGGCGCCCTGGAAGCCGCATTCCGCCATATTCCGCACAGGATTCCAGAGTTGAGCACACTCGGCCACCGGCATTCGATTCTGGAACTCTGCGCCCTCCAACGCGGCCTGATCCTCGTCACCGGCATCACTGGCTCGGGCAAGAGCACGACCATGGCCTCGATGATTCAACACATCAGCCAACAGCGCAGCGGAGTCATTATCACCGTGGAGGACCCCATCGAGTATGTTTTCCAAAATGCCACATCTCTCGTGAAGCAGCGGGAAGTTGGCAGCGACACCAAATCCTTCGCCGAGGCTCTCAAACACGCACTCCGGCAGGATCCGGATGTCATACTCGTAGGCGAGATGCGGGATCACGAGACCATCAGCTCCGCCATCACAGCAGCAGAAACCGGCCACTTAGTGATTGGAACACTCCACACGATCGACGCCCCAAAAGCGGTCGATCGCATCGTAGATACCTTCCCCGCCGAGCAGCAACCGCAGGTCATCGCGCAGCTTGCCAATTCCCTTTCAGCGGTCATTTCCCAGCGCCTCTTACCGAAAGAGGATGGGACCGGCCGCGTGCTGGCGACGGAAATCCTGACAGGAAACACAGGCGTTCGCAGCTGCATACGGGAACGCCGCTGGGAGCAACTGACCGGCCTCATTGAGATCGGCCGCAAGGATGGCATGCACTCGATTGATGACGACCTGGAGCAACTCTACCTCAGCCGTGAGATTTCCAAGGAGGAGGCCATCGCCAATGCGAGGGATTCAAGCCGCATGGAAAACCTCCACCGCAGCACGCAAAAAAAGAATTTCCTGTTTGGGTGAATCCCTCAGCGGGCTTGCATCACCGCAGCGGAGCCGCGACTCTTGGCCATGCGCATTTTTTCGATACTCGCTTGTTTATTTTTGGCCTCCACCGCTTTTGCCCAGCAATCGGGCGAGGCTAAGAAGCGGATTCTTTTCTCAAACACACCCCCTGCCCCTGCATCGACTCCCGCGACCAACATGGAGCCTGTCGATCTGCTCCAGCGCTTCTTCGAAGATTTGAAGGCCGACAAACTTGATGCCGCCTACGAGGGACTTGCAAAAAACACGCTCGTCGCCTCCAAAGCCGAGAATCTCGAGCAGTTGAAAAAGCGCACCCGCGACGCCTTGGATAATTTCGGCCCAGTGAAAGGCTACGAGATCGTCGACACACTCGAGATCGGCAACGCGCTCTTCCGCCAAACCTGCATTTCCTTGAACGAGGACCTGCCACTGCGCTGGCGCTTCTATTTCTACCGCTCGGAGAACAAATGGAAACTCGTGGACCTGCGCGTGGATGACGGCATCGTCGAGCTGTTCGACGAAGTCGCGCGCAACCGCAGAAAATAGGCCGCCACACTCCGGCGGATGGCATTTTGAAAAAGCCGATTCAGAGTCGCATCCTCCGCCTGCTGGGGGCGATTCTCGTCCTTTTGGTTTTGGCTGCGGGCGCCGGCATCTTTATCCTCTCGCGGAATCTCGCCCCTCTGGCGCGTTGGACCTTTGAAAAAAACCTGCCCGACTCGAAAATCGATGTGCAGGCGGTTCAAATGACAGGCCCCGGCGAGATTTCGTTTACGAACTTTGTCATCAACGACCCTCAGACGGGAAAGGAACTCGCCCGCTTGGAGAGTGGCCGCATCGTCTTTGCGCTGGACGATCTCGCCGCTGGGCGCATCGGCGAAATCCACCTCCACAATCCGACCCTCGTCATTTCGCCGGGATGGTCGGGCGTTCTTCCACCTGTTCCCGAAAAGTCCGGCGGTTCCGCGCTGCGCATTCGGCGCATCGTTTGCGACTTCGGCGAGGTCGTCTATGAAGGCGAAAAAGATGCCAAGCCCACCGTGCGCGCCAATTTTTGTTTCGATTGGAAAGATTTCAGCCAGGAGTCTCCGAATCCTCTCGAGCTCACGCTCTGGGATGTGCAGGCGACCGCTCCGCATTCCTTCGAACCCTTTCTCATCCTTGATCTGGTTCGTCTCACCGGCTCCCCCGCCGAAATGGTCAAAAATTTCGAACTCCGCAATCTCGACATCAAAGGCGGTTCGCTCGCTGCAGGACAGGCCCTCGAGCAACTCGCCCACATGCCCGCCCAAGCGGCAAGCGGACCGGCATTCACCTGGAAAATTGGAGCCGTGGATATTCGCGGCCTCAATGCAAGCATCGGCAACAATCCCTGGCGCTCGGAAACGGATGCCGCCTTCACGATCAATACAATTCTCCGCAACCTGACCCCAGCGGAGATCACAAACACTCTTGCCGCCACCAGACAGGAAATCGAAATCAGCGACCTTGTGATCCCCTCCCCCAATGACCCTTTCACCCGCGTCATGTCCCTGCGTAGCGTGTTTATCAAGTTCACCCTCGCAGGCATTCTTGCTAAGGAATTGGAGGATGTCACGGTGCTGCATCCCGTTCTCCACATCGGCGAGGACCTCTTTGCCTACATGGAAGCCGCCAAGAAACGGATGGCCGTCGGCGCCGACACGCCCGCGCCGGGATGGCGCATCAAGAGGTTCGATGTGAAATTCGGCAGCGTCGTCATCGGCAGTGGCGGCCGCACGGAATACGGTCTCCCACTCAACTTCCGCACCACGGCAGAGAATGTCTCCCTCGACGACCTCGCCTCGCTGACTCTTCGCGGAAGCCTCGAAATCCCCGCTCAGGAATATGGATTCCCCGCCTACCAGATCGAAATCAACACCGAACCCGGCAGCCTCCAGTTTTCATATCCGCCGGAAAAGGGAATGAGCAATGTCGTCGGCACCGTGCGAATTGGAAATCTCCGCTGGCGCCAGTTTCGCGGCCGCGACTCGTGGATCACAGCCACATTCGACCGCGAAGGAATCAACGGCTCATTCGGGGGGAAGATATATGGAGGAACCATCGCCGGGGGCTTTAGCTTTTTCTTCGATGACAAGTCACCCTGGATTGGTTGGCTGAGCGGCACCCGCGTGGACCTTGAAAAACTCACCGATATCATGGCCCCACACAATTTTCGCATGACCGGCCCGCTCGATTTCACCGGCCAAGTCAATGCGGAGTCGAAATCCATTCGCCGCCTCAAAGGCCGCATGGAAACCAAAGCCGCAGGTCGCATGGAAATCGGGAAAATCGACGACCTGCTCGCACGCATTCCACCCGCTTGGTCAAATCTCAAACGCGACAGCCTGCGCGTCGCACTCGAAGCCATAAGGGACTTCGACTACGAAAAAGGCTCCGGCGATTTCTGGTTCACCGACGGGCAGGGCGTCTTCGACTTGAAGTTGCAAGGCCCACTCGGTTCCCGCACATTCCAAACCGTGCTCCACGCCGACGAATCCAGCACAGGCGCTTGGAGCCAAACCACACCATGATGAAGAATCCTCTTGCCTTGGCCACCACAGCGACCGCCCTTTTCTTGACTGCCTGCGCCGGCCCAACGGTCAACCTCTCAACACCACAACCGATCAAGGTCGATATCGCGATGAGGTTGGATGTTTACCAACACGCCAAGGAGGCATCGAAAAAATCCACTTCCTCCGTTGCCACGAGCACAGACCCCGTCGAGGCCAGGCGCAACCGCATGGCAGATATCCAGACATTTAAAAACTCGCGCCTCGTAGGGGAAGGCCGCGACGCCCTGCTCGCCATCCGCGTGGAAACGCCCGGCGACTACGGCGACTTCATTCGCAAGACGGTGGATGCCGAAAACGCCGATCGCATGGCGCTCATGAAATCCGATGCCGAAAAGCAGAAGGCCTCCCTCCCGCAAATCCAGACCAAGCAAGCCTCTCTCGCCGCGAAGCTCGCATTCAAAGGAGAGTGGATCGAAGTCGTGAAAGACGACGGCTCAGCCGAGTGGATTCAGAAAGAAGAATGAGCAAACTATCGCGTCTCGGAACCCCTTTCTGATTTTTTATAAAGAATGCGATTGCATTCCCGAACGCCAACGCCCAATCTACGCACCCATTTTTATTTTATGAGCCAGCATCCAAGTCTCAAAGGCAAGAGCAGCATCTCCGCCCGTCGCAGTGTCCTGAAACGTTTCGAACGCGTTGAACTCCTCCGCAAACGCGGCCAGTTCAAAGACGGCCAACGCGTCATCGGCCTTCCCAAAACCAAACCAGAGGATTAATTCCTCACACGCAATGCGGCTGAACCGTTATTTGGCCGCTGCTGGTCTCGGCTCTAGGCGTTCGTGCGATCAACTCATCTCCTCGGGAGCTGTGGTGATCAATGGCACGCGAATTGAAAATCTCGCCACTCAAGTCAAAGAGGATGACGATGTGCGAGTCAATGGTCGCCGGATTCATACCGCGACGCCGGTCACCCTCCTTCTCCACAAACCGCGCGGCTTTGTTGTGACCCGCTCCGACGAGCGTGGCCGCCGCACGGTTTATGATCTGGTGCCTCCGGAATACTCGACCCTTTTCCATGTCGGGCGCCTCGACAAGGAGAGCGAGGGGCTTCTGCTGATGACCAATGACGGCGCCCTCGCGCAGCGCCTCACGCATCCAAGCCACACGATCGAGAAGGAATACGAGGTCACGCTCGACAAGACATTCGACCCCGTCCATCAGGAAAAACTCCTCAAGGGATTTCACATCGAAGGTGGCCGCGCCAAATTCGAACGCCTGCGGATTCTTGCTCCCAAGGTCATTCAAGTCACCCTCCGCCAAGGCTTGAAGCGCCAGATCCGCCTCATGCTTTATGCAATGGGCTACGAGGTGGAACGCCTCCGCCGCACCCGCATCGGAGGCCTCACCGACTATCGCCTGCCGCCTGGAGCCTGCCGCCGCCTCACCGAAAAAGAGTCCTCACTGCTCGTGGCAAAAGCTGCGACGAAATCCCCTCGCCCCAAGCCAGCAGTCCATGAGCGTCCGAAGCCAACCCGCCGGGGATGACGCCCTCATGCGCGCGGCACTCGCCGAGGCGCGCAAAGGCCTAGGAAAAACAGGCCCCAATCCCGCAGTAGGAGCCGTCATTTCGAAAAACGGAAACATTCTCTCGTTCGGCTGGCATCGCGGTGCCGGCAAACCGCACGCTGAAATCGAAGCTCTCGGGAACCTCAAAAATCCTGCCCTCGCTCGCGGTGCAACGCTCCATGTCACGCTGGAACCCTGCTCCACGCACGGTCGCACGCCGCCCTGCACCGAGGCCATCATTCAAGCCGGATTCGCCCGCGTTGTCTTCGGAGCCACCGACCCAAATCCCAAGCACGCCGGTCGCGCCAAAGAAATCCTCGAAGAGGCCGGCATCCAGACACTCCTCGGCGTCCTCGGCAACGAATGCGCGCTCCTCAATCGCGCCTGGAACAAATGGATCGCCACCGGACTCCCCTTCGTCACCGCCAAGGCAGGCATGAGCCTTGATGGCCGCATCGCCTCACCACCCGACCGGCGATGGATCACCTCCGATGCCGCCCGCCGTGACGCCATGCGCCTCCGCGCCGAATGCGGCGCTGTGCTCGTCGGAGCCGAAACCGTCCGCACCGACAACCCGCTCCTCACCATCCGCGGCCTGCGCGTCAAAGAACAACCCCTCCGCGCCGTCTGGTCCCGCTCGGGCCAAATCCCAAACGATAGCCACCTGCTCACCGACGAACACCGCGACCGCACGCTCATCTACAAAGGCAAGCCCCTCGCCGCCGTCCTCCACGACCTCGGAAAACGCGGCGTCCAACATGTCCTCATCGAAGGCGGTGGAAAAACCCTCGGCGAAGCCCTCGACCGACACCTGATCGACCGCATCGTTTTCTACATCGCCCCCGTCCTCCTCGGAGGCCCCACACCCGCACTGGGCGGCCACGGCATGCCATCCAACGAATCTGCCCTCCGGCTCAAAAACCCCACCTACCGCCGCATCGGCCCCGACCTCCGCGTCGAAGGCGAAATCCAACGATAGCCAAAAATCGCATTGGCAGCGCAAACGCTCTGTGGCAACTTTTCACCCTCATCGCCGACGTAGCACAGTGGTAGTGCAATCGATTCGTAATCGATAGGTCACGAGTTCGAGTCTCGTCGTCGGCTCCCTTTCTTGTTTAGCATCTTGCATAAGATTCTCAGGGGTTAAAATATTTTTTAGTTTGGTAGTTGCTTGCTATTTTTTCCGCAGAGCCCCCATCGCTTTTTTTCGGCTCCAAGAGCCATCGCATTGAAAAAATCCGCTCTGGATCGAAATTTTTTGTCTCGGCGGCGCTGAATTTTTCGTGGGGCGTCGAGCGGCGGCGCGCAGGACATCACCAACACAGGAAGCAAACATAGCTACTGAAACTGCAGTCCTGCGTGGCGCCATTCGCAACCATTGCTGCGGAGCCGGGCGAAGATTCCGGCGCGGGTGGAGCCACTTCGCGAACCTACGGCAGATCACCTGATAAAAACAATCGGCGAGGATAACAGGCTCAGCCATTTTGCGCGGCAGTGTGTCGAAGGAGATAGCCATTCGGTCGGCGTCCGCAGGCACCTCAACGACCAACGGATTCACGATTCAACGCGACGGTTTTGTTGTAAGAGAAAAGGCCCCAAGAAAAATTCTCTCCTTCGCCGCGACCTACTCCGAAAGCCGGTAGTGCCAATAGTCCGGATCGCGGCTGTGATGCTTGAAAGCCAGAATGCGAAGGTGATCCGGCCACACGCGGTAATACACCGCAAAAGGGAAACGTGGCATCAGATATCGCCGCACTCCAGCCTCGATGATGCTCCAACGCTCCGGAGCATCCAAAATCGCCCCCACGGAGAGCTCCACAGCATCGAGAAACTGTCCACCAAGCGAGGGAACCCGCCCCTCGTAAAACCGAGCGGACTCGATCAGTTCCGCTTCGGCATCGGGGTGATAAATCAGGCGCATCCGACAGCGCGCCACGCAGCCCGCATCACCTCTTCGTGGGTGCGTCCCTGCACCACACCGGAAGAAATCTCATTGTCACGCCGAATAGCCTCTGCCAAAGCGTCACGATCCTTTGCCGCCTCCAGCCCCCCATCGATGCTCTGCCAGAGAGCTTGGGCGAGGGACACTCGTTCGGAAATTGGCAGCGCCATAGCTTTGATCGTAAGCTGTTGAGTGGACATAGTAAAAATTTAGACTCTCAAGAAACTTCCGTCAAATAGAACGAGGGAAAGGGAATTGGATCGAAAGTAGTTTTATCAGAGCCGCAGCGGAGCGGTTATCGGTGCCGCTCGTGACATTGCGGAGGAGCCGGACGAAGATGCGGGGAGGGTGGAGCAGCTTCGCGGACACACGGCATATCACCTTTTCAAAAACAATCAGCGAGGATCAGCGAATCAGACTTTTCTAGCGGTAGTGTGTCGGCGGAGACGGTCGCCAGCAAAGCCAGGCGTCCTTGGCGGCGGGCGGGAATTTCAATCGGGAGCCGCCCACGCACTACTTACCAAACCATTTTTTCAAACTGGCACTGAACCATGACACTTCAGATTTAGCATTTATTGCTGCTTGAAGTTCTTTTGCGCGCACTTGCGCCCTAGAAAGGTCATGAACAGAAAGTGTTTTTTCTAAATTGGCTCGCAGGAATTGAACACCTTCATCGCTATCACTATGAGTTCCCCCTAAAAGAATGTAAGCGTAAGCTTCAACATCGTCTTTTGTTACGCCCACGCCTTCATTATACGAGAAAGCTAAATGCAATTGCGCATTGACATAACCTTGTTTGGCGGACTTAATTAGCCAACTTTTTCTTTCTATATCAGCATCAACACCAACTAAACCAGATTCATAAGAAACACCTAAACAGTATTGAGCTTCTGCATATCCCTGAGATGCGGCCTTAAAATACCAATTATAAGCCTCCTTATCATTAGATTCTTCATCATAATAGCGTCCTAAAAAGTATTGGGCTCTTGCGTCTCCTTTTTCTGCGGCAAGGCGAAGCCCATCAACAATCAACTGTCGGCTTGGTCCGTTGAAAGGCGGAAAAGGTGATTTTTCAAATGGAATCATATAGTTTTTTAACTTTTGAATTCCTGTATGGCTTTTGCTTTCTGATTTTTATTTATGTTATTCATTTTTGATCAATAACTAGGATAAAAATATGGTTGCGGATACCCCTGATTGAAAGTGTGGTTGACATTGCCGTTGACATTTACATTAACTGGCTGAGACATCACTCGCGTTCTGCGATCATAAGCGTTGATCATTTCTTGATTCTGCAAGCTTTGTTGGAAGTTTGACATTGCAGCCGCCACATTAGCTCGTCTCTGTGCTTCAGCTTGATAAGCTATATTAGCTTGCTGTTGTGCCATCATGGCTTGCTGCTGGGCCAATTGCTGCTGCCTTAACTCGAAATCCATCTTTTGAGCAGGCGTAAGGGAGTCCCACATTCTCTTTCGTTCTGCGGCAAGTCTCCTTTGTTCCTTTTCTTGTTTATCGCGGGCTTTTCTTGCTTCATTTTCGAGCGCAATTCGCGCAGCTTCCCGCTTTTTGTTTTCAATGGCCCAAGCCTCCGTCCATTGCTTGCGCACTAACGGAGTAATATCGCCCTTTCTTTCAAATTTTTCATATAGGGCAGGCCATTCGTTGAAAGGCTTTTTGGCAACTTATTTTCTAACGCGCTCAATCTTAGCTTCAGGCGTGGTCGCGCATCCCGCGAAAATCAAAAGCGAGAGCGCCACAATTGTCAGTCTTCCAAATAAAATCATAGCCGAGTTATACGAACCCAAAACCCACGCAAGGATCAAGTTTATTTACAACGCTACCGCAAATTCAGACATCCTGACCTTCGGGAGGCGTGCACCGCTTTCGAGGAAGCGCAATGAACCGAATTGAAGGACTTCCTCTCGTGTGCTGATAGTGGGG
>JBIIPZ010000071.1:0-5583 GCA_044342325.1 Terrimicrobiaceae bacterium
CCTACCTGGCTGATTGACTCAAGTGCCCACAATATGTAGTATTCTCTGGTATGTCAGAACGCAGGGACCCGAAGTATCCTAAGAATTTTGAGGAATTTCTTGATTGGTTTTCCACGGAAGAGAATTGCGCTAATTATTTAGAACGCATCAGATGGCCCGATGGATTTGTTTGCCCTTTCTGTGGTGGCGGTTGGGCTTGGAAGACCGAGAGGCGTTTGTGGCATTGTCGCACCTGTAATCATCAAACTTCGGTCACCGCAGGCACAGTGTTCGAAGACAGTCGAAAACCGCTCCGGTTATGGTTTCATGTAATGTGGTTGCTCATGGCTCATAAGACGGGGCTCAGCGCAAAGGGGTTATGCGATGTCTGCGAGTTCGGCAGCTATCAGACGGCCTGGATTTGGCTTCACAAACTGCGCAGTGTCATGATCCGCAAAGGCCGAGAGCGCCTTCAAGGGCGGGTGGAAATCGATGAAGCCTACATCGGTGGTAAGCAGGAAGGGCCAGCCGGCCGCGGCGCTGAAGGCAAGACGCTCGTATTGGTTGCCGTGGAAGGAAAAAAAGGGGAAAAACTTGGGCGAGTTCGCTTTCGCTGCATTGAAACGATCACGCAAGAAGCGGCCGAAAGCTTTATCAAAGACTATGTGGAACCGGGGACTCATGTGGTGACCGATGGGCTGAATGCCTACAACAGAGTGGAATCCATGGGCTATATTCACAGCCGTAATGTCGTCAGCTCAGGCGGCGACGAAGCATTGGCTCAACTCGATCATGTGCATTTGGTTATTTCATTGCTCAAGCGATGGTTGGCAGGCACTCACCATGGCGCGGTCAAACCGGAATTTATTCAAGCCTATCTCAACGAATTTGCCTTTCGATTCAATCGCAGGTCTTCGAATCATCGCGGAATGCTCTTTTACAGATTGGTTCAGCAGGCAGTGACGAGCAGACCGCCCACGACTAAAGAGTTTTACAGAGTCCATATACAAGATGTAGTGGGCACTTGAGTCAATCAGCCACGTAGGAAATATTTTGATCCCTTTTTTACAAGTTGAATATTTAGTTTTTTCAGCCCTTCTTGATAGCTTTCAATTGCCTTTTCTGAAGTGTCAATTCTGATTGGGAATTTATAGTCGAGTGCTTGAGAATTAAATAAGTCTGGATTAATGTTAATATTTAATCCCAATCTTGTATTCAAAACCATCGATCCCTCGAATATATTGCCATTCAAATAAGTTTCTGAATACAATGGAAATATTGTGAGGTGCAATAATCCAATACAATAAAGACTAAAATATTTCATGGAAACGGTCTTATTTTTGGAAATAATAATCTAGCAAGCAATTACTTTGCCTCTTCGATCAACTGCCTGAGCACGAACGGCAAAATGCCTCCGTGGCGGTAGTAGTCGACTTCGATCGGGGTGTCGATGCGGAGTTTGACTTGATGGGATTCTTTGGTGCCGTTTTTGCGGGTGATGTGGAGGGTGACATCTTGGCGGGGTTGGATGCTGTCGCTGAGGCCGGTGATGTCGTAGGTTTCGGTGCCGTCGAGGTTCAGCGACTGCGCGCTGATGCCTTCGGGGAATTGGAGCGGGAGGACGCCCATGCCGACGAGGTTGGAGCGGTGGATGCGTTCAAAGCTTTGGGCGACGACGGCTTTGACTCCGAGAAGGCGGGTGCCTTTGGCGGCCCAGTCGCGGCTGGAGCCGGTGCCGTATTCCTGTCCGGCGAAGACGATGAGCGGGGTGCCGGCGGCCTGGTATGTCATGCAGGCGTCATAGATGCTCATTTGCTCGCCGGTGGGCTGGTGAATCGTGAGTCCGCCTTCCACACGGGTGCCGTCGGCTTTAGCGGGGATCATGAGGTTTTTGATGCGGACGTTGGCGAATGTGCCACGGGTCATGACGCGGTCATTGCCGCGACGGCTGCCGTAGCTGTTGAAATCCACCGCTTCGATGCCGTTTTCGACGAGGTATTTTCCGGCGGGTGAGCTGGCTTTGATGGCGCCGGCGGGCGAGATGTGGTCGGTCGTGACCGAGTCGCCGAAGATGCCCATGGGGCGGGCACCTGTGATGTCGGAGATGGTTCCGGCGGACATGCCGAAGTTCTCGAAGAAGGGCGGTTCCTGGATGTAGGTGCTCTTGGCGTCCCAATCGTAGATCTGGCCGACGCTGGATGGCACTTCGTTCCACTTGGGATTCTGGTCTGCGAAGCCGGTGTAGAGTTTTTGGAAAACCTCGGGCTTGAGGGCGGCCTGCATTTCATTGCGGATTTCCTCGAGGCTTGGCCAGATGTCTTTCAGGAAAACATCAACGCCATCGCTGTCTTTCGCGATGGGTTCCTTGGTGAGGTCGATGTCCACGCGGCCGGCGAGCGCGTAGGCGACGACGAGCGGGGGCGACATGAGGAAGTTGGCGCGAATGTTTTGGTGAATGCGGGCTTCGAAGTTGCGGTTGCCTGAAAGGACAGCGGCGGTGACAAGGTCGTTTTCTACGATGGCGGATTCGATCTCGGGTGCGAGCGGGCCGGAGTTGCCAATGCAGGTCGTGCAGCCGTAGCCGACGATCTGGAAGCCGAGTTGGTCGAGGTAAGGCTGGAGGCCGGTGGTCTCGAGATAGTCCTTCACAACGCGGGAGCCGGGAGCGAGCGAGGTCTTCACGGCTGGATCAACGCGGAGGCCGCGGCTGGCGGCTTTTTTCGCGAGCAGGCCGGCGCCGATCATCACGCTCGGGTTGCTGGTATTTGTGCAGCTGGTGATGGCGGCGATGAGGACGGAGCCATTGCGGAGGTGGAGGTCGCCTTTGGCGTGGGCGGCGGTGATGGCATCAGGCGTTGGGCGGTCATTGACCATTTCGGCCTCGTCTGCGCTTTGCGAGCCATTGCGTTTCACGGCAGCCGTCTTGGAGAGGTCGTTCGCGGCCTTGCCGTAACCGCCTTCGGCGACGGATTTCGTGAGCAGGCTGGTGAAGGTATTTTTGAGATCGGGGACATTGATGCGGTCCTGCGGGCGCTTGGGACCTGCGACTCCGGGCTGGACGGTCGAGAGGTCGAGGTCGATATCGACGCTGTATTCAATGTCGCCTTTTTTCGGCATGCCAAAGAGGTTTTGAGCCTTGAAATAATTCTCGAAAGCTCGGCATTGCTCTGGCGTGCGGCCGGTGGCGGCGAGGTAGTTGACGGATTCGGCATCGACTGGGAAGAAGCCCATGGTGGCGCCGTATTCGGGAGCCATGTTTGCGATGGTCGCACGGTCGGTGAGCGGGAGTGTGACGGCGCCCTCGCCGTAGAATTCCACAAATTTTCCAACCACCTTCGCGGCGCGGAGGAGCTGGGTGACATGGAGTGCGAGGTCGGTAGCGGTGACGCCTTCGCGCAGGCGGCCAGTGAGGTTTACGCCCACGACTTCTGGCGTGAGGAAATAGACGGGCTGACCGAGCATTCCCGCTTCTGCTTCGATGCCGCCCACGCCCCAGCCGACTACGCCGAGGCCGTTGATCATGGTCGTGTGGGAATCGGTGCCGACGAGTGTGTCGGGGTAGTAGAGGTCGCCGGCGCTGAGCACGCCTTTCGCGAGATACTCGAGGTTCACTTGGTGCACGATGCCGATGCCTGGAGGCACGACGCCGAAAGTTTTGAATGCTTGCTGGCCCCATTTGAGGAACTGGTAGCGCTCGCGGTTGCGCTTGAATTCCATGTCGAGGTTGAGCTGGAGTGCATTGGCGGAGCCGTAAAAATCAACCTGCACTGAGTGGTCTACGACGAGATCGACAGGCACGAGGGGCTCGATGATGGCCGGGTTGCCGCCGAGGCCTTTCACTGCTGTGCGCATGGCAGCGAGGTCCACCAGAAGTGGCACGCCGGTGAAGTCCTGAAGAACAATACGGGCCACAACGAAGGGAATTTCCTCCTCGGCGGGAGCCTTCGCATTCCAGTTCGCGAGTGTCTCGACATCACGCGCTTGGACTTTTTTTCCGTCGCAGTTGCGGAGCACGGATTCGAGAACGATGCGGATGCTGACGGGGAGTTTGGAAATTGGGCCTACGCCTGCTTCTTCCAGAGCGGGGAGTGAGTGGAGTTGGCCGGTTTTTCCGTTTCCGAGGTCGAAAGAGCGTAGGGTATTGAATTGCGTGGTCATGGGTGTTGAGTGTTTAAATCAGATTTCGGGGCCTCTGGGCAATACCGATTCCAAGGCGCACAGGGGCTGGGCGATGAGGGCAAACTCGCATGGGGCCAAGCGCACTCGGCCCCATATTGCGAGGGATCAGGCTTTTTTGAGGGCCTCTGTTTCGAGAACCTCGCGGCGTACGCTCTTACCACGGAGCTTCGAGGCCCAGAGGACAACTGGCGCGGCGATGTAGATCGAGGAGTAGGTTCCCACGAGGATGCCGATGAGGATTGCGAACGAGAAGTCGCGCAGCACCGCGCCGCCGAAGAAATAGAGGGCCCCCACGGAGAGGAGTGTCGTGCCACCAGTGAGGATGGTGCGGCTCAGAGTCTCGTTGATGCTGGTATTCATGAGGGCCTGCACGGTGCCACGCTCACCATTTTTCAGGCCTTCGCGGATGCGGTCGAAGACAACAATGGTGTCGTTGATCGAATAACCGGCGATTGTCAGGACGGCGCCGACCATAACGAGGGAAAGTTCTCCGCCGATAAGCGAGAAGACGCCCAAGGTGATGATGACATCGTGCAAGAGCGCCACGAGCGCTCCGAGCGCGAAGGAAAATTCAAAGCGCAGGGTGACATAGAACAAGATGCCGATCATGCCCAGGCCAAGCGCTATGAGGGCGCTCTTGGCGAATTCCAAGCCGATTTGTGGTCCCACGGTGTCCTGGCCGAACGACACAACGCCGCTTTCGGGAAATGCCTTCTGGAGCTTGGCCAAAATGGCGTCGGCTGTTCCTTGCGTGCCGCGGAAGGTGAGCATTTCCTTGGTGCCTTCGCGTTCGAACTGGATGACCACATCTGGATCGTCTAAAGCCGTGCGAGCCTCCGCTATGGTGACAGGCTTGGAGGAATTTACGATCAGAAGGTCGCCGCCACGGAAATCGATACCGAAATTTTTCTCTCCGCGGAAGGCGAAGACGGCCACCGAGCCAACGATGAAGATGAGCGAAATGGTGAGTGCAATCCAGCGCTGGCCGAGGAAGTCGAATTTCCGCTTCGGCACGAGGTCGAGCATGGTGATTTTTGCCAAACCAAATTTATCCACCATCCAGCGGAAGCCGGTGCGAGTGAAGAGCAGGGCGGAGAACATCGATGCGATGATGCCGAGGGTGAGCGTGATGGCGAATCCCTTTACTGAACCAGTGGCTTGCCAGAAGAGGATGATCGCGGTGATAAGCGTGGTCGCATTTGCGTCAAAAATGGCGCTGAAAGCTTTTTCGTAGGCTCCGGTGAGGGCGGTCGCAAGCGATTTGCCAGCGGCCATTTCTTCGCGGAGGCGCTCGTAGATGAGAACATTCGCATCCACTGCCATGCCGATCGTCAGGATAATACCTGCGATGCCCGGCAGGGTGAGTGTGAAGTTGAACATCGCCATGGCTCCGAGGAGCAGGAGGATATTCAAGAGGAGTCCAAA
>JBIIPZ010000048.1:0-19264 GCA_044342325.1 Terrimicrobiaceae bacterium
ATTTTCCAAATCCCTCATTCCGATTCAAAGATACGCACCTAGTCCTGCAAAAAAAACCAGCCAGTCCACAGCGACCAAGGTGGAAGCCACCTCGTCAAAAGCTGTTAAGGCTCCGGCCAAAAAAATTGCAAAGCCAGCCAAACAAGAAACGGCAAAAACAACGGCAGCCATTGAGACAAAAGTCAAAAAGCCTGCAAGTAAATCGACAGCAACCCCCAAAACAACAACCACTCCCCCGCCTGCATCGAGCGCCCCGCATATTCCGCGCGAGGACATTCAACTACGAGCCTACTTCATTTCCGAGCGCCGCCAGACCATGGGATGGCCCGGAAACTCCTCGACCGACTGGATCGAAGCAGAGTCCCAACTCGTGGCGGAAGCCAAGCGCTGGCAGAAAAAAACACTCTAAAAAATCGCCGCCTACGGATATCAAGGCGGCTTATTCATGAATACCGAAGACCGCCTCCAGAGGTTTCTCCATGCGAAACCCCAGATAGCAGAGGCGGCCTTTGTGGCATCCAATGCCACACTCATCGGGGATGTCCGATTGGGCCGCGATTCCAGTGTTTTTTACGGCGCTGTCCTGCGAGGAGACATTGATACGATCCGGATAGGCGAAGGAACAAATGTGCAGGATGGATGTATCATCCACCTCGCCGATGATCTCGGAGCCACGGTCGGCGCCTACTGCACGATCGGTCACGCCGCTATCATCCATGCCTGCACGGTTGGCGACTTGTGTCTTGTCGGCATGCAGGCAGTCATCCTCGACGGCGCGGAAATCGGCGACGAGTGCCTGATCGGCGCCGGCGCGCTGGTCACATCGCGCACGAAAATCCCACCACGCTCGCTTGTATTGGGATCACCCGCCAAAGTCGTGCGTCCACTCACCGAGGCCGAGATTTTCTCCCTGCGGGCAAGTGCGGATAAATACATCGCGGTTTCACGCGCCCACGCTGCGCTCCAGGCGTCTATCGAATGAACCTTCCGAACCGTCTCACGGTGGCTCGCCTGGCATTCACTGGCGTTTTTGTTTTCTGTTTTGCAGTCGACTTCCCATTCCGCTTCACGACAGCCTTTGCCGTTTTTGTTTTGGCCGCGATTACGGATATGCTCGACGGCATCATTGCCAGGCGCTGGAACCTCATCACCGATTTCGGCAAGCTCATGGATCCGCTCGCCGACAAGATTCTCACAGCTTCAGCATTCATTTGCCTGATTCAATACGATGCCATCCCAAGCTGGGCCGTAATCCTCATCATCAGCCGCGAATTCTTGATTACAGGCCTGCGCTCCTTGGCCGCCACCAAGGGACTTGTGATACCGGCCGATAATCTGGGAAAGCACAAGACCACATGGCAGATGATCACCATCACTTATTTTCTGCTCCTGCTAGGCCTCGGAGAAATCCAGCATCCCGCTTGGTTCCCCACTGCTTGGTTTGTCGGAACGCATGTATTCGTTCCCATCACAGTGATACTCTCGGTTTATTCTGGCCTCGCCTACCTCTTTAAAAATCGAGAACTCATCAAGGCGGCCTGACATTTTTCCGCAGGCCGATTGACACCCGGAAAAAACATCCCCATTTTCGCGGCGTGCATTCCTTTTCTTATGTTGATGGCACCCTGCGCTGCGAGGGTGTGGAGCTTAATGAAATCGCCAACCGCTTTGGCACGCCGGCCTATGTCTATTCGGCCGCCACGATCCGAGGAAACTACCAGCGCCTCGACACAGCACTGGCACCGCTCGACCACCTCGTCTGCTACGCCGTCAAAGCAAACTCCAACCTGGCCGTTCTGAATCTTCTTTCAAAGCTCGGCTCCGGCTTTGATATCGTCTCCGGCGGAGAGTTGTTCCGTGTTTTGAAAGCCGGTGGACGCGCAGACCGCTGCACTTTTGCGGGCGTTGGCAAAACTCGCGAGGAAATCGCATTCGCATTGAAGGAAGGCGTTTACTCTTTCAATGTCGAAAGCGAAGGCGAGCTTGCCCGCATCAACGAAGTCGCCGGATCCCTCGGAGTGAAAGCCCCGATCGCCATTCGAGTGAATCCCGATGTGGATGCGAAAACACACAAATTCATCTCAACGGGCAAAAGCAAAAATAAATTCGGCATCGGCATCGACCGGGCTGCGGAAGTCTATCAAGTTGCCGCCAATCTGCCTCATCTGAAAATCCGGGGCGTTCAGACGCACATCGGTTCCCAAATTTTGGAATCCGGCCCCTTCGCCGAAGCCGCTTCCAAGCTCGCTGCTCTCGTTCAGGATTTAAAAAAATCCTACGACATCGAGTTTTTTGATTTCGGCGGTGGCATCGGGATCGTTTACGACGAGGCCCTGAGCAGCGGAAGTCCCGCTTGGTGGGAAGGCCAAGGCTCTTCGCGCCGCATCACGCCGGAAGATTACGCCGAGGCCATCATTCCTGTGCTGAAACCGCTTGGACTACGCATTCTTTTCGAACCCGGCCGCTTCCTCGTGGGAAATGCCGGCGCGCTTCTCTCAACCGTGCAATATGTGAAGCAGACGCCTGCAAAAACCTTCACCATCATCGATGCTGCGATGAACGACCTCATCCGCCCCGCCCTCTATGAAGGCTGGCATGAGATCGTGCCGCTCCGTCAATCCTCAGCGGATAAAACCACCATGGATGTCGTAGGCCCCGTCTGCGAGAGCGGCGACTTTTTCGCTCAGGACCGCCCATTGCCTCCGCTCCAAACCGACGACCGGATCGCCGTGCTCAGCTCCGGCGCCTACGGGTTCGTCATGTCATCAAACTACAACTCGCGTCCGCTTCTGCCTGAAATCTTGGTGGATGGAGAAAAATTCCATCTCGCCCGCGAGCGGCAAAGCCTGGATGACCTCGTGCGGGGAGAATCGATTCCTCAATAGCACCAGCATTTCACGGCGCCTGCATTCCCACAATGCGGCCCGCGTAGCCTGTCATTTCGAGGTAGCCGCGTCCCTTGCGGCTACCCTCGACGGAGACAGTGCCCTCCCAATAGGCAAACGGCGCGGAGGCCAGTTCTTGTTTGGGAAAACGCGCACGCACAACCAAGTCGAGCCCCTGCTTGGGGATTCTGATTTTCCATGCCACGGGATAGCGCCCCTTCGACTCAGCGCTTGCCCACCATTCGATTGGTTCTAGTTCAAAATCCGAAATCTCGATCTTTTGAGCAACGCCGGATGCATCCACAAATGTGCCCGAGGAGAACTCATCGCGCCCGCCTTCTTTCGTTCGGATTTGAAAAAGCATCAACTCGCCGCCTTCTTCAAACTGGAGGCTGAACCAATCCCAGCCGCTTTGATGTGATGCGAGCTGATTCGTGGCCCACTCGTGATCGAACCAGGTCAATCCCTCCACGGGATATTCCACGCCGTCGACGCCGACCGTCCCGCTCGTTTTCATGCGGGTGAGCGAGTAATAATGCGAGGCCCTCCCCTCGCCTGCTGCCTTCTGGCTCACTCCCTCGCGTCCATGAATAACCGGATCAGTCGGGGAGACGAGTTTTAGGTCCACTGAGACGCCGTCTTGCTCCGCCTTTAAGTGGAAATCATGCAGACCCGTGCGCTCACACGACCAACTCTCGATCCATGCGATCCGCCCACCATCGTCAAAACCTGCATCGCCGAATGCTCCGCGTGAGAGCTTCTGGAAATGATGGAATTTCTTTCGGCTAATGTCCGAGACCGCAAAGTGGGCGAATTTGACATCCCTCTGAATGAAGCGCGATGTCGGCAAGGGCTGGGACGGTTCTGTGACGCCCTGACGAAAAAATGTGAGCTGGTAGCCGAGTTCCTCACCTCCCTTGGCCCGCAGGTTGCCGGTGAAATACCACCACTCGGTTTTGAAACCGGGATGACTGCCATGATCGGAGGGAAATTGATAGCCCCACCCCGGCAGCGCCACTCGCCAATCGGCATGCGCCATCGACACAATGAGGAGCAAACACAGGAGGCGGAGCAGAGTTGGAAAATTCATCGTGAGAGACGGGATAGCATACGCTCGGCATAGCGCCTTCGTCGCCACCAAATCGCCTGAGGCGAAGCTTGAATAAACACTTCAAGACATTAGGATACCTGCCTCCTATGGCCGTGAAGACAGAAAAAGACCTCCCCGAGTTCCACCGCGCAAACTGGCTGAAAGCCATGAGCGCGATGCAGCTCAAGAACTATGGCTACACGATCCAGATTCTTCAGACGATTCTGAAGAGCTGTCCCGACTTCCTTGCCGGACGCCAACTCGCCCGCAAAGCCGCACTGGCAAAGACCGGCGGAAAGAAATCGCTTTTCTCCACCGCCTCATTCAGCGCGCTGAAAATCCAGGCTCAAATTAAAAAAGACCCTCTTGAGGCCATCGATGCCATTGAGAAATGCCTGGAAGCCGAGCCCAACAATCCGCAACTCAACCAGACCCTCCGCGAAGCCGCTCTGGCTGCGAACCTGCCCGAAGTCGCCGCATTCGCCCTCGAAACAATTCTTGAGAGTTCTCCCAAGGACACCAAAACCCTGCACGAACTCGCCAAGCACCAACAGCAATTCGGGGCACCCGACAAGGCCGTGGAACTCTACCAGCGCATCTTGGAGGTCACCCCAAACGATATGGGCGCTATCAAGGGCATGAAGGACGCGTCCGCGTCCGCCTCCATGCAAAGCGGTGGCTGGGAAAAAGAGGAAACGACCTATCGCGATCTCATCAAAAACAAGGAACAGGCCGTCGCCCTCGAGCAGCAATCCCGCGTGGTTCGCAGCGAAGAGATGATCGAGAACCTGCTCGCGGAACTCCATGCAAAAGCCGAAGCGGAGCCAGGAAACATCGACACCTCACGGCGCATCGCCGAGCTCTATGAGCAGAAGGAGGATTGGGAAAATGCCGCCAGCTGGTTCACCTACGCAGCCGCTCTCTCGAACAACTCCGACATGGCTCTGGTGCGCAAGGCCTCTGATTTACAGATCCGCCAGTTCGACATCGCCATCAGCGCCCGCGAGGCCTACATCGCCGCCAGCCCTGGCACTCCGGAATCCGAGGCTTACGAAGCCGAACTCCCCGGCCTCCGCGCACAGCGATCCGAGCTCGCCCTGCAATTTGCCCGCACTCGGGTGGAGCAAAATCCCACAGACCTTCAATTCCGCTTCGAACTCGGCGAGCTTCTCACCGAGCATGAGCGTTGGCAGGATGCCATTCCTGAGCTTCAAAAAGCCAGACAGAACCCCAATGTGCGCACCAAGGCCATGAGCCTTCTGGGCCGCTGCTTCACGGCCCGCGGCATGCTTGACCTCGCTGCCAAAACTCTTTCGGACGCAGTCTCTGAACTCGTTGCGATGGATTCTATAAAGAAGGATGTGATCTACAATCTGGGTCTGGTCTACGAAAAGATGGACGACAAGGAAAAGTCCGTCGACTGTATGAAACAAATTTACGAGGTGGACTATGGATACCGCGATGTCGCCGCGCGCGTCGAAGGTTCCTACTAAGAGCTTACTTTTTCTTTGTTGGAATCGCGTGGTCTTAATGCAGGCCAATCGCCAGACAATTGCGTCTGAAATCTTTGTTTATAAATAACAAGAAAAACTTTACGCGAGCCGAGACAGGTTTTATGATTCTCGACTATAAATTCCCCTCTGACTAAACGCATGGCCACACACTCCATGGAAGCAACCGACCAAGGCTCAGACCTCGTTTCGAAAAGGCCTGCATCTCTGTTCCCGGCTGGTTTGAAGGTCGCTCGCGGTTCATTTCGCGAGAGGGTCGTCATGCTCGCCCTTTTGATTCTTGATTGCTTCTGTTGGGCAGGCATTTACATCGCGCTATCGGAATTTTCGGGTGATTTCAACAAATACGGATGGGCCGAGGTGATTTTGCCAACGGCCATTTCGATTTTCTCGCTCAGCCTGATCGGAGCCTACAACCCCCGCTCGGAAATGAAATCGGTAGGCTACTCAAGTGAACACCTCATCGCCTGCCTCACGGCATTTCTGATTTCCGCCTTCGCCGTCTATCTGATCGCATCGTTCGGCGGGGTAGTCGCTTCAAGTCGTTCCATTTTCGGTTTCACTTTTCTGGCATTCAGCGCCATTTCGCTTTTCCAACGCCGGCTGCTCTATTCCTCCCGCCTGCTTCGCAGAAACCGCCGCCTACTGGTCATCAGCGACACGGAGTCCGGCGAGCGGTTTTACAAAAACTATACGATCAATGGCCAGAAACAGAACCTCCACTTCTTTGCCGCAGGGGATGCCGTGGTGGGAGCCAATGTCGCTGGTCCCGGAAGCCCGGTTTATTCGGCCTTGGCCGCTGATGTCCTAAAAAATCTTGAAGAAAATCCCGACACCGAGCACGAGGCGATCGTCATTGCCGCTCCGCCAGACCATCTGGATAACAACATCCTAACCTCACTTGTTGCGGTGCATTTCCAAGAATTGCCGGTCTACACCATGCACTCGTTTTTCGAGGCCTACTGGCAAAAAATGCCACCTGACCTGCTGAGCCGCACCTGGCCTCTGGACTCGGGGTTTCAGCTTGTGCAGCACTCCGCCTTTGCCTCGCTGAAGCGTGTTTTTGATATCATATTAGCGTCCTTCACACTTCTTTTCATGTCGCCAGTCATGGCACTCGTCGCTTTGTTGATCAAATGGGAGGGGCGCGGACCTGTGATTTTCAGCCAGACTCGGGTAGGCCAGCATGGCGACCTCTTCACACTTTATAAATTCCGCACCATGGTGGTCGGCAGCGAGTTTAAAGGCCTCTACACCGTGCAAGGAGATCCACGCGTGACTCGACTGGGCCACTGGCTGCGCATCTCGCGCCTTGATGAACTCCCCCAGCTCTGGAATGTGTTGCGTGGCGAGATGAGCCTCATTGGACCGCGCGCCGAGTGGATCAAATGCGTCGAACAATACGAAGAGGTCATCCCATATTACCACTTCCGACATCTCGTCCGGCCAGGCATCACGGGCTGGGCCCAGGTGAACTATTCCTACGGAGCCAGCATCAACGACACTCTCGAAAAGCTCATGTATGATCTGTATTACATCCGCCACTTCTCCCTCGTGCTTGATGCCACCGTGATCCTCAAGACACTCCATGTCATGATTTTCGGAAAAGGCCGTTAAAACGGGGAGCCCATAGCCTTGGAAAACACCCCCCCGGCCCGCTTTGCAATGACCCGCCAAATCTGGGTGGCGTTGATCGCACTGGCCTCGATCTGGTGGCTGTCGATCCGAATGCTCTGGACCGAGTGGGAGATCGATCCGCAATACAGCTATGGATTTTTGGTCCCCATCTTGTGCGTGGCGCTCTTTCTTCAGCGCTGGCGAGACCGCCCTGCGACCGGGGAATCAGGAAATCCCTTGCTGTCTGGTCTCGCAGCCCTACCGGCGCTTGGTTTTCTTCTGGCCGTGCAGCCCTTTTATGAGGCGAACCCGGAGTGGAGGATTCCTGGGATTCTTGGCGCGCTCTGCTCCGCGCTGCTGACGCTCCTGCTTGTTTACTCTCTCGGAGGATTCTCCTGGGTGCGGCATTTTCTGTTTCCGATCGCCTTCTTCCTGATCGCAATCCCATGGCCGCGCAACGCCGAGGAGGCGATCATGGGTTTCTTCATGGAGAAAAATGCCATGGCGGCTCTGGAGGTTCTCCACTGGTGCGGTTATGAGGCCGTGCGGCGGGGACATCTCATCACCCTTCCCACAGGCACGCTGGGCGTGGAGGAGGCATGCAGCGGAGTCCGGTCGCTCCAGAGCGGCATCATGGCCTCGCTCTTCCTTGGCGAAATTTTTCGCTTCGGCGGATTTTTCCGCACCATTCTGGTCTCGGTTTCCATTCTGATTGCAGTTTTTGGAAATTTCCTGCGGGCCACGATCCTTTCGATCATTGCCTCCAACGAAGGAGTCGCTGCCGTTGAGAAATGGCACGACATCGCAGGCTATGCCATTCTGGTTTCGACACTCGGCACGCTCTGGCTGATGGCTCACTTTTACAATAAAGTCCGCAGCAAGCGAAACAACGCACCGAGCGACCCAGTCGACTCGGACGCACCGCTGCCCATTTCCAAGCTCCTCTTCGCGGCCTGTCTGTCGACAATTCTTCTCACAGTGACATCCCTCGCCGGCACCGAACTCTGGTATCGCTCCCATGAGGTAGGGACAAACGCCGAAAGCCATTGGACACTCAAATCCGGCACTCCAGGAACGAAGCCGATTCCCATCTCCGAGCGCACCCGCCGTATTCTCTTTTTTCCAGAGGGATTCTCCGAGCGGTTTGCGGATTCCGGAGGGCGTGCGTGGCAGTTGTTTTATCTTCGCTGGCCCGCCGGTCGAACGGCTATTCAAGCATTGAACATCCATGATCCCCGAACCTGTCTTGCCAGCATCGGAATGGTTCTTGAAAAGCAACTTCCCTCCCTCACGATCCAAGTGGGCAAGGAGAACTTTCGCTTCCGCGTGTTTTTATTTCGCGATGCCGGAAGACCGGTTCTTGTTTTCCACTCCATCATTGCAGGAGGCACTTCCGCAGAGCATAGTTCCGAAGACCATGAAACGCTCAGCAGCGAAGAATATACACTAAAAGGACGCTGGAAGGTTGTGACAAAGGGAATCCGAAATCGCGGGCAAACACTTTTAGAAGCCGCTGTCTGGAATACGACGGATGTGGCTACTGCGGCAAACACACTTGCCGGCTTCTTGGCACGCACCATGGAGGAGAATCGTTCAGAGAGCAAATGAGCGACTCGATGGCGAAAATCACCAAGCCGCGCGCCGCTGCGAAGAATGCGAAAGCACCTCCTCGCATAAAAAAGCAAATCAAGGAGGAAGACCCTCCAGCGTTCACCTCCTCTCCATCCCCAGTCGCACCGGTGCCTGTGGAACTTCCGGACTATGAGGTCGACCCACATGGACACCACCCTCACCGACACTTCCTGCGGGAACTGGCTGGAGACATCCGAGCGCGCATCGTTCTAGCTCTGCTCATTTCGGGTCTGATCCTTTGGGTCGCAATTCCCCCGGCTTATCATCGCCTCAAAGTCTGGCGGGCTATGAAATTTCTAGCGCAGTCGGAGATCGCGGCCAATGAGGGCAATGTTCCGAAATCCATAAGCCTGATGCGCCGGGCTATTCTCATGGTGCCAAATGAGGAGGCCGTCTTCCGCAAAGTCCGCCTCTTCAATGCGTCGCTTGGCGACCCCAACTCGCTGAATTCCCTTCAACGCCTCATGCTGGAAAAGCAAGCTTCTCCGCAGGAACTCCTCACACTGGCCGAACAGGCACTCAAGGCCGAAAACCCCGTCATCGCAAAGGCCTCGCTGGATCAAATCCAGGAGGATCACTCGGTGCGGAAAATCATCATTCAGATGCGCCTTCTAGAGAAAGAGGGGAACCTCAAAGAAGCTCTCAATTTGGCGAAAACAGAACTCCCGACCCTCACGCCGGATGATGGCGAGAAACTTCTACTGGCGACCGCCGAGATGACCCTCAAGACAGATGTCACAGCCAGCCGTCAAATCCTCCTTCAGCTTGTGGATAAAAATTCCGCCATTGGCATCTCTGCACTTCGACTGCTGGGAGCCCAGATTCTTGCGCAGCGCGCAACAGAATCCCTGCAGGCGGACAAAATTGCGGACAAGCTCCTGGCGCATCCGCTACACACTCCAGACGATGTCTTGCTGGCCCTGGATTTGCGGATAATGCAAAACCCCTCAGCCAAGCCTGCGCTTCTCGCGCAAACCATGTCGGAGCGCACTTCTGGCGCCCCGGACGACGCACTCGCTTTTGCCCGCTGGCTGAATCGCAGACTGCACTACAAGGAATCCGTCGATTTCATCGGCCGTGAACGCGCCGCTTCAAATCCTGATTGGCTTCTCCTCTACCTTGACGCCCTCGCAGGCCTGGAGCGCTGGAATGATATTTTCACCATGCTCGATGCCGATACGATCATTGGCCTTTCAGATAGCATCCGCCTGCTTTTCCTGGCAAGGGCTGCGGAAAAATCGGGGGACCTCGAGAGTGCTGGGGAAAGCTGGCGCGAAATGCAACTCGGCCTCGCCTACGAGAAACCCGAGGTTGTTTCCTTCATAGCCGCCTATGCCCTGCGCATCGGTGAGCGCGAACAGGCGACCAAAGCCTACACCGCCCTCTCACACCGCAAGGAAACAGCGCTGGAGGGATACCTGGGCCTGATCCGCTGTTGGCCACAAAACACCTCGGCAGCAGAACTCTTGCCGCTTTATCAGGAATTCACCGAATCATTCCCCATGCTGGCTGAAGCTCGAAGTGACCAGACCTATCTCAAACTTCTCACGAACGACAAACCTGCGACCACGGCCGCTATTGCGAAGGAGTTTTACGACAACACGCCGCACTCCCTCGCCTCGTTGAGCATAGCAGCGCTGGGGATGCTGAAAACCGGCAACCCTTCAGGGGCTGATGCACTCTACGAAGGCAAGACCATTGCATGGCTTTCAGCGCCCACTGCCTGGCGAACCGTCCGCGCGGCCGTGCTTTATGGCATCGGAAAAAAGAAAGAAGCCGATGAACTCGTGAGAACGATCAATAAAAGCCAACTCCGCCCGGAGGAGCGCGCGCTCCTGCCTGAAGGCTAGCCATTTCCCCGGGCAAGCCGTGCAACTGCTCACCTCATGCCGCCCGCCAATTCATCACAACCCACCAGCCGCCAAGACGAGGTTCTCCGCGAGCTGAAACAATCGGGTCCCCTCCCCGTGCGGGAACTCGCCACCAAGCTTCAGCTCAGCTACATGGGTGCGAAGCAACACTGCTTGGCTCTCGAAAAAAGAGGCCTCCTCTCCAGTCGCAACAACCATCGCGGTGCGGGACGCCCCCTGCTGGTCTACAGCCTCACATCGAAGGGGCAGTCATGGTTTGAGGAATCCGACAACACGGCAGCCATCTCGATTCTTCGCCATGCAAAGAATCTCTATGGTTCCAGTAGCGCGGCCAAACTGCTGCTGCTCTACTTCCAGGAATGCACGGAGAAATACAGGAGTCACATTCCTGCTCAGACACCTGTTGCGGAGAAAATGCTCCTTCTGGCCAAGGCGCGTGATGAAGAAGGCCGCATGGTGGAGTTGTCGCCGGGCATACGGATCATCGAGCGACACAACCCTGCGGCGGCACTGCACAAGGCATTCCCGGAGGCGGATGGCTTGGAGGAGTCCCTATTCCGTCAAGTGCTCGGCGTTCCGGTCCGCCGCCGAGTGGTTTCACCCGGCGGGCAATACGAGATTCATTTCGATCTCCACACTCCCCTCGCCCTCAAATCCTGAAATGGATCAGTCCGCTGGATTTTTGATATCCCGGCAGTATTCGCGCACCGCCTGCTGAATTGTGGTGGCGACGTCGGCTCGTGGCTGGGCAAATTTCGGACGAAACCACGGGAAGAGTCCAATGAGATCATGAAGGACAAGGATGCCACCGTCGCATTCCTTCCCGCTTCCGATGCCGATAGTCGGGCAGGATGTCTTTTTTGAAATCTCTGCAGCCAGTGGCGCGTGGACGAGTTCCAGGACGATGGCGCTGGCTCCAGCCTGATCTATGGCTATGGCATCAGAAACCAGACGCTCGGCCTCGTCGGTGGATTTCCCCTTGATGTGGTAGCCCCCCTCTTCCACGACCCGCTGCGGAAGCATGCCTAGATGACCGATAAGCGGAATGCCGTCCGCAAGGATAGCCTCGATGGCAGGCAGGCACTCGCTGCCTCCCTCGATTTTCACCAAGTCCGCACCGGCTTCGCGGAGCTTGCGGGAATTCTCAACAGCAAGGCTCGGCGTGCGGCAACTGCCTGCGGGCAGATCGGCGGCCACTAGTGTTTTGGTGACTCCACGCGCAACGGCCCGGGTGTGGTGGATCATGTCCTCCATCGTGACTTGAGTGGTGTCTGGATGCCCAAGAACAACCATTCCCAAGGAGTCGCCGACCAGAAGAAAATCCAGGCCGCACTCGTCGAGAAGACGCGCTGTGGGGTAGTCGTAGGCGGTGAGCGTAGCCAGACGGCGGCCTGCGGCCTTGGCGGCGCGGAGTGATGCTGGTGCGGGTTTCACGGGGATTGAGAAGTAATATCAGGAAGGAGTTTAAAAGCAGGCCACGGCCTTGGGCAAATCCCCTGCGGAGAACTCGGCCAAACGCTCGGCAATAGACTTCTCCCAACCGGGCAGGATGCGCTCGGGGCAGATATCCGCAAGAGGGCAAAGAACGAAAGGTCGCTCGGAAATCCGAGGATGCGGAAGAGTGAGTTCGGGCAGAGTGAAATGCAGGTTGTCGTAGTAAAGGATATCGAGGTCGATGGTGCGTGGCGCGTGGAAGGCATGATCCTTTGACCGACCCAGGGTCTGCTCGATGCGCTGCAAAGCCGCGAGCAGGTCAAGCGGCGGAAGGGTGCAGGCGATTTCGATGGCGGCGTTTAGGAAGAGTGGCGAACCGGGCGGGCAATCCACTGGCTCGGTCTCAAAGATGCGGGAGCACAGGAAAGGCCCACGATCCTCATGGAGGACTTGCAAATGCAGTCGGGCAGATTGCAGGAGATGAAGGCGCTCGTGCAGATTCGATCCGAGCGCGATGCCAACCCTCATTTCAAGCCAAGAACATCCTGCATGTCGTAGAGGCCCGGCTTTTGACTTTGTGCCCAGCGGGCAGCGCGAAGCGCGCCCTTCGCGAAGGTGTCGCGACTGGAGGCCTTGTGCGTGAGTTCCACGCGTTCGCCCACATTGGCAAAGATGACAGTGTGGTCGCCGACGACATCCCCGCCGCGAATGGCGTGCATGCCGATCTCCACATTCGTCCGCTCGCCGACCATGCCCTCACGGCCGTGCATGACATCCTTGCTGTATTCCAACTGACGCACATCCGCGAGAATCTCAGCCAATCGGCGGGCCGTGCCACTCGGCGAATCTTTTTTCAGGCGGTGGTGCATTTCCACCACTTCGAGATCGAAGTCGGGCCCGAGGATTTCAGCAGCCTTGCGCGTGAGCCAGAAGAGCGTGTTCACGCCGACGCTGAAGTTTGGAGCGAAAACAATCGGAATGGTTTTCGACAACTCGGTGATGCGGCGGCGGGCATCGTCATGGTGGCCAGTGGTGCCGATGACGAGGATTTTCCCGGCAGTCGCGCAGGCTTCAGCGATGGCAACGGTGGATGTCGCGTGGGTGAAATCGATCACCGCATCGCATGAGGGAAGTGCCGCAGGCAGGTCGTCCCCAAGATCGGTCGCGCCAGCGAGACTGAAGAGCGGATCGGCCTTGGCACAGTCGATGAGAGCCTGCCCCATCCGACCACGGGAACCATTGATGATGACGCGTGTGGGATTCATAGACCGATTCGGGAAAGGGTTTCGGTGAGGCGCTGGACGCTGGCGGGGGTCATCTCGCACAGAGGGAGGCGGACTTCGCCTGTCATCTTGCCCAGGCGGGCGAGCACAAACTTCGCCGGGACGGGGTTCGGCTCGATGAAGAGGTCCTTGAAGAGCGGATAATACTTTTGATGAATCTCCAGGGCATTGGAGGATTCCCCTGCGAGGTAGTGACGAACCATGCGGGAGACTTCGGCAGGAATGATGTTCGATGCCACGCTGATGACGCCAACAGCGCCGACCGACATGAAGGGCAGCGTGAGCGAGTCATCACCCGAGAGGATTTGGAAACTAGCAGGGAGGGCGTTGCGTAGTTGGTTGACGCGCTCCACGGAGCCTCCAGCCTCCTTGATGGCTACGATGTTTTTGAAATCCTTGGCGAGCCGCGCTGTGGTTTCCACTCCGATCTCGATGCCGCAACGGCCGGGAATGCTGTAGAGAACGATTGGAATCTTCACCGCCTCGGCGATGGCTTTGAAATGGCGGTAGAGCCCCTCTTGGCTTGGCTTGTTGTAGTAGGGAGCGACAAGCAGGGCTGCATCAGCGCCCGCTTTTTCGGCAGCCTGGGTCAAGGAAATGGCTTCACTGGTCGAATTGGAGCCGGTGCCTGCGATGACAAGACACCGC
This sequence comes from Terrimicrobiaceae bacterium, assembly GCA_044342325.1. GTDB lineage: Bacteria > Verrucomicrobiota > Verrucomicrobiia > Chthoniobacterales > Terrimicrobiaceae > UBA967. The sequence goes on from JBIIPZ010000048.1 coordinate 13,972, forward strand.
TTGTTTGCAGTCTGAATGGCGACCTCGATGACTTTGAGATGTTCATCGTGGTCGAGTGTGGGCGACTCTCCGGTCGTGCCCACGGGGATGATGCCCGAAATGCCGCCTGCAATCTGTGCTTCGATGAGTTGGCGGAAGGCTTCGGTGTCGAATTGGCCGTTACGAAATGGCGTAACGAGCGCGGTGTGTGCTCCTGCGAATGTCATAGTGAGAATGGTTACAAGGAAATGGTGCCCTCGAAAACAAAATCCGCCGGACCGGTGAGCCGCGCCGAAGCAAAGCTGCCGTCGGGATTTCTTTGAAAATCCACCCGCAAGGTGTCGCCACCGCGAACTCGGACATGGATTGGCGACGCCGCTCCGGATTCCACTGAATGCAGAAGTGCGGTGGCGCAGACCCCGGTGCCGCAGGCCAGCGTCTCGCCTTCGACCCCGCGCTCGTAGGTGCGGAGAACGAGACTGTCCGGCGCGAGGACCTGGGCGAAGTTTGCATTTGTGCCCTTGGGGCTGAAGGCATCGTGCCTCCGAAGAGCCGAACCGAGAGCCATGACATCGATTTTTTCGACATCAGGGACAAAGACCACGGCGTGTGGGACACCGGTGTTAAGGAAGTGAACTTGATGCGTGGAATCGCCGAGAGTGAGAGACTGCCCAGCGCGATAATCCTGCGGGCGCCCCATTTCAAGGGCGACCAACTCTCCCTCCAGAGCGGCGGTGATGAGTCCGGCTAGCGTTTCAAAACTTACGGAAAGTGGTTTCTCTGGCATGAGACGCGCAGCGAACCTTGCAAAGCAACGGGCCCCATTCCCGCACATCTCGGCCTCGCCGCCGTCGCTATTGTAGTAGCGCATGCGGAAATCGGCACCCCCGTCAGCCGGCTCGACGGCCAGCAATCCATCCGCGCCAATTCCTCGGTGCCGGTCACAGAGATGGGCTATGGCAGCGCCGTCGAGTGAGAGACTCCGTGTGCGATTGTCGAGGACAACGAAGTCGTTTCCCGCGCCGTTCATTTTTGTGAATCGAATATCCATTCAACCGAGAGAGTAGACCGCAAAGGAACCTGTTCGCAATCCAGGTTAGTTGAAATCCACTTCGATCGATCTGAAGCCGTCTTCAAGGAAGCGGTCAGAACCATCACTTGCTCTTCATGACATACACCCCGTTCCAATCGGCTCCGGGCGGGTTGGCCATGAGGTAGCGCGTGCGATCGATCATCACTAGCGAGGGAGTGGTCGGCGAATCGGGGTTGCGCTCCGGACGATTGGTTTCAAGTGGGGCGGACTTTTCGAAGCAATCGAGTGCGGGAGCCCAACGCTGACTGCGGTAGTGTTCGACACCCTCGGCATACAATTCGATACACTGCTGCGTCTCCGCATCGAGGTCCTTGCGCAGGCACACCACCTCATACATCTCGGCAGGTTCGCTGCGACCTTTGACGATGATTTTGTCCAGAAATCGAAAGACACAGTCATCACCCCCAGCCTCTGCGGAGCGCATGGTCTCGCCGGTGACCATGGTATAAACGCCGTAGCTCTTGGCACCGCTCTCGCAGCGAGCGGCGAGGTTCACCATGTCCCCCATCATTGTGTAGTTGAATCTTTTTTCCGACCCCATGTTGCCCACGGTGGCGTGCCCGGTGTTCGTGCCGATACGCATCTGCATTCGGCAAACAAAAGGTGGCCACTTGTCGCCTTCGGAAGCCCATTTCGCGCGCAATTCCGCCAGGCGCTTGTGGAGAAGTTGAGTGGCCACGCAGGCTTTGAGGGCGTGGTTTTCAAGCTCCACCGGAGAATTGAAAATGCCAACGATCGCATCGCCGATGTATTTATCCACATAGCACCCCTCCTCCATGAGAATATCCGTCATGGCGCTCAGGTATTCATTCATGAGCGCGACGAGTTGCTGCGGAGTAAGCATCTCGGAGAATCCGGAGAACCCCTGGACATCCGAGAAAAAGGCCGTGATCTCGGCATCGATGCCGCCGAGTTTCGGTTCCTCACCGCTGTCCACCATCTTTTCGACGAGGGATGGCGAGAGATAGGTGCCAAACATACCCGTGATGCGGCGCTTTTGCCTCCGCTCGTTCGAGAGGTGGATCAGCGCTCCGTAGAAGGTGCAGGAGAGAGCGGCGCCAACCGGAGCGACGAGAGGGATAATGAGATCATGCGTGGAAAAAAGTAAAAAGGCCGCGCCGATGTAGCCCAGCACCGTCAAGGCCCCGCAAATCCTCGCGACAGCATTGAACCGAGGTGGCACGATGCTGAATGACGCCGCCACAAAGCCGAGCAGGAAGATCAAAGCACAATTCACCCAGATCGGTGGACGCTCAATGAATCGTCCCGAGAGGAGTGTTTTCAGAAGGTTCCCGTGCACAGAGACGCGGGGAACGGCATGGGATCCATTGAGCGGCATGAGGCTGATGTCCTTGAGCAGAGGATCCACCGGCCCGATGAGGACCACACTGTCCTTGAAGGGTGCAAAAAATTCCCGCGCCATTTGTTTCTCCTCTTCGGTGCCATTTTGGAGCGCCTGAGCAAAAGCCATCACATGCACGAGGCTCGCGTGGTGGTCCTTCTCCATCCACGCACCGAACCAATTCGGCTCCGCAAGTTGCCCCATGCGAAGGGGAATGCTCGCCACTGTGGAGCCGTCATCTTTTTTCACAACCAGCTTATCCTCCTCGATGGTCAACGCCGAGGCGGGAAGGCCCCAATAGATCAAGGCCAGCTTGAGTGACATCGGCAAGTAGGTATGGGTCGAGGTCTTTGCAAAAAACGGAGCATAACGCACATCGTTGCCAACCGTGTCGATCAGCCCCACATGGCCCCAAGTAGGCCCAACGATCGGGAATGCCGGCAGTTCCGGCGCTTCATCCTCCGGGTCGATTTGCCTTTTTTGAAAAACAAACGGGAAGACGCCCTTCGTGCCAAAGGTGGCGGCCGCAACGACATTTTTATTTTTGTGAATGGATTTCCCCAGCGCCTTGCTCCCCGCCTCAGCCTCGTCGCGCCCAAGCGCAGGGATCCCCGCCATGGAGAAAACAAAGTCCAGACCCGCCGCCTTGATTCCCCCGTGCTGGAATAACGCATCCAGCGTGATCGCAAAATACTCGCGATTCCAAGGGAAATTCCCAAGCCGGCTGATCGATTCCGTATCCACGTCCACATAGCAAACCTTCACCGGCGCATCCATCGATCCACGCAAGTTGAACCGCGCATCAATCGAATGATTCTCAAACGGAGCGAGAAATCCATCCGGACCAAGGAAACTTTGACGCTCGGTGAAAGGAGTCAGCGGAAGCTGGGAAAGCAGCGTCCAAATCCCGCAAAAAACAAAAAAAACCAAAACGGAAACGACCGTCTGCAGATGAGATATTTTTTTAGCCACAAAGAAATCCTCCGAAATCAGAAAACAATGCGCACTCTCTGAGCCTTCCGAAACGAACTGTCAAACCTTGCGCGCGGCGGGCAAGCCATGCCGCGCACACGCTTCGACGACCTACAATCAATCGTGCACAGGCAGTTTTTTCCAATCTTGATACAACCTCCAGAGGAAGAAGAGGGCGATGGCCGACCAGAAGATGCTCCAGAGCGGGATGAAGCGATAGGCGTAGTCGCTGCCGTTGTAGAGGTGCTTCATTAGATCCATGAAGAGGCCGCCGACGAAACCGCCCGCAATCGTGGCCACGGAGCGCACCAGAGCGTTGGCGGAGCAGAATTGGCCGTAGCGATCAAGCGGCAGCACCCGCATATACATTGGCAACATCATCGCTTCCGTGAGCACCGCAAACGGCAGGTTGACTGCGGTGATGCAAATCGAAACATAAAACGCCGTCGCTGGAGCAAAATCGAAGAACAGCCAGATCAACCCAAGCGGAAGAAAAAACAAATTGATCACCTTGACCCAGAGGAGCACACGCAGGGGATGGAAACGGTCACCCAGCGCGCCGGCCGGGTAGGTCAGCATCATGTTCATGAAACTCACGGCGCCGCTGATCATGCCGATCTGTGCCAGATCGAGGCCGATGGATTTTTGCAGGAAGACATTGAATACGCCGAGCGTTCCGGCTATGGCCCAGAATGCTGTGCAGAGGAAGAGATTCCAGAAGTAGGGCTTGCTGTAGCACTCGACCATGTAGACTTTCACTTCGGCTATGAGGCCGGTGCGGCCCCCTTCGGATTCCGGCGGCGGGGGATATTCCCCCTCCTTCACCTTCCAGCACATGAGCCCCATGCCAATGGCATAAACAAGCGCCGCACCCACATAAATTTCGGTCATGTGGGACTCGGCATACTTGAAGATGAAAAATCCAAAAATCATCGACTCGAAGCTGGAGACGATGCGGAAGAGTCCCATGAAACGCCCGAGGAAATTGTGCGGGACGACATCATTGAACAAATACCAGAAGACCGAGTTCACAAACATGTCGAAGAATTTGAACGACACCATGAAAACACCGATACAGGTTATGCTTACGGCCGAGACAGACATGCCCCATGCAGAAGGCAGGATGCCGTGCAGCGCGCGGCCGATCTGCTCGGAGAACCCGAGAAGAAGAAGAGACGCGGTCAGGAATGGCAGTGTGTAAAGAATGAAGGGAATCCGGCGTCCCAACGGCCCACGATGCCTGTCGCTCTTGAAGCTCACCCACGGGCATATGGTCATGTTCAAAATGCCCGGCAGCGTGACCATGATCAACGCAATCGCCCAGTTCGGCGCATCCAATGAGCGCAGCTTGAGAGGAATGATCGCCGGATTGAGCGACTCCATGACTTGAAAACAAAAATCGCCCCAGAGCAGCCACGCGAAGAGCGAGACGAGTCCCATCTTCGTGTAGGTGAGTGTGCCAACAGTGTAGCGCGCTGACGGATCGGAAGAGGGAGGCTGTGAAGCACACTTGCTCATGCTTTTTTGCCTCAGGCTTGAAACTCAATCATTTGATGGCAGGAAAACTCAGGGATGCGAACTGTCACCGATACCCCTCTTTTGCGCGGCAGTGATGAGTGGTGGGGTGGTGTCAGCGAGTGATTCGGCGTCTTCCGAGGAAACATTTGGGTCATGCGGGACGATGACCCTCCAAAGTTTTTCGTTTGGCTCGGCGGCGGAGGTATTGGACGACGACGCCGGCGAGAAGCGCGACGGCATAGAAGTAGGTTTCGGTTTCGGGGACTGCTATGATTTCGCGATTGTAGGTTCCACTTGTGATTTGAAATGCGTTTGCAATGAAGCTGCTTTGCTCGATGCCGCTATAGAAGTGGATTTGTTGCAGTTGAGAGGTGCTGAGAGCGGTGGTG
>JBIIPZ010000018.1:0-59404 GCA_044342325.1 Terrimicrobiaceae bacterium
GCTCAGATCGAGAAAGGCGAGGAGTTCGAGTGGCTCCTCGAGGACAAAAACGCTTTTTTACTCCGTCGCAAAAAACCGAAAAAATCGATTTTGAAAGACCGTGGGCCGCTAACTTGACGCCCATGCCATGTCGGCGCGGGCCTCCCCGAGCGACAGGTCGCCAAAGTAGATCGTGATCATGTATTTTCCGGGAGGCGCATCCACGCGGAAGGGCGCCTTGGCGCCAGCGCCCTTGCGCGAACTCAGACCATCGGCAACCATATTGTAGAGCGGCTCGGTTTCTGCTTGGTGGAAGATCGGATTGAGCGAATCGTTGCGCTCAAAAAACCACTCGAGTTTTTGATCTTTCTCTACCCAGCCGAAGCCCTTTTCCGGCGAATAATCGCTAAAAATGTGCACGGGGGCCCAGTCCTTCTGAACCAGACCGGAGAACTTGCGGGTGGCAAAATAGCGGGCCACAAAGTTGCCTGCCGGAAGATCCGCCGGAATGCTGGCCTTGTCCGGCGGAGCGCCGAAATCAAATCGCCAAGCTTTTGTCTCCTCGGGGGTTGGGGAGGGTTTGGATTCCGCAACTGAAGACTCCGGCTGGCGTTTGCAGGCCGAAAAGGCCATGAGAACAGACAAGCCGACTGAGGTTAGGAGGGTGGTTGGTGTTTTTTTCATTGGTGTTTGGATTGTGAAATTAAATGAGTGTTCAAGACGCGGCATCTTCAAGAGCCATGAGGCCCATGAGGCCGCCCCAGGTGAGGAAGGCGGTGGAGTTCGCGCCCTTGGCTTCGGTGGCTTCACCAAAGCCGGTGAGCGCGCTGTAGTTTTCATGCACATGGCCGTCGCGGCGCCACTCCTGGAGGAAAATAGCGAGCGAGCGCTGAGCGAGCCAGGAAGCGGCTTTGCGATCGAATTCACGCAGGCCATGGTAAACAAGGTAGTTCATCGGCGGCCAGACGCGCCCGCGCCAGTAGCTTCCATCCGGGGAAAACTCCTCATGGGCCGCATCAAGGCTTGGCAGCGGCCACTCGATCCCGAAGTGGGTGGGATTGGTGATCCATTCCTTGATCATCCTTCCGGCGCGCTCTGGCGAGACGATGCCGGCCATGAGCGGATAGAAGCTGATGGGCGCAATGGCCGACTGGAATTCCCCGGTCCACATGCGATTGGCGTAAATGCCGCGCTCTTCATCCCAAAGGACGGCGTTGATTTTATCGCCGAGAGAGCGATAGCAGGCAGTGAAATCGGCCTCGTCTTGCGAAAGAACGAGTTCCCCGGCCATGAATGCCATGTCCTTGGCGAAGCGCGCCATGAGGCTTGAGAGATCGACGCAGTTCATGGCGAGCGTCTGGAATTGCTCCGAGAACGGCACATCGTAATACAGCGGCGTGTTGTCGAGACCTGACTCCAAGCGGGCGTGCATCTGCGGCGGATGCGTCGGCGGTTGCCAGGGGTTCCATCCCCACTCGAAAAGCCCGTCGCCATTGCGGTCCCGCTCGCGGCACATCCAGTGGTAGTAGGCTTTCAAGTCGCCATAAACATCGGCAAGAAATCTCTTGTCCGGCTCCCGTTCATAGATGCGGCGACAGGCCCACGGCAGGATGGGAGGATTGGTGGTGGCTTCCAGTTGATGCCGCCCCATGCGCACCGTGGCGAGACCACCATCAGTCATGCGCAGGAAGGCGATCGATGCCTTGGCCACTTCGCGGGCGAGAGGCAGATCGAGCTCGGCCAGGCAGAGCGCGTAAAAACCGGAGTCCCAAGCAAACAGTGCGGGGCCCATTCCATGTTCTAGATCCCCTTCGCGATGCCGAACCCCGGAGAGTTCCATTCCCTTCAATCCGCGCCAGACCCATTCCTTACCTGCCGGAAGATATGGGCGGCGACTGAGCGGATCCCATGTGAGCGTCCATCCCAGCACGGCACTCAAGGCCTCTCGCGCTTCGTCCAGTTCGCATCCCGGGCTGTCGGAAATGCGCTGAGGCAGAACCAACGGCTCACCAACCGTGAGAAGAAAATCGCCAAACGGCAACTCGACGCGGATTGATCCATCCGCCGCAGTCGAAGCCTTCAAAATGTTTCCATCGATCCGCAGAATCTCACCGCTCGATAGAGTAATGGTATCCTTCTCGAACGATTGTTGAATGGCTGCGCCCCAGACGCCGCGTGAGATCAGCACAAAGCGGAAATTGGCATTCGCTTCGGCATCCACAGCCACACTGAGTCTTTTTCCATCGGCAGCGGAGCGGAAGGCCCACTCGCCCGAGTCGCGGTGGTGACTCAATGCGATTCGCGCCTGCTTCATGAGCGGGTCGCGCCCCCCTGGGCGGCGGATCCAGCCCATCGGCCAATCAGGAATCCCGTAGGTGGTCATTTTTTTGTGCGCCGCCTGCTCCTCGTGAGTCCCCGCGTTCTCCTCGGCAATTTGAAAAGCTCCCTCAGCGAGTCTGCGGCGTTCCTCCCAAACATGGAACCCATACTCTTCGGCCATCTCGCCGGTGGACAAATCCTGCGTCGCAAGAACCAACTCCCACTTCGCCTCTGGAAGAACCAAACGGTTCACACCATACGCGTGCCAAGTGTTCCAGTGACCTCTCAAGGCATTTGACAAATTCGGAGAGTTTGATGCGATTTCTTTGTTATTGGCAGGGGCGGGATCTTGTTGAAAAATAGCCTTGCTCATAGTGAGCAATGTTGTTATTTGCGTTATTTGTCTATGTCAACATCAAAACCCATTCTGTCACGAAGAATCCTCTCCCCCTGCCACTGCGAAGAACCCACAAGCGCTCGATTGCTCCAGGAACTGAGCAAAGCCGTCGAGTTGGATTTTAACGAAATTCACATCGGCGCAGCCATGCACGAGGAGGCGATTGGCAATTTGGACGGCTTCATCGAATATGAAGGCTGGCTGGAGAAAGCGAATGCCGGGCGTCCGATGAACCGGATCAGGCACCAGCGCGATGTGTTGAACGGATTCTGTGAAAAATCCCGCGCCGCCGGCGTGAAGACCTACCTCTGGCACCACGAACTCTGGTTCCCCGATGCCGTGAAAAAGGCCTTTGCAAAGGAGTTCAAGGACGGACGCATCGACCCCACCGGCAAGTTCGCGGAAAATTACCTCGGCAGCCGCTTCAAGACCGCGCGCAAGCAGCTACCGCAACTCGACGGCCTCATTCTCACCCTCGCCGAAACGAGCCAGGTCGTTTATCAGGCCGACGCTCCCGAGAGCGAAATCATCGAGCAGACAACCGCCTTCTTAAAACTTCTGGACCGGAGTCTGCGCGAAGCGGGTTGGGATTATGTTCTCCGGCTCTTCTGCTGGGAGGAGAAGGAATACCGCATCATGAGCGGAGCGATTGCCCGTTTGCCGAAAAAGCCCGTGGTGATGATCAAGGCGGTTCCCTTCGACTGGCACATGCACTTTCCGGTGGACCCGGTCATCGCGAAATTTGGCGACTCAAACCTCATCGTCGAACTTGGCACCAACAACGAATACTGGGGCGTCAACCGCATACCCTGCGCGAATCCGGACGACTACATCGGCTACCTCACCAAGGCGATGACTCTGGCGCCGAAAATGATCGGCGTGGCGGCCCGCACAGACCGCGATGATGTGAGCGTGTGGGAGACGCCTAATGAAATCAATCTGCGCGCGGTATCCGCCGTTGCGCATGGTGTGCCCGTAACAGGAAAACAATTGGCCGAGGACTTTGCCGGCAAACGCTACGGAGTCGCCTCCATCGCCAGATTCGGCAAGTTGCTGCTCGGAACGGGTGAAGTCACAGCGGAGGGTTATTACGAGCGCGGGAGGCATCTGAACGGCACTTACATCGGGCACCTCATCGGCACGCACAACCTCTTCCAGCAGGCGCGCGACCTGTTTTTCGAGCCGGGCGACACCGCATTCCACAAAGCCCGGCTGGAAGTGGAGGCCAAGGCCGCCAGCCTTCGCCGCGAACTGGAGGCAATGAAGCAGGAACTCTCGACGGCCGATCAACGGGACCTCGCCAACTCGCTGGAGTTGCTTGAGGCGCTGGTGAAGGCGAACTCGCTGACCTGCGATGTCCTCTATGGCCTGCGTTGCTCGATGTATGACAGGGCTTGGCGGAGCGAGGCCAAGTGGAAGACCTGGAAAATGGAAACCTTGGATCTTGCAGATGCGGTCGAAAGAAAATTCGGCAGCGACTTGTTTGATTACGGCGTGTTCGCGCAGGGCATGGTCTATCCGGGCTCCCTCTCGAATCGTTTACGCCTTCTTGTGAAGCAGCAGGCCGAGGTTCTGAAAAAACTCGAGTTCCGCAAACCGGGGCCTGAACTCATTCAGAAAAAGCCCCTCTCCTACCAAGGCCGCAAGGCGTTTGAGTTGCCGATTGAGGGAATTCGCGTGAGCGCGAAGGCGGGCAAGAATCCCCTCGTGCTTGTGATGCAGGCCGGCTCGGAAATGGCCGTGACCCGCCCGCTACGATTCCGCGTGAATGGTGGGGCGGAGACCATCAAGCCGCTCGGCACATTCGGCTGGTTCAAATGCTGCGAGGGCTACCGCACCTATGAAATCGAGCTTCCCGCAACAAAGGGCGGTCTCGAAATCGAACTCGCATCGGCCGATCCGAACCACCCCGTTCGCATCTCCTCACTCCGCTTCGAGGAGCGGATCAGCGGCACCCGGGGTGAGCTTCTCACCGATTATCGCGCCAATACGCATTTCCCTTGGGATGCCGAAAAATTCAAGTCGCCCCGTAAATCGACCACCAAAAAGAAGACCTCGTGAAATCAACGCATTCCATCGTCACCCTGCGTGCGTCCGAAGACAAGGACTCCGGGACGCATGCCGTGGTTTCGCTGCCATGGCCGGCCAACGAAAAAAGTGTTCCCTCATCGCCGGATGTCCTCCTCCAATGCATCGACCTTTTCCCCGATGCAGAGTCCCCCTCCATGAAGCGCCACTTCTGCCTGTTGCAGAATGACGCGGGACTCCCCAAGGAAATCCGTATCGAAAAAGACGACGCGCTGGCCAGCCACCCGCATGAGGTCACGATCAACTGGCACACGCTCCACGAGACTCTCGACAAGGAAAAATACACCTACTGCGAGCAGGAGGCGCGCCTCGACGACGGAAAACGCTCGTTCGGGTTGAGACTCGGGTGGATGCTCCAAGGAACAGCCGGCACCTCGTCCGAGGATTTCACCTGGTGGCAATGGTGTGCAGCGGAACCCGCATGGAGCGGACCGCTGGCCGAGGCGTGGAGGCTTGGAGGTTATCTCGCCACCTGCAGCCGCAATTCGGCAGGAGGCTTCCCGAAGCAAAATGGCTCAAACCTCCTCGAACTCAGCCGCCGCATCGTCGAGGAGCAAGGGGATGTGCTGCATGCCGATGTCTGGGTCATCTGGTGGCGAAGCGGTCTCGTGCAGCTGCGCGTGCACTTCAAAACGCCCTATTTCCATGTCGAGCCACGCCCGATGCACGGCTTCCCTGTCATCGCGCTCACAAACTCCGGCGCACTGCCCACGGAAGGAAACTTCTCCGACAACGAACTTCAGTTTCCATTTGGAAACGGACAGATCAGCCTGGAGCCGTCCGGACTCATGTTTGAGGAAAATTCCCAAGGTCGCTGGATGCATCCTGAAAACGGCACAGCCGTTCTGCAGCCTTGGAACGATCTTCGCGTTTTGGCCAACAAGGACCGCACCAACACGCACCATTACCTTCCGCCTGCCAGCACAGACACCATGCCGGAAGGCGTGTCGCGCAGTTTCAGCCTCAACATTTCCCTCGAAGGAGAAACCACCCCTGTCTCGCGCTACAGCGTGCCGCCAGAGTGGTATCGCACTTGTGGAGTCCTGACCTCCACCACGATCGGCGCGGCAACGCAAGCCGCATCGCGCGGGGCGGATTTGCTCAAATCCAACACCCGACGGGGAGGATTCGACACAGGTTTTGTCTGGCGCTACCTGCGTCGCGACCTCCGAACCGGAACACCTGAGGAAGACGGCGCGGAGTGGGATGGCGACACAGCCGCAGGGCTTTGGACGCTTGCCTATCAAAAAGGAGAGGATCCCTCGCTGTTCTGGCCATTGTATGAGGCCATCGCGGTGCATGCTGCCGATATCGCCGTGCATCATGGCCGCTGCCTGCAACGCTTGGAAAACAGTGTCTCCTTCACGGCTCCGATGCCCAAGGCGCGCTTCCGGGGCATCCTGAACGCCTACCTCGAAACCGGCGACCCGTATTTGCTGGATGTCTGCACGGAACTTGCCTCCACCTACATCAATCTTCAAACGGCCAACCTGCCAAGAGTAGCGATCGGACGCGATGCCTGGCCTGTGACGAGCCTGCTGGAATTGCACGACCACACTGCCGACGCCTTGTATTTGAGGGCCGCCCGGCGGATCATCCATGCCCTGCTCCGCACCCAGCAACCGGATGGAGGGTTCAGCAGCCAAGCCGGCGCTGGCCGCTTGTCCGGGATGTCCTCCATGCCATCCAAGGCCAGCATCGGCTTTGGAAGCGGGTTGCTTGCGCCGGTCGCGATCTTCGAGTGGGCACGCCGCGATTCAGAACACCTGCCCAAGGATTTTTCCCAAAGAGTCGTCAACTGGGCAAACCTCATGCGAGATTGCCTGCAGAAGGAGGGATACTGGAGCCAGAACCAGGAAATCCCGGTTCCTTATCCGCTAATCACCACCAGCGCCTTCTTCACATTCCCGCAAGCCGCAGGTTTCACAGAAGACCAAGGCCTCCTTGCCGTGCTCGGTAAAGCGGTGGAGTATTTGGAAAAAACCACGACCCATGTGAACGGCACCCACGCCTTTCTCGGTTGCCTCCATGCCCACTGGGCGGAGGCCAGCCTGACAAATCCCCCCGAACAAAAAAAACCAACCAGAAAAACCAACTAACAACGTGAAGATAACAAAACTCCTCAGCATCATTGCTCTTGCAGCAAGCCCCCTCCTCGCCTCCGCCGAAGATGGCTCCAACTCCCTCGTCGAGAATGGGACATTCAAGAAAAACGGCATGGGCTGGGAATCCGTAACCAAGGAAGAATGTGGCAGTGTAGAATACATACAAGAAGAGGAAGAAGGCTATGCACGCCTGTCTCCGATCAACTCAAAATACCCGAATATCGTGATGTCTCAGAGAAGCTTCGTTCCTACGGATGGCGGCGAATTTGTGGCATCGGCCAAAATCCGTGTCAGTGCGGATTATGACCAAGCCAAGCCTCCGATGGTTTCCTTCAATGTTTTCAATCCTACGGGCAAGGAACCCCGCTCCCAACAATTCAGCCTCAAGCCCTCCGAGTTTGCGGAACCCGGCACATGGGTTGAGGTGGCTCTTCCGGTAAGCATTCCTGCAGCTAGCCCACGCGTTTGGATCCAGTGCACCGCTTACGGCAAGTCCGGCACGGTTGACTTCACAGAAGTCACCCTGAAGGCGAAATAAGATACTCCCCCGTAGGCTGGAAAAATGAGAGCGCCGGGCGCAAGACAGGCCCCCGGCGCTTTATTCAAACAACTCGACGATGAAAGTCATTCAATGCTGGGACGACGGAGTCACTGACGACATCCGCCTTATCGAAATCCTCCGCCGACATGGCGCGCGGGCGACATTCAATTTGAACCTTGGACTTCACGAGAAAGAGCGCAAGGCGGGAGCAAAGCTTCATCGCGGCATCAAAGTCGTATCCAAGCTCGCTGTTGGCGAGTTGCTGGAGGTTTACCGGGACTTTTCCGTGGCCAACCACACGCTCACGCATCCTTGGCTCACGCGTATCACGCCGACGGAGGCCACGGAGGACATTCGTAAAGGCAAGGATGCCCTCGAGCAACTCTTCGGGCGCGGGATTCCTGGCTTCGCGTATCCCTTTGGCGACCACAACCCCGAAGTCATGGATCTGGTTCGCGCAGCCGGACACGCCTACGCGCGAACAGTCGTCAATCGCAGCCCCTCCTTCCCCCCGGAGAATCCCATGGCCTTTCACCCCGACTGCCACTTTCTGGCCGAAAATTTTTGGGAACTTTTTGAGGCGGCAAAAGCCGAAGACCGCGTTTTCTACTTTTGGGGACACAGCTACGAACTCATCACGGAAGAGGACTGGAGTGGCTTTGACGAGAAAATTGCCCGTCTGAGCGCCGATCCTGCCGTGGAGTGGGAGGACATTGCAAACCTCCCGTTTGCGAACCCCTGATTGTGAAGACAAGGGGACGAAATTCGCAATTCCGGGGCTTTACTTCGCCGCGTTTTTCATGGGGTCTGGCGGGGTATAGCTCTCACTGCCGCCATGTCGCAACCACTCCCGCCGCAGGAGAAGAAGAAAAACCATGGCAATTGCAGTGAAAACCAATTGCCAGACAGGCAGGAAGCGGTAGGAAAACTCGGAACCTTTGGCGGCAATCGCGGGCAAGGCACCCAAGAAGTCGAACATGAATCCGGCCCCCATCGCGCTCAGAGCAATGACGATGGCGCTCACAGCGGCATTGGCAGAGCAGAACTGACCATATCGATCCTGCGGCAGAAGGCGCATGGAGAATGGCATCCAGCAAATCGTGTAAACGGCCTGCAGTGGCAGAGTCAGAATGGTGAGAGCGCACAAGATGCGGAAATTCCACGAGGCATCGAAGCTGGAAAAAAGCCAAACCAACTGCAGTGGCAAGGTGGCCAAGAGCAGGGTTTTTATGACAACCATGACACGCACTGGATGGTATCGATCCACCAGAAAACCGGCTGGGACCAACAGAACCATGGTGGCAATGTTCACAAACGCGTTGAGGGAGCCGATTTTTTGCAAATCCAGCCCCAGTGCGAGGTAGAAAAAGACCATGAATGCGCCAGTGGCCCCGGCCATCGCGGCAAAGGCATTGTAAATAAAGTAAAAGAGATACAATCGATGCGACGAGCATTCCTTCAGGTAGGTCTTCACAGCCGCCAGGAATCCCGCACCTTTTTCATCAACCTCCGGTGGCGGCGGGTATTCTGGTTCTTTGACGCGCCAGCACATGAGACCGAAGCCGACCAAATAGAGCAGGGCGACGCCAACGAAGATTTCCCGACCGTGGCTCAAGGCATGGGGAAAAATGAAATAATTGTAGAGCGCGCCGGCACCGGTTCCCACAATTTGGAAAAGCGTCAAAAAACGGCCTAGATGCGAGGTCGGCACCACATCATTGAAGAGGTAGTAAAAAACCTTCACCACGATATCCGCACACCGGAACAGAGCGACCAGGATGCCGATAACCACAACGGTTACTGTCGCGGGAGACATCGATGCCATCCTACCCACGCCCATGGCATGAAGGGCCTTGCCGATTTCGGGCGCAAACCCCAGACCGCAGATCGCCACGGCAATGACCGGCGTAGCGGCCGCCATAAAGGGAATCCGCCTCCCCCAGCGGCTGCGGCAACGATCCGAGCGAAAACTCGCCACGGGATTGATGAGAAAATTCAATGCGCTCGGCATCGTGGTCAGAATGAGCGCGATGGTGGAGTTGCTCGCACCGAGGGGGCGCAATTCCAGCGGCAGGATACTCGGAATGACCTGCTCCATGAGCGTGAAACAGAAGTCCCCCCAAAGCAGCCAGAAGAACAGCAGCATCAACCCGCTTCGGGTGTATTTCAATTTTTGGATGGGTTCCGAACCGGTCTGTGGAGTGGGGTGTGACATATAAATTTTTCAGCTCTCTTCGCGCATTTTGAAACCACGCTCGACCGGCGCGGGCAGCGGGCGGCCCGAGAGGGAGGCGAAGTCGCGGGCAGGGTCGCTGGCAGACTCGTCGCGTGAGGGATCCAACTCGCGCACGAACCACAGGAGATTTTGATGTTCCTCCTCGATGACATCGAGCGGGGTCCACTGGCAGGCATAGTAGCGCGAGAAGAGGGGACGGCGGAGGCGGAACCATACTCGCGTGTCGAGCATGTCGTGGGGGTAATTGTTGAGCCAGGCCACAACTTCGCGCAGGGCTTTGATGGCTTCGCCGTGGGCGCGAACCGCCTGCCAGCCGATGCCTGCAAGATCCCTGGCATTGAGTGGATTGCGCATCGCCGTGATGAGCAGCCTTGCCACGATCAACCGCTCGATGTGGCTCGCCATGCAGCGAGCGGCATGGGCTGAGGTGATCATGGCCTCCCAGTGATTTCGAGCAGAGGCTGGTATTTTTGAACGCCATGCCTTCAGCGAATCCGCCGCCGCCGAGGCGCGCTGGATGCTGGTGCGAAGGAGCGACAGCGGACACTCCTTGCCGGAAGCGGTGTTTTTGATGAGGGCATCGACTCCCTGCCAAGGCTGTGAGGCGCTTTGCTCGACATAATACTTCACTGTCTGGAGGTTTCCCCTCACCCACTCGGGCGGCGTGTTGTTCGCTCCGCCGACCAAGGCCCAGGGATCTGGATGAAAGTGCTCATCCACCGGCAGCGGGCAATTCCATGTGTAGCCTTCTCCTGAAAAGTAAATGACCTTGGAAATATTCAGCACGAAGTGGGAAATGTCCTCCAGCGCCACGAGGGCCACAGGGGAGGCATCCGGGCCGAAGACATCTTTCGAGCGCGCGAGCCATGGTTCCTCAAGACCATCCTCCGGATGCCGCGCATAGTGCAGATAGGCTTCGAGGTTCCAGCCCTGCATCGGCGTGCGCATACCCACATTACCCCAATCGGTGTTGTCATGAATCCATGCGCCTGGAACGCCTTGGTCGCGAAGTTCGCGGCCGACCCGGCGCCAGTAGGAGGGGCTGAACCAGATCAACTGGGCGGCGTTTTCGGCGTTATGCACGAGAGCTTGGTGGCATGGTATTCCCAGATCCCAGAGTTTTTTGTTATCCGGGCACATGCCGGCGTCGATGCAGTCGAAGACTTGAAACTTTTGCACCATGGCATCCGGCTTCGGCCAGTCCCCCTCAGCCTTGTCGCCGACATACCAGGTGCGGACGAAGGATTTTTTACCCATGACCCGCATTTCTTCGGTAAAGAATCGCAGGTAATCGAGCACCATCGCCCGCCGGGCGCCGGTGCGCGACTCCTTGGAAGCACCCGCGCCGACGCTTTGCGGGCTCACATCGTGAATATGCTCGGCTCCGGCGGTCATCATCCCGGTTGCTTCAGGAAATTGGTTGAAGAGTTCGCGGTAGCAGTAGCGCAGGAACTCGCGGTATTCCGGATCAGGCCAGGAAATGTTGCCCCAAAGCGTTCCAAGAATGCTGGACTCGTCGTGACCGATGAGCTGATTGCGGCTACGGCGGTAGTTTTCGAGCAAACGCGGGCGGGCCTCCACGAAGGCGCGAGGGGCGTAGAAGTTAAAGGTGTTGAAGTAAAAATTGATGCCAAGGCGCTTCGCTTCCGCGATCACCTCGCGCACGATCCGGCGGTTTTCCTCCACAATCTCGGAGGGAAAGGTCCGCGCCTCGGGATACGGCTCGAAATCAAGCAAATAAAGAAACGGGAAGTCGTGCATGATGCTGTCGCGGTATTTCGGCGACACCACAGCGATGAGATAATCAAGATCCTTGCTTTTGAGCCACGCGAGGATGCGCTTCCAAGCATCCACAGGGTGCATGTCGTAAATTTCCAAGCCGCCCCATGGCCCTGGCGATGGTTCAAGAATGCTGGGGTAGTGTGCGTAGTAACCGAGTTCGAGATTTTGATTTTTCATTAGCAGCAGTATTGAGGGTAAAGGAGCACACAAACCGCGCAATAACAAAAATATCAATTAAAAAACAATCTTCTAAGGAACCAAACGCGTCACACGCCCGTGTTTAATCCATTCAACAACATAAATTTCACCACTGTGCCCCCAAGCTGCTCCGTGAGGGCTGTTGAAAAGGCCCGGCAGAACTTGCGAGCGATCCACATTCGGCCACTGGGGAAGGTGGCGGGCATTGGGCTGCTCTCCAATAAATTCCACCAAGGCATTTACTTCATCGACAATAGTTACGCGTCCATGAAGTTCACTGAGAACGCAGAGCCCGTTCCGAAAATCAAAGCCGTTTGGAGAATCCAAAAAGTCTCCTCCCCAAGTTCCAAGAAATTTTCCATTCCGATCAAACTCCTGAACCCTGTGATTTCCGCGATCGGCAACGAGGAGGGCAGAGTTTTTCCCAGGACGGGGATCAATCGCCAGACCATGGGGGCAATCAAAAACTCCTGCACCCTCGGCTCCGGAGATGGAAAATTCATAACGCCCTTGCGAATCATAGGCGTGGACAAGGTGGGAGCCGTATCCATCGGCCAACCAAAGGCGGACAGGCTTGCCGTTTTCCGATTCCTCAGCCACCCAGGTTGGACAGAAGGTTTTCTCGCGATAAACAGGATGGTCTGGCTTCTCAAGACGTTGAAGCACTTGCCCCGATAGATCCACCAACTCGGCAACGCCGAGAAACTCATCAGTCAGCCAGAGCAGTTCAGCACCTTCCCTTTCGACACGGGTCAGCCCGTGCGCTCCGGGATAAGCGCCCCACTTTTCCAACAATTCCCCGGCAGGCGAGTAGATGAGAAGGGATGGCAACGCCTGATGAAAAATTACAATGCGACCGTCCTTGAGAACTGTGACGCCATGAGTGCGCTGGTTTCTGACGCCACGGTCCGGCACGGGAAGATTTGCCCAGCCATCGCGCCAAAGCCAGCGCGCGTCAGGCATGAGAAGGGAAAAAGCGGATTGCGAAATGGATTTTTTCATATTTTTCGATGCCTAAAACTCGTCAAAGGCCATCTGTTCCTTGGCGATTCCAAACTCCTGCACGAGCATGTTCTGAGCAGCTTGAATCATCACGGGCGGTCCGCAGAGGTAGTATTCCGCCGATTTCGGATCGGGGTGTTCCGAGAGGTGTTCGCGGCGGAGCACATCGTGGATGAATCCCGTGTGGCCGGCCCATTTGTCCTCTGGAAGCGTCTCCGAGAGCGCGATGCGGAATTTGAAATTCGGGAAGCGGCGCTCGATATCGCGGAAGTAGTCTTCGTAAAAGACCTCCTGCAACGAACGGGCTCCATACCAGAAGCTGACTTGGCGACCGGTCTTGAGCGTCTCAAAAAGATGGGCAATGTGGGAGCGGAGCGGTGCCATTCCAGCTCCTCCACCGATGTAGACCATTTCTTTTGCCGTATCCTTGATGAGAAAATCGCCGAAGGGACCGATAGCCGTGACGGTGTCACCGGGCTTAAGGCTGTGGATATACGAGGATCCAACGCCGGCCGGGCAGTCCAAACCGCGCGTGGGCGTGGCGATGCGGACATTGAAGCGGAGCTGGCCGAGCGGATCACCGGGATGCGTGGCAAGGGAATAATTCCTGCGGCATTCGGTCGGGTTCGTTGCCTTGTAGTCGAAAACATGATGGGCGCGCCATGAAGTCGCGTAGGGCTCCGGCACATCGAAATCAGCAAAGCGGGTTTCCCCGTAGGCCGGAATATCGATCTGCATATATTGGCCGGGCTTGTAGTCCGGAAGGGCTTCGCCACTGTCAGGAGCCAGCACCAGTTCCTTGATGAAGGTGGCCACATTGCGGTTGCTCACGACCCGATAGGTGCGGGTCTTGGGACCAGCGCATCCGGCGGAAGTTGTAAGGTTCAAGTGCAGGCGGCCATTTTCGACCTTCACGGGATAGGTGCGCAGGGCTACACACGCAGGCGGACGCTGCGGGCTGCCGTCTGTGATATCGAAGCGACCATTGTGCTTGGGGCACTCCACCAGGCGACCTTTGACCATACCATCGGCCAGATGCGTGTTGCCATGCGTGCAGATTCCATCTGTCGCGTGGAAGGTATCATCCTGCGTGCGGTAGATGGCGTAGGTGTGCTTGCCATGGTCGAAGCGGATCACATCGTTTCGATCAAGCAGGTCGGCGTCGCACACATCGATCCAACCATCGACAACAGGCCGGTCTCCGGCGTTGAGCGCCACAGCGGTTGGCTTGGTGCCCACGGGGCGCGCAGTAGGCGGGAGTTTGCGCCGCACATAAAAGCCGGGATCTTTGATCTGGCGCAAAACGGCGGGAATGATTTCGCGGTAGGCCTCCGAGAGGCTCTTGTAGGGAGCAGGGCAGTCGTCCTTCACCAACTCGTGCAACCTCGGCAATGCATGGTAGGGCACGAGCGGAAACATGTGATGCTCGAGATGGAAGTTCATGTTCCAATAGAGGAACCGGTGAATGAAATTCATTTTCACCGTGCGGCAATTGAGCCGGTGGTCCAGCACATCCTCCGCAAGGCCCGCGTGCTGCGTGTAGCCGTAGATCGGCATGAGCCAGGCGCCATAGAGGTTCGGGCCGAGAATGAAGAGGAATGGAAGCCATGTGCCATAGTAGAGGCACAGGCCAATCATGCCCGCGTAGACCAAGGCGTAGATCCTCGCGCGGAGGAAAACCTTCGGGTATTCCGATTCCGGCAGGTATGTGGCCTCTTCAGGCGTAATCCGCCCGAAGCAATGAAGCGTGATGTTTTTACAATAGCGGCGGAATGCATTGAAGTTAATGAGCTTGAGAATCAGAGTCTTGATGTCTGGAGGGCGTGGGACATGAATTTCGGGGTCGCGTCCCACGATGATCGTATCGCTATGGTGGCGCGTATGGCTCCACCGCCATGGAACGGATTCACGCATGACCATAAAGGAGGAAACCTCGTAGAGCAGGTTGTTCAACCAATCCGTCTTGAAAGCCGTGCCGTGCCCAGACTCGTGCCAACGGGAATCCGAAGCCGAGGCATAAAGCACGCCGTAAATCATCAATGGAACAACCGCCCACCAACTTGGCCACCACGACCACGCCCAGTAACCGGTTGCAAGGATAAGCCCGAAATAGATCAGGCAGTCGCGAATGGCCGGCCAGTCCTTGCGAGTCAAAAGCTCACGCATTTTGTCCTTGGGAACAGGCGGGGTATACCAATCGGCTTCGGCGAGCCCGAGAGCCACGGCGCGTTGGGATTCGGGTCCGGTGAGACTGTAGTCTTTTGGATTCATACCCACCCAGAACACCACGGGACTTGTTGCAAAAAAAGTATTCCCGCATTGCCTAAAGCATCAAATGCTGCAAAATGCTAATATGGCAAAAACCCGCCGTGAAATCATTCTTCCCGCCGCCGGCGCCTCCTACTGGAAGTCGCTCGGGCAGCCTTCGCACGGACTCCTCTACCTCGGTTGGGGGACGCGCCGATACGGTAAAAATCCGATTCCTCTCCGCTTGCACGATGGCTGGACTTACACGGTGATAACCGCCGGGAACCCCATTTTGAGAGCAGGTGAAAGCCGTAAAAAGCTTCCCGCTGGAACGGTCGTGCTCGCCGGACCGGATGTTCCCTTTGGTTGGATGGACGAGGGATCGTCGCAATGCTCGATTCTCGTATGGGTATGGACAAAGGCTCCGGCATTCCATGCCACAGAGATAACACCTCGCACCTGCTGGATCAGAAATACCGCCCAGGAGATCTTGGAGAGATTGAAAAGGCTACATGCCGAAACCAGGCTAGAGGTGCACGCGGCGGACTCCCACTCGAGCGAACTTCTGGGAACCGTCCAGATTCGCTTGAATGCAGAATTTGAACGCGCCGCAGGCCGTGTTCGCGGCGGACCCGACATCAACACCCAAAAAATTCATCTCGCCCTCGAGTGGATGCGGCGCCATCTGGAGGCTCGATCCCCTACGGCAGGCCTTGCCGACTACCTCGGCGTCTCCCCAATCACCCTACAACGCCTTTTTCTCAAGCAAACGGGCGTGCCTCCCGCGAGAATGTTTTTGGATTTGAAAATGCAGGCTGCCGCCAACCTGCTGGCCAAGGAAGCCTCCACAGTCAAGCAGGCCGCCCTCACGCTGGGCTACAAGAACCCGGGTGACTTCACACGCGCCTTCACACGCTTCCACAAGCGAAACCCCTCGGAATACACACGCGAAAAGAGCCTTTGAATTTCCGTGAGGCCTCGACGATTCCTAGCTGTGGAAAAAGAGAAAGGCAAAGCTCCGATCAGGCAAAAGCTGTCAGAACCGCGTCCTTTTCGTTCGCCGGGGGGTTGATTCCCTGTGCGTGCCGTTGGGCGATGCGGCATTCCTCTCGCAGAAGATCGATGGTGAGCTCGGTCTTGTCGCCCGCTTGCAACATTCTCAAGAGTCGTTCGCCGATGGCCGCATGCTCAAGCGTTGCGCCAACAGGTTCCCAGCAGGCCGTGCTTTCGGCCTCAGCGATAACTTGCATCCAGGATTCCGGCAGTGGCCGCTGGCAGGAACCATCTTTTGCGGGGTTAATGAAAACAGAGTAAATCGAACGAGCAATGGCGAGTCGCTTCATCTGCGCGCCGCCCTCAAGCGAATGCATCCAGGTCACATAGGCAAGCAGTTGGGCCGCCGCGCCACGCTGGGCGTCTATGGGAGCATGGGCATTCACAGTCCACCCCGCGACATTCATGAGGTTGACGGCCGGTTTGCCGTCCGGTGTTGGAACCGGTGCTAGCAAAAACCGGTCGGCATTGCCGAAATCCGCCAACTGGGCCGCTTCACTGGAAGGCGAAAGGAACACGGGAATCTCGCCGGAAAGAAGTCGGGAAAAAGTGAACTCGGCACTCGTATCGCCACCCACCTCAACCAAGGAACGATTCAAGAGAAGTTTAAAAACAAAGTCCAAGGCCGGTGTGATTTTTGCCGATGCATAGTCTATGCCGTCAAGAGACTTGGTGGCGACGGAAACAGGCGTTGCCAGCTGGTGGCAAAACTGGGCGAGCAACCAGCCCATGGCGCGGATGTCCTTTACTTGCCATGCGTTCGAGACAACGCGGTGAGAACATCCAAAAACTCCTGCCAACTTTTTGGAGCCCGATCGGGCAACCCAGCAGAGGCCAACTTTTGGCGGTCATAGAGGACTGTGCCCAGCGAAATCGTGGTGGGGAGCATAAGAAACCGGCCGCCTCCATTCGTGGATGGGGATACTTCCTGGAGAACCTCGGGTTTCAATTCCTGAAGAAAAAACAACAACTTCTCACGGTCGGCATCGTCCAAAAGGGTCGCAATATCGGCGAGGCAGTGGAAGCCATCCAGAGTCGGCAACTGCGTGCGATTGAATACCGCACATGTCGGCTCAGCGGCGGACAGAAAAGAACGGAAAATCTCGTTTTGAAAAGCTTCGGCCGGCAAGTTGCTCCACTCGTCTCTCCAATTCACCCGCTTGACAGCCCCCTCCCCGCTGGATTCAAAGGTTTTTTGCAAAATAGAAAGCCGCAATTTGCGCAAACTGGAATCCTGGCGAATCCATCGCACCGCCTCGGGCAGTTTTGCACTCTCTGACAACGCATCCGAGGTTGCAACCTCCGAAAGCAAACTGGGATCCACCTTGCCAACAAGCGTGGTTGCCCCCTCGCGCGTAAAGACGAGGTTTTCAACGGCCAATTCCTTCAAAGCACGATGAATCGTGAAAATACTCACTCCGAACTCGTCGGCGAGTTTACGGAACGGAGGTAGGCGATCACCTTCCTTATAGGTGCCATTCAGAATATCCTGCCGCAACTTGGATACCACACGGTTCACTAAGGCGGTAAGCGGAGCTTTTTGAGGAACAGAGAGATTCATAGGCCAAGCAGTCGTTGAATTGTTGACAGAATAACAATTAATAACACTTTGGCAAACGGGAAGTTTTTTATGTCAAAAACGCCCGCTCACCAAGCTTGGATAGAATGAACTGGATTCGAGAAGTTAAACTTTTTGAGGCGAATTATTTCCTAAGGGTTTATTTTGCGGTTCCTAAAAGCCCATGGAGGCTCCGCCGTCGATGGGGAGGATGACTCCGGTGACGAATTTTGCAGCGGGCGAACAGAGATAAACCGCTGCCATGCCAATGTCTTCGGGCTCACCGAAGCGAGCCATCGGGGTGCGGGATAGGATTTTGTTCGAGCGTTTTTCATCACCCGCCAGCGCCTTGCGGAGCATGGTAGATTCGATCCAACCAGGGGCAATGGCATTAACGCGCACACCTTCGATGGAGACTTCTGCCGCGAGGGCGCGGGTCATGCCGACATAGGCACTCTTCGCCGCGCTGTAGGCGATAACAAGCGGTATGCCCATGAGTGAAGCCATTGAAGCGGTGAAAAGAATGCTGCCGTGCTTGCGCTGAATCATGCCAGGCAGCGCGGCGCGCGTGAGAGCGTGTGCTGCACAGACATGGGTGGTGAGCACGGATTGAAACTCCTCCGGGGTGGTTTCCGAAGCCGGTTTTTTGATGTGGATGCCGGCATTGTTGACGAGAATGGAAACGGGAGCTCCAGCAGCCTTTTCAGCGGCGACCACAAGGTCGGCGGCCTTGTCGAGTTGAGTGATGTCGTGGGCCACATAGCTGGCCGAGGCGCCGATCCCAGAGGCGGCGGCACTGAGTTCGGCTTCGCGGCGTCCGACGAGGACAACCTTGGCGCCGGCGTTGGCCAGACAAGTCGCAATGCCAAGGCCGAGGCCGATTCCACCGCCGGTGATGAGAGCGGTTTCGCCCTCCAGGGAAAATGCTTTGTTCGGTTCGTTTTTCATCATTTTACATAATTCCAAATTTCTCGAAGGCCTCGACGCCGGAGAGTCCCTCCAATAGCGCGGCTTTCACCAACTTCTCTCCACGGGCTTTTTCAATGGCCCGCACGAAGACCTCTTCCTTGGCTTCGGCCGGGATCACACACACGCCGTCGATGTCGCCAAAAAGGATGTCCCCCGGGCGGATGCGGGCATGACCGATCTCGATCGGCACGCGGAAATCGACGACCTTGTAGCGGGGCGCGGAGTCCTGGCCGTAGCGTCCCCAGGAAAAGGTTGGAAAATTGAGAGCCAAAATCCCGCTGGTGTCGCGCGAGTAGCCATTGACGATGGCGCCTGCGGCACCAAGCTTGCCCGCACGAATGCTCATCAACTCGCCCCAAAGAGCGTTGCGCGGGGAAGAGCCCGTGTTCAGGTAAATCTCGTTGGGGGCGAAGATCATCAAGCCATAGGGGTCAGGCATTAATTATTGATATTTACGTTAAGCAGGCGTTTAAATCCGACAAGCGCAAGAATTGGCACCGCATTTTGACGCACTGGGTTTGGTGGAGATCCGCAGTGTCATCGCTATGAGGTGCTGATGCCGACGAGGACGTCGGCGTTCCGTTCGAGAAGTTTTCTCCGCGTCTTTGTGTCTCCGTGAGAGGCTCGGGGGTCGATTCATGGGCAGAGGCGTCAGGATATTTTATTGATATTTAATCGCTTTTTGAACGAATGATAGGTTCACCCACGACCTCAAACTGCATCCTTTCAAGGCGAAATTCGCTGAAAGAAAAGACCCTTCCGCCTCGCCGTTCGTAGGATGAGAAATGATGCATTCCACAAAAAAGCTTTCTTACGATTCCTGCTGCTTGGCTTGTCGCACGATCGTTGTTTCAACCGAAGCCAACTTTGATCCATGGCCGCTGACTTGATTCCTGCCACACGAGCAGAGGCTCTTCTTGCCTTGCACGATTTTATTGAGGGGCCTGTGCTGCATTATGCCCGTTTGCGAAATCACATCACCGATCGGCATACGCATGTCTCAAGGCTCTCGGCGGCGATCGCGCATCGTCTCGTGACAGAAGCTGAAGTCCTCTGTGCGGTGCTGCGGGTTCATAAATCAACAACTGTTGAAAAGTTCGTTCAAGAGGTCGTTTGGAGATCGTATTGGAAAGGCTGGCTGGAGTTGCATCCAGGCGTCTGGCGCGATTTTGCCGATGCCGCGTCGGCCGGTGGCCCGCTCGCGGAGAGGCTGCAAGAGGGGCAAAGCGGCTGCGCGGCCATGGACGCCTGCGCCCGCGAACTTGTCTCCACAGGCTACCTGCACAACCACGCCCGCATGTGGTGGGCTTCATTTTGGATTCACCGAGCTGGTCTGCCATGGAAAGCTGGGGCGCGAATTTTCTTCGATCACCTGCTCGATGCAGACGCTGCCAGCAACACTCTCTCTTGGCGATGGGTTGCCGGCCTTCAAACCACCGGGAAAACCTACCTCGTTCGTCGCTCGAACCTTAACTCCTACTGGCCCGACGCGCCTTCGGAGGGTTTGGAGCAGTTGGATGGCGAGCCCCTCTTGGAAATTCCACAGGATTCGGCGGATCGGTCTCTTCGGGGTATCGAGAATTTCTCGGAAGCGCCGGGCGATTCTGCTGCCGGATTACTCCTCCACGAGGAGGATCTTTCACTCGAATGCGGTCCCCTGAGCCAGTTTCACCCCACGGCGGCCTGTTTTTGGAAAACGCCTGCGCGATCTTCCATCCGTGCGGCTTGGTTGAATCGGGCGCTCGACGATGCCCGCGCGCGTGCAGAAAATCATTTCCAAAAAAATGTTGCCGAAATTCAGGCGCTGGATTCCTTGAAGGATTGGGTCGAAACCCACGACCTCCGGCGCATCGTTATGGCGGCCCCATCTGTCGGGCCGGTGCGAGATTCTTTGGAGCCATTTCTTCAATGGTGCGGCGAATGTGGCGTCGTCGTGACGCGTTTTCGGCGGCGCTGGGATGTGCGGGTTATCCCTCTGGCCAAGGCAGGCTTTTTTCCGTTTTGGAACTCGGTGCGCCCGCAGTTGTCGGAACTCATCCTATGAAGGGCGTTAAAAAACAGAACTTGCCCACGAAAATCTGCGTCGTTTGCGCCCGTCCCTTCGCATGGCGAAAAAAATGGGAGCGGTGCTGGGAGGAAGTGCTCCACTGCAGCGATGCCTGTCGCCGCAAGCGCACACCGGGCCGATGAAAAAACGCCCCGCCGCCCATGTGGTGTGGTTCAAGAAAGACCTCCGCATTACCGATCACCAACCTCTCGCTGCTGCCGCACGGGAAGGGCAGGTCGTCTGTTTATTCATCCACGAACCCGAGTGGTGGGCGACTCCGGAATGCGATGGCTCGCACCGCTTCTTCCTCTCGGAATGCCTCGCCGATCTGGACGCTTCCCTTCGGCAACTTGGAGTGAGCTTGCTGCAGCGCTACGGAAATGCCACCGAGGTGCTGGATCGCCTCGCCGCAGAGATCGATATCAGCAGCCTGTGGTCTCATGAGGAGACCGGTGCCGACTGGACCTATCGTCGTGATCTTGCCGTGCAAGCCTGGTGTCGGGAGAAAGGAATTCCTTGGCGCGAATGCCGTCAAGATGGCGTGGTGCGGCGGTTGAAGGATCGCAATGGATGGGCGGATCGCTGGCAGCGCACGATGCACCGATCGCTGTGGGATTCTCCAGAGCATCTGCTTGGGCCCGCTCTTGCCGATGACCACCTCCCATCCGAATACGGGCATGTGGTTTCCACAAAACCTTGGGCCCAGCGTGGCGGGGAGGGTGTCGCCAAATCCACACTCGACGCATTTCTCTATCAACGCGGAGTGGATTACCGAGCCTCCATGTCGAGCCCACTCGAGGGTTGGTCCAGCTGTTCTCGCATCAGCCCCTACCTGTCGTGGGGATGTCTTTCGATGGCCTCAACGGTTCGCTCGCTGGAGGAGCGCCTCGCCACACTTAGAGAGGCCGCCCTGTATGGTGCGCGCGTGGATCGTCGCTGGAGCGGCTCGCTCCGCAGTTTTGCGTCCCGGCTGCGATGGCACTGCCACTTCATGCAAAAACTCGAGGACGAGCCGCGCATCGAATTTGAAAATATGTCGAGGGCCTGCGACGGGTTGAGGGAGGATTTCACCGACACGCCTGAAGCCCATCGACGCCTTGAGGCCTGGAAAAATGGAGTCACCGGCTACCCCATGGTCGATGCCTGCATGCGATGCGTGCAGGCTACGGGATGGCTCAACTTTCGCATGAGGGCCATGCTCATGAGCTTTGCAAGCCATCACCTCTGGCTTCACTGGCGACCCACAGCGGTTTTTCTCGGGCGCCATTTTCTGGATTTCGAGCCGGGCATTCATTTCAGCCAAGCCCAGATGCAGAGTGCGACCACCGGTATCAATGCGGTGCGTATCTACTCCCCGGCCAAGCAGGCTCTTGATCAAGACCCGCACGGCCATTTTATCAAACTATGGGTCCCGGAATTGGCAGATGTGCCCGCTTCATGGCTTGCCGAACCACACCGCATGCCGATCGAGCAGCAACTTGCCGCCGGATGCCGGATTGGTCTCAATTACCCACAGCCAATTGTTGACCACGCCACCGCCTACCGCGAAGCACGCCTCAAAATCGCCGTTCTGCGCCGCGAACCCTCCGCGCGGCAGGATGCGCGCAAAGTGTTCCTGCGCCATGGAAGCCGTAAGCGCCAGTCCGCACGAAAATCCGATGAGAAACCGAACTTGCCCAAGGAAAATTGGGGGCAAGCTACATTTACTTTCAATTTTTCAGCAACCCACGGGCGGGGCGCGGTTGGAGAAGAACTAACCACGGATTTCTCAGATGGGCACGGATGATCCCATCAATCTGGGATTGGCAGAAAAAAGCAAAAATCTTGCAAGCCTGCTTGCAGAGTTTTTGTTTTACCCTGCCCCGTTCGCGTAGCGAATGCACCCGTGCCCGTTTCTTCGTATCCGTGTTCATCCGGGTAATCAGTGGTTTTATATTATTCTTTCCTGTAATATGATGTGACTTGTTAGTTAGGAGAATAATCTGGATTGGGTTGCGCGAGAGGGAGGCGGGGAGAGGAAGTAGCGAGTATGAATTATAAAGCATGAAGGGCTGGGGCGGCGGATGTGCCGACGGGGACGTCGGCGTTCCTACATGGTGGCCCACTATTTCCAAATGAGATGAGTGGGGGGAATCACTTTCCCAATTTGCGCTCGTGAAGAGTGGTGAGCAGGAGCACCCAGAAGCATTGGATCAAAACCGCAGTCGGCAATTGGAGGAGAGGCGGCATGAAGTAAACGAGGCAGACGCCGGGAATCCAAACGGCCCAGCCTGCGATCTGGGTGGGCAGCATTTTTTCCACCACAAAATTCCAGGAGAAGACATCGCGAGCGGTGGTAGCGTTGAGCCCTGAAACGCGGAAGGTGAGGTAGGTGTTAGTGATGGGATTCGCCAAAAACGGACTGAAAAGGAACTGATCGACCAGCACCTTGGCGGCAACGATCTGCCAGGAATTCCCAGTGCCGAACCACTCATTTTGGCAGCGGTAAAAGAGGTCTACGAGCATTCCGAGTCCGGCCCAGAGGGGGGCCGTGGCCAGAAAGTTCCAGAGATTTGCGAGAAGGGGGCGGCCTTTTTGAAAAAAGACAATGCGAAGTAACTCGGGAAGAAGAGCGCCCGAGACGATGTAGGTCACAAGGGAAAACCCATAACTCAGCTCCTGGCGCACCTCCCCCACCCTGGTAAGGAAGGCATAGGTGCCATCGTGGAGAAGATAGGCTGCGAGGAAACAGAGCATGAGCGCCTGCAAGAGCAAGCCTGGCAGGAGGTTAGCCCGTGCGGCACAGAGGCCGGTCTGGAATGCGGTGCGAAGATTCAAGCGCCCCCCGATTCCAAGAAGAGAACTCCGCTGCGTCGGCGGGCGTGGTGATTTCCGGGGAGGTTCACTTTTGAGGGGCCGTTGACGGTATCGAGGAGTGCAAGAATGCGGCGGGTCTCGGCGTGTCCAGCCTCGGGCACGCCACATTTACGGAGCCAGCGTAGGATGACGCGAGACTGCATGGCTGGGTGCATCTCACGAAGCTCCTTGCAATCGAGTTCCTGGGGAGTTTCTGGCAAGAGGGATGACATCCAATCGTCCTCGTTGCGGAGGATTTCGGAGGCGCGCAGAATGGCTGAGCGATACGACTCGCCCATGACTTCCGCAAGGAGCGGCAGGACGCGGTGGCGAATTTTGTTTCGCGTGTGCTCAAGCCCGGCATTTGTCGCATCCTCGCGGAAGCGGACTTTTTGCTGTTTGCGGAAGGCTTCGATCTGCGTGCGGGTGACACCCAGAAGCGGTCGGTAAACGCTGAGTTTCCCGAGTTGAGCAACTGGTCTCATGCCCCCGAGTCCAGCGGCACCGCTGCCTCTGAGGAAGTTGAAAAGACAGGTCTCGACTTGATCATCGGCATGGTGCGCCAGGACGAGAAATTTTGTCTTTTCCCGGGCGGCGCATTCCTCAAAGAAGGCCATGCGCAGTTCGCGGGCGGCGAGTTCGAGGGATTTTTTTTGGGATGAGGCGAACTCCGCAGTCCGCGAGCGGGCATGCTCGACGGGAAGATTCAGACGGCGCGCCTCGCTGACGACAAGGCGGGCGTCCGCATCCGAACTCCGCCCACGCAGGGTGTGGTTGAGATGGCAGACGACGAGGTTTTTAAAACCTGCCGCCAAGAGCGCATGGAGCAGAACCATCGAGTCGCGACCGCCTGAGACGCCGACGAGAAGTTTTTTCCTCTTCGAAACACCTGCCATCGACTCGGCGAGGGATGCCACCACAGCGTCGGCAGGTGCTTGGCTACTTGGAGATTTTCGAGGCACCGAAATAGGGTTGAAGCGCGGCGGGAATGTGAACGGAGCCGTCGGGCTGCTGGCCATTTTCGAGAAGGGCGACATAGAGGCGGGCGAGCGCTGTGCCAGAGCCGTTGAGGGTGTGGCAAAATCTATTTTTCCCATCCTCACCTTTGAAGCGAAGGTTCATGCGACGAGCTTGAAAATCCTCGAAATTCGTGCAGCTGGAAACCTCCAGATAAGCATTCTGGCCGGGTGCCCAGACTTCGATGTCGTAGGTCTTGGCAGCGCCGAATCCCATGTCTCCGGTGCAGAGTTCGATGACGCGATAATGAAGTCCGAGAGCCTGCAGAACGCGCTCGGCATCGGCGGTGAGAGCCTCGAGTTCGGCTGCTGATTGCTCGGGCGCGCAAATTTTAACCAACTCGATTTTATCAAACTGGTGCATGCGGATGAGACCACGCGTCTCGCGACCAGCGGAACCAGCCTCGCGGCGGAAGCAGGGCGTGTAGGCGGCGTATTTGATCGGGAATTGTGCTGCGTTGATGATCTCCTCGCGGTGAAGATTCGTCACGGGGACCTCGGCTGTGGGAACGAGAAAGAGCCCTCCGCCATCGATGCCATACATGTCTTCCTCAAATTTCGGCAACTGGCCTGTGCCCACCATGCAATCGCGCTTCACTACGAACGGTGGACTGACCTCAGTGTAGCCGTGGTCGCGGGTATGGAGGTCGAGGAGGAAATTCAGAAGCGCCCGTTCGAGCTTTGCGCCTTGGCCCATGTAGACAGAGAAACCACTGCCGCTGATTTTGACAGCGCGGTCGGGGTCGATAAGCCCGAGCGCCTCGGCAAGGGCGACATGATCCTTGGGATTGGTGATTGAGGGTTTTTCCCCATGAACGCGAATCTCGGGGTTGTCCGCTGCTTCTTTGCCAACTGGAACGGCAGGCTGCGGAAAATTGGGCAGAACGAGCAGCAGGGCGGTTTGCTCATCGGAGAGGGCGTTTGATTTCTCGGTGAGGGCCTGCATCTCGTCGGCGAGGGATTTCACCTCAGCTTCCAACGCGGCGGAGTCTTGCTTCTGGGAGCGGAGTTTTCCAATTTCCTTGCTCAGGCGATTGCGCTCGCTCTGGAGGCCTTGCAGGCGGGTTTCCGACGCCCGCCGGTCGGCGTCGATGGCAAGAATGGCGTCGATCGTTTGGGAATAGTCGGCGTTGCGGGACGCGAGGCGGGACTTGGCGAGATCGGGTTGCTCCCGAAGATAGCGGATATCAAGCATGGGTTGGACAGAATGAATAAAATGGTCAGAATGCCGAGAGCAAATTCAAGAACAGATGTCAGCGCAATTCCGCGATTACTACCAAACACTCGGAGTCTCCAAGTCCGCAACCCAGGCTGAAGTCAAAAGCGCGTTCCGCAAACTCGCGCGTCAGCACCACCCCGACACGGCCAAGGACAAGAAAGTGGCCGAGGAGAAATTCAAAGAAATCAACGAAGCTTACGAGGTGCTCGGCGACCCCGAGAAACGCAAACGCTACGATGATTTCGGAGCGGATTGGCAGCACGGCCCCCAACAGCGCGGCGGCTGGCAGCGCCCTGCCGGAGCGGGTGGGTCCACGGGAAAACGCGGTGCGGCGGCTTTTGAAGAGGACATCCAATTTGGAGGCACGGGCTTCAGCGACTTCTTCGAGCAGATGTTCGGCGGACGCCGGGGAACGCGCGCCGGCTTCGAGGAGGCTCCGCAGCGTGGCCAGGATGCAGAAGCTGATATCTTGGTGACATTGGAAGAAGCCCTCAACGGCTCCTCGCGCCCAGTTTCCTTTCGCCGGGGTGGAGCCAAGAAGATCGAGACCTTCACGGTAAAAATACCCAAAGGCATACGCGACGGTCAGCGCATTCGCCTTGCCGGCCAAGGCGGCACAGGGGCCTCAGGCGGCGGCGCGGGAGATCTCTACCTGCGGGTCAAATACCAACGCCACCCGGACTTTGAAATCGAGGGAGCCAATCTCAACTACGACCTGGAAATTCCCGCATGGGATGCCGTTCTCGGATGCACAGTCACCGTTCCCACGCTGAGTGGACGAGTGAAGCTCAAAATCCCTGCAGGCACGCAGTCGGGAAAAAAATTTCGCCTGCCAAGTATGGGGATGCCACTGACCGCAGATACTCGCGGCGACCTTTTCGCCGAGGTGCGCATCACGGTTCCGGACTCGCCAGGTGAAAAAGAAAAAGTCCTCTGGGAGACGATTGCGGATTTCCATAAGGCCTGATTCCACCGCAGAAGGTATTCTGACTTTTGCAGGATTGCGCGCCCGTGATAGCTTGCGGGTCTTATGTCCAGCGCGCACACGCCACTCCGCACCGAAATACCAGAATCCGACAAGTGGGACCTTACGCCTCTCTATACAAGCGATGATGGCTGGGAGGAGGATTTTTCCAAACTGCAGAAGTCCTATGAAGGCGTCACAAGCTTTCGGGGCAAACTAAGGGAGTCTGCAGCGGGATTGGCGAAGTGCTTGGAATTCGAGAAAGGCATCGACTTGCTTGTCGATCAGCTCAATCAATACGCAGCGCTGAGTGTTTCAGGCGACAGCTCAAATGCAGAGGCACTCGCCCGTGAAGCCCGTCTCGACAGCCTGATGGTGCGGGTCGGAGAGGCCTTTTCATTTATCTCGCCGGAAATCCAGGAAATCCCGGATGGTGAATTCGAGGCCTTCCTTGCTGATCCCGCGTTGGCGGATTGGACGATTCCGCTGCGTAAATTGCGTCGCCGCAAATTGCACACCCTAAGCGCGGCCGAGGAACGCCTGCTGGCACTGGGATCATCCGCCGTGCGTGGACACAGCGAGACATTCTCGCAACTCACGAACGTCGACATGCTTTTCGGAACGCTGAAGGATGGCGAGGGCAATGATCGGGAGCTGACCCAGAGTTCATTCTCGTCCTTCCTCCAGCAGCGGGATCCAGCAGTGCGCAAAGCGGCGTTCCACCTGTTCTACAAGGAATTTTCGGAGCACCGGTTCACCCTGGCATCCAGCCTCGCCAACTCGGTGCGTGCCGATGTTTTCTACGCCCGGGCCAGAAATTATCCCTCGGCGCGTGAGGCCGCACTCTTCGCCGATGACGTGCCGACCACGATTTACGACAACCTTATTACCACCGTGCGGGGCAATCTGGATGCGCTTTTCCGCTATTTCGAACTCCGTCGCCGGGTCTTGAAGCTCGAAGAAATCCACCACTACGACACCTATGTGACCATGGTCGAAAATGTGAAGACCAATGTGTCGTGGGATGAAGCGGTCGAGCGTGTAATGGCCTCCCTCACGCCGCTGGGGTCGGAATACATGGAAACCCTGGGCCATGGTCTGCGCGGCGGACGCTGGTGCGACCGCTACGAAAACAAAGGCAAGCGCAGCGGGGCTTTTTCCTACGGCACTTACTCGAGTCCGCCCTACATCATGATGAACTACAAGGCAGATGTTTTTTCAGATGTCTACACACTGGCCCACGAAGCCGGGCATTCGATGCACACTTGGTATGCACGGGGCACGCAGCTTTATCAAAACTACGGATATCCGATCTTCCTAGCTGAGGTGGCCTCCACTTTTAACGAGGTCCTGCTCACCGAGCATTTGCTGAAAACCACAGATGACCGCTCGATGAAGGCATTCATTTTAAACCGCCAGATCGATGACATCCGGGGCACTCTCTACCGCCAGACGATGTTTGCCGAGTTTGAACGCGAGGCGCACGCCGCGGAGGAAGCGGGTGAAGCGCTTACCCTGGAGAGCTTCAAGGCGATTTATCGCAAGCTCCTGACTGACTACTTCGGCCCGCGCTTTGCGATCGACGGCGAACTGGAGCTGGAATGTCTGCGAATCCCTCATTTCTACAATGCCTTCTACGTTTACAAATACGCCACTGGCCTCTCGGCGGCTGTAGCACTGGCAACACAGGTTTTGGAATCCGGCGACGCGACCCGCTATCTCGGATTCCTCCGTAGCGGTGGCAGCCGTTTCCCGGTCGAAACCCTCCGCGAGGCCGGTGTGGACATGAGCACACCAGCACCTGTGCAGGCGACGCTGGATTTATTTTCGCGAAGAGTCGGCGAACTCGAAGCGCTCATCGGATAGGCACAAATTGCGCGTGCCACATAGGCAACTCGGAGAGTGACTTTTTGCTCGCGGAACAGGACTCGTCCAATACAAAGGAGGCAGGGAATTCAATTATGAAAAAGGATAAATCAATCAGCTTTGAGCAGGAAATCATCGACCAACTGAAATTCGGCCTCGCCCGCGATTCCGTATCAGCCTCCCGCCGCGAATGGTGGATCGCCACTTCCAAGGCGATTCAAAAAGTGATCATCGAGCGCATGATGAAAACATTGGCCGTCCACTCGGAAGGCAATGTGCGCCGGGTTTACTATCTCTCCATGGAATTCCTCATGGGCCGGCTCTTCGTGAACAACATGATCAATGCCGGTGTGTTGAAAGAAGTTTCGGAAGCCTTGGAAATCCTTGGCCATCCACTCGAAGAGACCCGCGACGAGGAATACGACATGGCCCTCGGCAACGGCGGACTCGGCCGCTTGGCAGCTTGTTTTCTCGACTCCCTCGCCACGCTGGACCTTCCCGCTGTCGGCTACGGCATCCACTACGAATACGGTCTTTTTAAACAGGAATTCCGCAACGGCTACCAAGTAGAACTCCCCGACGCGTGGATTCAATACGGCTCGCCATGGGAAATCATTCGTCCCCAGCACTCGCAGGAAATCCCGATTTACGGCCATGTCGAGACTCACACCGACGGCCTTGGCAAGACGAGCAGCGTCTGGTCTGACTTCCGCAAGCTCATTGGTATTCCCTACGATATTCCGATTCCCGGCTATGGCACTGAAACGGTCAATTTCCTGCGCCTGTGGGAATCCAAAGCCCCCGAGGAATTTGATTTCGAGGCCTTCAACCGAGGCGGCTACGAGCAAGCCGTGCAGCAAAAAAACATGGCTGAGACGGTCAGCAAGGTGCTTTACCCGAACGACCACACCGAAGCCGGCAAGGAACTCCGCCTCATCCAGCAATACTTCTTCGTCGCCTGCTCGCTGCGCGACATCATCCGCCGCTTCGAAAAAGACAACACCGACTGGGAAACCTTCCCAGACAAAGTGGCGATCCAACTCAACGACACCCATCCTGCCATCGGTGTCGTGGAGCTCATGCGCCTCCTGATCGACGAAAAAGAACTCTCATGGCAACAAGCCTGGGGGATCGTGCGCCGCACATTTGCTTACACGAACCACACCCTCATGCCCGAGGCTCTCGAAAAATGGAGTGTCGGCCTTTTCCGAAAAGTCCTCCCACGCCATCTGCAGATCATTTTCGAAATCAACAAAACTTTCCTTGATGAAGTCGAAGCCAAGTGGCCGGGAGATACGGATAAGAAACGCACCCTCTCGCTCATCGAGGAAGGGCACGAGCAAATGGTCCGCATGGCGCACCTCAGCGTCGTCGGAAGCCATTCAGTCAACGGCGTGGCAGCCCTCCATACCCAACTGCTCAAAGAACAGCTGTTCCCGGAATTCAACGCCCTCTATCCGACAAAATTTCAGAACAAGACAAACGGCATCACACCCCGTCGCT
This sequence comes from Terrimicrobiaceae bacterium, assembly GCA_044342325.1. Taxonomy (GTDB): domain Bacteria; phylum Verrucomicrobiota; class Verrucomicrobiia; order Chthoniobacterales; family Terrimicrobiaceae; genus UBA967. The sequence continues at coordinate 29,925 of JBIIPZ010000018.1, forward strand.
GGCTCGTGGCCTGCAATCCGCGTCTCTCAGACCTCATATGCCGCCACATCGGGCACGGATGGGAGCGCGACCTCGACAAACTCCGCAAGCTGGAACCCCTCGCGGACGACGCCTCATTCCGCGAGGAATTCATGGCCGTCAAGCACGCCAACAAGGTGCGCCTCGCCGGAAGAATCCTCGATGAATGCGGCGTGAAGGTGGATCCCTCAGCGCTCTTCGATGTGCAAATAAAGCGTCTTCACGAATACAAGCGCCAGCATTTGAATCTCCTGCACATTCTCGCGCTCTACCGCCGCCTGCTGCAAAACCCCGATCTCGACATCCCGCCACGCGTTTTCATTTTTGCTGCCAAGGCCGCTCCGGGCTACGAAATGGCCAAGCGGATCATCAAGGCGATCAACGCTGTTGGTTCAAAAATCAACAGCGACACCCGCATCCAAGACAAACTCAAAGTTGCCTTCATGCCGAACTACCGCGTCTCGCTGGCCCAGCGCATTGTGCCAGCAGCCGATCTCTCCGAGCAGATTTCCACCGCCGGAAAAGAAGCCTCGGGAACGGGCAACATGAAACTTGCCCTGAATGGCGCCCTCACCATCGGCACACTCGATGGTGCGAATGTCGAAATCCTTGCGGAAGTCGGTGAAGAAAACATTTTCATCTTCGGCAACACCGTTGAGCAAGTGCACGAACTCCTCGCCAAGGGCTACAACCCCGGCGACTACTACCGCGCCAATCCTGAACTCGCCGCCATCATCGATTGGCTCGGGTCGGATTACTTTACAGGAGACGAAAGCGCCGACATACTGACTCCTCTACGCGACAACTTGATCTACCACGATCCCTACCTCTGTCTTGCGGACTTCGCCGCCTACAGCGACGCGCAGGAAAAAGTCTCCGCCGCATTCCAAGACAAAGCCCGCTGGGCGAAAATGGCTGTGCTCAACACCGCACGCGTCGGAAAGTTCTCCAGCGACCGCACGATCAGCGAATACGCTAAGGACATCTGGAAACTCAAACCGGTCAAAGTGCCCTGAGACCCGCTTGGGAATGACACTCCCGCAGCTCACAAATCGCGCGGACGAGGGTAATCCCCTCACCTTCTACGAGATACAATCGGCCTGTGATTTGCTACTCGATGAGGGGCAGTCCACCGAAGTGCGAGCGGATTTCCTGCAAGCTCTGCACAAACGCGGAGAGTCGGCGGAGGAAATCGCAGACTTCGTCGAGGTCCTCTTGGAGCGCGCTGTAAAGCTGCCGTTTTCGGGTGAGGGCTGCATCGATGTATGCGGAACCGGCGGAGACCGCGCAGGCTTTTTCAACATCTCGACCGCCTCTATGTTCGTGGTCGCTGGAGCCGGAGCCAAAGTCATCAAACACGGAAACCGAGGCATCACCTCGAAATCCGGCGGAGCCGATGTCCTCGAAGCCCTTGGCGTGAAAATCGACCTTTCCCCTCACTCCATCGCCGCAGCCTTGGAATCGGCCGGTTGCTGCTTCCTTTTCGCACCGGCCTGCCATCCCGCATTCCGCGCGGTTGTGCCAGTGAGGAAACTTCTCGCCCAACGCGGCAGTGCCAGCATTTTCAACATCATCGGCCCCCTGCTGAACCCTGCCAGACCTGAGTTCCAACTCGCAGGAGTCTTCAATCCCGATCTCATAAAAACCTACGCCGGAGTTTTTCAAAAACTGAAGCGCACACGCGCCTGGGCCGCGCATGGAACAGGGCCGAACGCCCTTCAAATCGACGAGGTTTCGCCCATCGGCAAAACCATGGTCACAGCCCTGGAAAAAGGTTCTCTCAGCGAGTTTGAAATCCATCCGCAAGATGTCGGAATCGCCGCCATGGCACCCGAAGCCCTCCTAGGGGGCGACGCCGCCGAAAACGCAAAAATCCTGCTTTCGATTTTCAATGGCTCGGACCGCGGCCCTCGCCGCCAAGCCGTCCAAATCAACGCCGCCGCCGCCCTAGTCGTTGCAGGATCCGCCCCCGACCTCCAATCAGCATGGAACCTTGCCGAAGCCTCCCTCAACGAAGGCCGCGCCATGGAATCGCTCCAAACTTTGCAAAAAGCCTCAACCCTTTGAGGGCCCTCGAACCGCTTTGAACAACGGAATCGCTACCAGCATTCCGAGGACAGGTGCCACCAAGTAGATCCAGAGGTAATCAAGCTGTCCAGAGACGATGGCCGGGGCGAGTGAGCGGGCCGGGTTCATGGAGGCTCCGCAGATAGGGCCTGCGAAGAGGGCTTCGAGCGCGATGACTGCCCCAACCACGATCCCGGCGGTGATTCCTTTTTCTTTGGCTCCTTGGGAAACGTTCAAGATGACGAACATCAGTATAGCAGACAAAATCACCTCTAGAACAAAGGACTGCATTGGCAACCCGGCAGGAAGGGTTGCGCCCAGATTTCCGTTTTGTGGAAATAAAAAGTGAAGTGTGAGGCTCGCCAGTAATGCGCCTGAAAATTGAGCAGCGAGATAAATCAAGACGCTGAAAAATGGAAACAATCCTGCAACGGCAAAGGCTAGAGTTACCGCTGGATTCATGTGGGCACCCGACACATCACCAAGCGAATAAATCATCACCAAAACAATGAGCCCGAATGTGAGTGCCACACCGAGGTGCGTAATGGCACCGCCAGACTCTGCATTAATAACAATGGCCCCGGTTCCGGCGAAAACCATGGCAAAGGTGCCGAGGAGCTCCGCAAAAAACTTACGGAGTGCGTCGAACTGGCTGGAACTCATTTCGCGAGGTCTTGACCCTGACGGAGACCTGCGGCGTAGGCTTCGAAGACGAGACGGATTTGATCCCGCACACGGCGAAACTCCCCAAGAACCTCATCTTCCGACCCCACCGCATGCGCGGGATCGCTGAAGCCCCAGTGGTAGCGCCTGACCTGGCCGGGAAACATAGGGCAAACTTGATCGGCGTTGCCGCAAACTGTGATGACCGTATCGACCGGGCGGTTTAAAAACTCTTCCAGATGCTTCGAATGGTGACCACTCAGGTCGATGCCGATTTCGCGCATGACTTCGATCGATTTCGGGTGGACATAGCCGACAGGTTTTGAACCCGCACTGGCGACTTCGATGAGATCACCTGCGGCGGCCCGCAGGATGCCTTCGGCGATGTGACTGCGGCAGGAATTCCCCGTGCAGAGGATGAGAACGAGAGGTTTGGTGGTCATGTTTAGTTTTTTTTGATCAGCAGCAGCCGGAGCCGGAACAGCAGCCTTCAGAATCATTCGAAGGCGCGAGGCAAATATCCTTTGCGAGGCAATCCGTGTGTTTCGTTGAAAGAAAAACAACAACAGACTCCGCATCGACAGCGACAGACTCCACAGGGAACTGCGAAATGAGCCCGTCCTCGTATTCGAGTTCGACCTCGAGATCCTCGCCATGAAACAGCGGAGCCGCTCGGTCGATGATGTCCGCCAGTTTTCCAGCCGGGAGACGGTGGTCTGTGTCGTCGGCCACCCAGGCTTGCAGACAGAGAAACGAAGTTTTGCGGAAGGTGGCTCCACAATCAAAGAAGGTCTTGTCCACACGCCCGACTTCAGTGATGTGGGCATGCACCGGGACAAGTCCACCGTCCGGGAGCACAAATCTGAGGTTAAGGGTGGGATTTTGTTTGAGAGAAGCAACGAAGGCGCTGGATTTCATAAGATTTTATTTGGTGTTTTTGCCAATGATAAGGTTCGCCTAACAAGCCTCACAGTGTTGCTGCAGGCTTTGATTCAGTTTGATGAGGTCGATGCAGCGAAAGAACTCCAAAAAGCACGGGCAGGCGATCTGGTAAAAGACGCTTACCCCGCGCTTTTCACACTGAAGCAAACCTGCGCGCCTCATCACGGCAAGATGCTTGGAGAGTGTCGTGACATCACATCCCGCGAGATTCGTGAGATCGTTAACACATTTCTCTCCCTGCGTGAGAACATCCATCACCAGCAGACGCGTGGGGTGAGCCATTGCTTTGACGATGACTGACCTGTCGTGTGCGGTGTTTTTGGCCGATTCTAAATCCATCACTTAATTGGCAAAAATGCCAAATATGATGTGGGGCGTCAATGGCCTTTTAGTTTCCAGCAGAAAAGCTGTGCAAACCTTGAACCGCTTGTGAGAATTCGCGACAGATTATGAAATTACTTCCCGTCATCATTTCCTGCGTGGCCATGACCGTTCTTTTGAATTCCTGCGCGACTTCGCCGCAGTCTCTGGCACCCGCAGGCATCGCCGCTCAGATGGCAAAACAAGGTGTCCCGGCATCGACCCAGAAGCGCGTTCAGGCAGGACGCGTGCTGGATTTTGACGACATTATGAGTCTGGCGAAAGCTGGTGTCTCGGACAAAGCCATCGTGGCCTACCTGAAGAGCACCAAGGCACCCTACAAATTCACCACCGCCCAACTCGAACAACTCTCGAATGCCGGTGTGGGTTCGACTCTTGTGAACTACCTTGGACAATCAGTCGGCTACTACGAGGCCTCCAAGCGCAATCAACTCGGCGGAAGCAAGTGGGACAGCCATCCGTATTTCAACGACCCATTCTTCTGGGGCGCAGCCCCGTTTGACTACGGCTTTCCAGGCGAGTGGAGCGATGAGAGTTTCTATCGTGGAAGCCCTGCAATGCCATCGCGGCGTTGAAAAATTGGTGTATTATTAATAATCGATGGAAGCGGTCCAATTCAGAGTCGGTAACGAAAAACTCATCCGCGTTCTGGATGCGGCGAGCAACCGTCTGCGCTCGATTCTCACCAAGCAAGGCCGTCCCCAGGGTGCTCTTCGCGTGGCGGTGATCGGAGGCGGTTGCTCGGGACTTCAATACAAGATGGACCTCGTGGATGGCCCAGCCAACCGGGATATCATGGTCGAGTCGAATCAAGTGCGCGTGGTCGTGGATCCCAAGAGCGCGCTCTTTGTGAGTGGATCAGAACTCGACTTCAGCGATGACCTCCAGAAAGGCGGATTCAAAGTGACGAATCCCAATGCCGTTGCCCACTGCTCCTGTGGCGAGAGTTTTTCGGCGTGAGTGACCATTTCGCCGAACTCGGCCTGGCTCGCGCTGCATGGGTCGAGGCCGAGGAGGTTAAATCGCGGCACCACCTGCTCATGGCTGCGTGCCACCCGGATAAATCTCAAGGCGATGGAGACCGCGCCACCCGTTTGAATGCGGCGCGCCGTATTCTGGAAAAACCCGCGACGAGGCTGCGGCATGTTCTGGAACTCGAGTTTCCAAACTTTCAATCCACCCAAAAAACCCAACCTGACTGGGACTTGTTTTCGAGAACCGGCGAAGCGGCAAGGTTAGCCACACAAGTAGCATCCGCCGTCGCCTCGGCCACAAGTCCCCTGGCGCGAGCCGTGGCAACCAAGCAAGCCGCCGAAACACGCAAAAAACTTGCGGCATTGCAGGAGGAACTCACCCAGAGGTCAATGGACATGGAGCAAAAAACCAAGTCGCTTCACCTTACCGATCCTCAGGCTATTTCGAACCTTGCTGAGGAATGGATTTTTTTAAACCGCTGGCAGTCCGTGATTCACGAAGCACTGGCCGCGCTGTGAAAATCACAGAACTGAGTCCGGCACAATTTCCGTTCCGATGCCTGCATTGGTGAAAATCTCAAGCAGCAGGCAATGTTGAATGTGCCCGCCGATCATGTGGATTTTTCCAACTCCGCGTTCCATGGCGGAAATTGCCGAGAGAACTTTTGGAATCATACCGCCTGCGATGATCTTTTGCTGAATCAGGCTTTTCACCTGCTTGGTAGTGACGCTGGGAATAAGGGATTCGCGGTCCGAGGCGTCTCGCATGATGCCCGGCACATCGGTGACATAGATCAGCTTGGCGGCTTGTAGCTCGGCAGCCAGAGCCGCTGCGGCGATGTCGGCGTTGATATTTAAAACAACACCCTCCGTCGTGGCTCCGATTGGGCTGATGACGGGGACGATCTCCGCATGCACCGCCTCGCTCACGGCTCCGGCATTCACCTCTTGGGCTTCCCCAACGAAGCCGATATCCACCGTTTCTCCTTCTATGACTGCCTGCTTTTGAAGCTGACGGGCTATGAAGACATTCTTGCCAGAAAATCCTCGGGCCCTCCCTCCGAATTCATTGATGGTCGAGACGATGGAGGGATTGATTTCCTTGTCGAGTGTCTCCTCAACGATCTTGATCGCCGTGGCGTTTGTGGCTCTGAGGCCCTCGATGAAACGGGCCTGCAATCCGGCATCCTTCATGCGGGCCGTGATCGCCTTGCCGCCACCGTGAACAAGCACGGGATTAATGCCGACCGCCTCGAGAAAAACGACATCGCGCAGGAATTTATCGACGATCTGGTCGTCCTCCATCGCGGAGCCGCCATACTTGATGACGAAGGTCTGGCCGCGATATTTTTGGATGTAGGGCAGCGCCTCGATGAGGCATTCGGAGCGGACTTCGGGTGTGGTGAGCATTAATTTATTCGCCGAGATTCAACCTCACATACTCTTCAGTGAGATCGGTGGTCCAAACATAGTAGGAGCCCTTCCCAAGCTTGAGATCGACCGTGACCTTGAAGGATTTTTTGGCGGCAATGGCGCGGAGCTTTTCAAAGGGCGTCTTGGCAGCGATGCCGTCCTTCACGGAGGCGAGCTTGTCGTAGAAAATATCGGCCTTCGTGTCATCGACCTTCACGCCGCAATATCCAACCGCGTCGAGAATTCGGCCCCAATTCGGATCCCCGCCGGCCCATGCGCATTTGACGAGCGTGGAGTTGGCAATGGCCTCGGCGGCGATGCGGGCCTCCTTGTCGTTGGCTGCGCCGCTGACTTCGACTTCAACAAAACGCGAAACGCCCTCGCCGTCGCTCACGATCATTCGCGCCAGGGCGCGAGTAACCTCATCCAGCGCCTGCGAAAATGCGGCCATGTCGGGCGTGCACGCGCTCAGGCCGTTGGCGAGCAGGATGACTGTGTCATTCGTGCTCATATCGCCATCGATGGTGATGCGGTTGAAAGAATTTGCCACGGAGCGCTTCAACTCGGCCCGAAGAGCGGATTGGGGAATGGCGGCATCCGTTGTCACAACGCAAAGCATGGTGGCCATGTTCGGATCGATCATTCCCGCGCCCTTGGCAATGCCTCCCACACGGAACGAGCCTTTGGAGGTTTTCACCTCGACGGCATATTCCTTGCCAAAGGTATCGCTCGTCATGATGGCAGCGGCGGAAGCAGCACTTCCGTTGCGGGTTGGCTTCAACGCGGCGATGCCTTTGGCAATGCGATCCATCGGCATGGGAACGCCGATTCGGCCGGTTGAGCAAACAAGGACTTCTTTCTGTTTCAGTCCTAAAAGGTCAGCAGCCGCGGCACACATGGCTCTGGCGTCTTTGAATCCGCCCTCGCCTGTGCAGGCGTTGGCATTTCCGCTGTTGAGGATCACTGCTCGGTTGCCGCCAGCTTTGAGATGTTCGGCCGAAACGCGCACTGGCGCAGCTTTGACATTGTTGGTGGTAAAGGTCGCGGCGGAGGTAGCAACAGCTTCGGAGAAGACGACTGCCACATCATCGCGTGTGACCTTGCCGGTCTTGATTCCACAACCCGCGGCTCCCGCAACAAAGCCCCGTGCGGCACAAACGCCGCCTTTGATTTTTTTGATTTCGATCATAGCAATCCAGCCGTCTCGTCGAGTCCGGCCATGAGGTTGAAGTTCTGCACCGCCTGACCAGCAGCGCCTTTTACCAAATTATCCTCCGCAGAAAGTAGGATCAGCCTGCCCGTGCGGGCATCGAACCTTGCGGAAATATCGCAGAAATTAGTGCCAGTTACATTTTTCGTATCGGGGAGATTCTGTGAAACACGAACGAATGGCTCATTCGCATAGCAGGCCTCCAGCGCGGGCAAAATGGCCTCCGCCGAAGCCCCCGCCGCGAGGCGCGTAAAGATCGTCGTATGGATTCCACGCGTCATAGGCGCAAGGTGCGGAGTGAAGGTGATCGTGACTTGCCGCGAAGCCGCCAGCGAAAGTTCCTGCTCGATCTCCGAGAGATGCCGGTGTTTGGGCAATCCATAGGCGCGCAGGCTTTCATTGCACTCGCCAAAAAGAAGCGCCGTCTCCGCCTTGCGCCCTGCTCCACTGACCCCGCTGGCGCTGGCCACAGCGATATCCTCGGAATCGATCAGACCGGCTTTCAGAAGAGGGACCAAAGGCAACAAAATCGATGTGGGGTAACAGCCCGCCGAGCCAACAAGCTTGGCCGAGCGGATTGCATCACGGTGCAACTCAGGCAAACCGTAAACAGCCTCAGGGAGTAATTTGGCAGCAGGATGCTGTTCACCGTAAAATTCGTGATAAACCTTGGCATCGCGCAAACGGAAATCCGCACTCAAGTCGATGACTCTTTTCCCAGCCTCCCAGAGCGGCACGGCATACTCCGCCGCCAGTCCATGGGGAAGGGCGAGAAAGAAAAACTCCGCCCCTGAGTGAAGAAGCGAGTCCATCGCAGGTTCGCTGAAGAGCAGTTTGAAAAACTCCCCCACCCTGGAGAGGCGCGGCAACACCTCGCCTGCGGGCTTGCCCGCATGCTGACGAGAGGTCACCGCAACAACAGAGACCGATGGATGCCGCGCCAAAATCGCGCAAAGCTCCTCACCGGAATATCCATTGGCACCGACGATCGCGACTGGGACCTTGCCACTCATAGAAATCAGGCCGCAGCCATCGAGGCGGCACGCGCGAAGCGGGCGAGAGTGCGCTCCTTGCCAAGCACCACAAACATTTCATAAAGGCCGGGGCCAACCGAGCGACCGCTTACAGCAACGCGGGCAGGATGAACCAACTCGCCGGTCTTCACTCCCAAGGCCGTTGCCGTTTCCTTTAACGCGGCCTCCAGTGAAGCATGCGACCAATCCTCTACCTTCGCCAGGGCAGAAATCAATGCCTGCAGACGGCCAACTGCGCCCGCTTTTTTCAAACTTTTTTCGACAGCCTCGGGATCAAAAGCGAACTCCTCCGTGAAGAGGAATCCGATCCAGTCAGGCACATCGCTGAGGTGCTTAACCTTCGGTTTCACAATCGTGAGCGCCGCCAGAAGCGCCGCCTCCGAACCGTAGGCAATGCCCGCTTTTTCCACGAAAGGCTTCGCCAATTCCACAAAACGGTCGAAGCCCATCGAGAGGATATGCTGACCGTTCAGCCAAAAACATTTATCAAGATCGAAGATGGCGTTGCGGCGATTGATTTTATCGATGTCGAAAAGCGCTAGGATTTCCTCCATGGTGAGCTTCTCACGATTCTCGCCGGGAGACCATCCGAGCAGGCAGAGATAATTCGCCACCGCCTCGGGAGCGTATCCGTGCTCCATGAAGTAGGTAATGCTCGAACCGCCATCGCGCTTACTCAGCTTTTTGCCCTCGTGATTCAGGATGAGGGGAATGTGGCCGAAGACCGGTGGCTTCTCGCCGAGCGCATTGTAGAGCTCGATGTGCTTGGGCGTGTTCGAAAGGTGATCCTCGCCTCGTATCACATGCGTGAGCTTCATTTCAATGTCGTCCACCACATTCACAAAATGGAAAATGAAAGACCCATCCGGACGCCGAATCGTCATGTCCGGGTGAGTCGCCGGATTTGACATGTCGAACTCAATACGCCCGCAGACCATGTCCTCAAGAACCACCGGCTTGCGCGGGGAGCGAAAGCGAATCGCACCACCATCCTCATACACATGACCACCCGCCTCCAAGCGGGCGAGGTATTTGGCATAAATCTCGGACCGCTCGCTCTGACGATAAGGACCATAATCGCCGCCCATGTCCGGACCCTCATCCCAATCGAGACCCAGCCATTTCAGCCCATCGTAAATAACCTGATGCGCCTCCGCCGTGTTGCGTTTCTCATCCGTGTCTTCAATCCGGAGAATAAATTTCCCTCCATGTCGGCGGGCGTAGAGCCAGTTGAAAAGAGCCGTGCGAGCCCCTCCCACATGAAGATAACCAGTCGGTGAAGGAGCAAATCGTGTGCGAACAGTCATCCACACACGAAAAGGGATTTCACACGGGAACTCAAGAGAGGAAAAAAGCATCCCGCAGCTGCGAACCAAAATTTTGAACGATCGTCCAATTTTTTGGTTTGCGCGTCCGGCACCGAATGCTACTCCACGCGGCATGAAGCCAAAGACGGAGTTGTTTCTCTATACCTTGATGTGGGGCCTGAACATCATGGCGCGACCCACATTTCGCTCGATGGACCAATCTTTCGAAGGCTGGGCCTGGAGGCACGGACTCTTGAGACGGATTCATCGCCTCGAGAACGAGGGTCTTATTTCACTCGATGAGAGCGTCGGAGAAAAAACAATCACCCTGACGCAAAAGGGAAAACTCCTCGCCCTCGGCGGCTTCGACACCGACGCGCTGTGGAACTGCAAATGGGACGGTAAGTGGAGGATCATCACCTTCGATCTCCCCGAGTCGCAACGCAAAGCCAGGCACGATCTCAGGCTCACCCTGCGGCACCAAAACTTCGGTTGCCTCCAACGCAGCATCTGGATCACCCCCCATCAACTGGATGCGAGCCTTCGTCAAAAAGGACTCCAGCTTAAAAGCCAAAAAGGATTCGCCATCATCGAAGGCGTATTTCTTGGAGACGCAGGTAACGAATCCATCGTCAAAAGCGCATGGGACTTCGCAAAGATCAACAAACTCTACACGCGCCACGCTGAACTCCTCAAAATCGCCCCCAAACAAAAATGCACCGAGGCGGAGTTCAACGAATGGGCATCCGAGGAATTGAAACTCTGGCGCGAAATCCTGCACAGAGACCCGTTCCTCCCCCTGCAACTTCTTCCCAAAGGCTACAAAGGCATCAAAGCCCGGGATGAAAGACTGAAAGTGCTCGGCACCCTCAAAAAACTCTTCATAGAAAAGTAGAGCCTCTTCCCTGCACTCAGGAATCCGCCCCTACCTTACAGCCACTCCAGTTACCAAGCATGAACCAAAAATTTGAACGATCGTCCAAATTTTTGGTCGCCCTGGAATTGTTATCTGGTCTGCATCTGAAGGGAAATATGCGGTTTTTTTGAGACTTGGTTACGGTTTTTAATAACCAACTTTTTGGACGATCGTCCAAATTTTTGGTCGTGACGATGGGAGCGGCGCAGGCTTTGGGTGCGGCGGTTAATTTGTTTCGAAGTGGTCCCAGCCTCCGGGCCAGTTGGGGGGGGCGGGTTGAGGGGGCGTGAGGGTGCCGATGGGAGTAAGGCGGGTTTTTGGGAAGGCGGTGGGCCAGCTTTTTTGAAGGAGAGGAGCTTTTGAGGGGGGGATGGCGAGGAGGAGTTCGTAGTCTTCGCCGTCGGAGAGGGCGGATTCGATGTCGGATCCTTTGCGGCGGGGGATGGACTCGCGGTTGACTTCAAATCCGCATCCGCTGGCTCTGGCGAGGCGGGGGAGGTCGGTGCCGAGTCCATCGCTGATATCCATAATCGCAGAGGGATGGATATTTTTCGCGAGCCATTGGCCTTCTTTGAGCCGGGGGATGAAGTTGAGGTGGTGGCCTGCGATGGAGCCGCCGAGTCGTCCTGTGACGAAGAGCAGGTCGCCTGGCTTTCCGCCGGAGCGCGTGAGCAGGTGCTTGGAGTCGATGTGTCCGGTGAGCATGACCGAGACGGCTATGCCTTGTTTTTGGCGGGACATTTCGCCGCCGGCGATGGTGACGCCAAAGCGGCGGGCGGCGCGGCCAAGTCCACGGTAGAATTTTTTCCAATAGGAAGAATCGAGGTCGGGGGGCGAAAAGAAGGTGATGAGGGCTTGGTCAGGTGTGCCTCCCATGGCGGCGATATCGCTCAGAGGACGGCAGAGCGCCTTCCAACCGACTTTGGCGGGATCATGTGAACGGAGAAAATGAACATCCTCTGCGATGCAATCCGTTTTGAGCAGAATAAGCGTGCCGGGTTTTCCACACTTGATGGCGGCGCAGTCGTCCCCCGGGCCGAGCGGTTGATCTTGCGGAACGGGCACGAGGCGCAGGAGTTCGTGGAGCAGTTTGTCCTCGGCGCAGAGTTTCATTTCATGAGGTCGGGCCACTGGAGTGTGCCGTAAATACTGAGTCCGTTGAAGGCGGCATGCAGGAGTATGGGAGCCCAGAGCGAGCCTGTCTTCTCATACAAAAGTGAGAGGCCCACAGCCAGAATGACCAATCCGGCAAGCGATGGGATGTGTCCATGGATGAGAGCAAACAATATGGAGGTGACGGCAATGGCCACAAACCTTCCGCCGGTCTGCCTGAGAAATCCGTAGAGGCATCCTCGAAAGATGAGTTCCTCGGTGAGGGGCGCTGCAACGACGGCTATTAAAATGACAGAGAGGCGATCGCGGAGGCTCTGATGTTCGATCAGGAAGGAGACAATCGGCTGGGGTTCGGTTTGAGGTCCAGACAAGGAATATCCGATCCACTGTGCTGCGTAGATCGGCGGCAGGAGTAGAGCCAGAGCCAAGACCACAGCTACGAGTCCATGACGCCAGGAAGTCCAGCGCAGCCCGAATGCCTCGATGGGGTTTATGTTTCGAAAAACAAGAAATCCGACGACGAAGAGAATGATCGATGCGTAGAGCCCGAGCGCGGACTCGATGGCCTTCAGGTCGATCCGGCCAGGAGGGCCTGTGAAGGAGGGAATAGCCATCAAAAGGAAAAAAAGCACGACGCCTGCTGTGAGCAGGGATTCCGGCCATTTCCAAACTTGCGTGGGGAAGGAATCCCCATGTGCCAAAGCCGACCTCGCGGCTCGCGAAGCCACCTTCAGGTAGATGAGCCCGAGGAGGAGCAGGATGGCAATTTTCAGAGACTCCATGGTCAGACGATACCCTCCATTTAGCGACCCCGGGCAGCGAAGCTGAGGTCACTCCTCGTTTGCGAGAGAGGCGGTGATGAAGGCCTTGAAGAGCGGGTGTGGCGCGTTGGGTTTGGACTGGAACTCGGGATGGTATTGGCAGGCCAGATACCAGGGGTGGTTCTTGAGTTCCACCAACTCGACAAGGTTGCCGTCGGGTGATGTTCCGGAAATGACGAAGCCTTTTTCCTCAAGGAGCTGGCGGTATTTCATGTTGAACTCGTAGCGATGGCGATGGCGCTCGGAGGCTTCAAGTTTTCCATAGACCTGATGGGCGTGGGAGCCATCCAGGAATTTCGTCTGCCAGGTGCCGAGTCGCATGGATCCACCCTTGTCGGTGACATCTTTCTGTTCCTCAAGGATAGCGATAACGGGATGTTTGGTATCGGGGTCGAACTCGGTGCTGTTGGCGCCCTCGAGGCCGCAGACATTGCGGGCGAATTCAATGGTCGCCACCTGCATTCCAAGGCAGAGGCCAAGAAAAGGTGTGCGGGACTCGCGGGCATAGCGGGCGGCTTTGATTTTGCCTTCGACGCCACGGTCGCCAAAGCCGCCGGGAACGAGAACACCGGCGACGCCTTGCAAATACTTCTCGGCTCCCTCCGCCTCGATGTCCTCGGCGTCGACGAGCACGAGGTCAATGCCGCAATCGTTTGCGGCTCCAGCGTGGGTGAGAGATTCGTAGATGCTCTTATAGGCATCCTGGAGCTCGATGTATTTTCCAACAATCGCGATACGGACGCGTTTTTTGGGTGAAATGACCCGCTGAACAAAACGCTTCCAGTCGGTAAGGTTGGGATCTTTGGTTTGAAGATTGAGGAGGCGGCAGACCGTCGAATCGAGCCCTTCTTCGCGAAGGTTCAAAGGCGCTTCGTAGATCGTGTGGTCGACATCACCCGCTTCGACCACGGCATCCAGCGGCACATTGCAGAAGAGGGACAATTTTTGGCGGACATCCTCATCCAGCGGCATCTCGGTGCGGCAAATCAAAACCTGCGGTTGGAGGCCGATCTCACGAAGCTTGGCGATGCTTTGCTGGGTAGGCTTGGTTTTGAGTTCACCCGCCGCCTTGATGAATGGCACGAGAGTGACATGCATGATGATCGCATTGCCTGTGCCTGCTTCGAGAATGAATTGACGGATGGCTTCGAGAAAAGGAAGCCCCTCGATGTCGCCGGTGGTGCCGCCAATTTCAGTAATGACGATATCCGCTCCGGAGTTCACGCCCACCTCGCGAATGCGGGCTTTGATTTCATCGGTGATGTGAGGGATGACCTGAACGGTCTTACCGAGGTAGTCGCCACGGCGTTCCTTGGCGAGGACGGTCTCGTAAACCTGACCGCTGGTGAGGTTATTGGAGCGAGTGAGGACGCAATTCGTGAAGCGCTCGTAGTGTCCGAGGTCGAGGTCGGTCTCCGCACCGTCGGCCAAAACATAGACCTCACCATGCTGGAAAGGATTCATCGTGCCCGGATCGACATTGAGATAGGGGTCGAGTTTTTGGAGAACGACTTTGAGACCGCGCAGTTCAAGCAGCGTGCCGAGTGATGCCGCCGCCAACCCTTTTCCCAGAGAACTCACAACACCGCCGGTCACGAAAATATACTTCATGGGTGGGAAGCTTATCCGCTCCGAGTGGAAAATCCAGCCTCCCGATTGATGGGCGTTATTTGGATTTGACTTCGAGAAACCCAGAGAGCTGGCGGCTTGTCAAATCCACTGCAATCTTGGAGTAAAGAGTCCCTATGAATCCGAGACCAATCCTCGAACCGCCAAGCGGAGAAAAGAAAGTCCTGCTGCACTCGTGCTGCGCGCCTTGTTCCGGAGAGGTGATGGAGGCCATGGCCGCCTCGGGGATTGATTACACAATTTATTTTTACAATCCGAATATCCATCCGAGGGAGGAATACGAACTGCGCAAATCGGAAAACATCCGCTTTGCGGAAAAGGAGGGCATTCCCTTCATCGACGCCGATTATGATACGGACAACTGGTTCGCTCGCGCCAAGGGGTTGGAGTGGGAACCTGAGAAAGGCGCCCGCTGCACGATGTGCTTCGACATGCGTTTTGAAAGAACAGCCCTCTACGCACACGAGAATGGATTCCCGGTTATCACAAGTTGCCTGGGAATTTCCCGTTGGAAGGACATGGACCAGATCAACGGATGCGGAGAGCGCGCGGCAGCAAAATACCCCGGCATCAGTTACTGGACATTCAACTGGCGCAAGGGCGGCGGGGCCCAGCGCATGTTGGAAATCTCAAAGCGTGAGAATTTTTATCAACAGGAATACTGCGGATGCATTTACTCCCTTCGCGATAGCAACAAGTGGCGCCTGGCTAACGGACGGGAGAAGATCGAGATGGGCGTGAAGTTTTACGGTCAACCGGAAGCCTGACGCGCTCAGGCGTTGGCGCGCAGACCGTAAAACTCGTAGCTATCCACAAGCGCAAGCCAACTGGCCTCGATGATATTGTCCGAGACCCCTACCGTGCCCCAGGTCGTGTGGCCATCGGTTGAAACAATGAGGACGCGGGTCTTGGCGGCTGTGCCGCGTGTGCCGTCGATGATGCGGACCTTGTAGTCTGTGAGGCGGACTTGATCGATCCAGCTGTAAAAAGGCCGCAAAGACTTGCGCAGGGCGGCGTCGAGGGCATTCACGGGACCGTCCCCCTCCTCGACCGTGTATTCGGCGCGACCGGAAGCGTGGAGTTTGACCGTGGCTTCACAGGTTGTGAACTCATGCTGGTTCGATTGACGGAACGAGCAGTGGTATTCTTTGAGATCGAAGAGAGGGGTGTGGCGGCCCAGCGTGCGGCGGATGAGGAGCGCGAAGGAGGCGTCTGCCGCCTCGAACTCGTAGCCTTGGGCTTCGATCTCCTTCACTTTTTTTAAGATGGTCGAGACTTCAGGCGCGCCTTTTTGGAATTCGAATCCGAGCTCGGCAGCTTTTGCGAGAATGTTGCTCTGGCCTGACATGTCCGAGACAAGGATCGTCTGTGAGTTGCCAACAAGTCTTGGATCCATGTGCTCATAGGTGCGGGAAATTTTCTGAACGGCATGAACATGGAGACCGCCTTTGTGCGTGAAGGCCGCCGTGCCGACATACGGGGCCCGGATGTCCTGCGGCACATTCGCCAACTCATCGACGAAGCGGGAAACTTCGCGCAGTGCGGTGAGATCAGGCACGCAGGGGATTCCCATTTTCACCTGCAGCGTTGGAACGATCGTCGTGAGGTTGCAATTTCCCACGCGTTCGCCGTAGCCGTTGATGGTTCCCTGAACCTGACAGGCTCCGGCTTCGATGGCCGCGAGGGCGTTTGCGACGCCGAGTCCGCAGTCATTGTGGGTATGGATGCCGACCGGGCATTTGAGATCGGCGATCACGGCAGAGGTGATGCGGTGAATTTCGCCGGGAAGAGTTCCGCCGTTTGTGTCGCAGAGCACGAGCAGATCTGCTCCGGCATCCCTCGCGGCGCGGAGTGTTTGCAGGGAATACTCGGGATTGTCCTTGTAGCTGTCGAAAAAATGTTCGGCATCATAGAAGACTTCGCGGCCGTGTTTTTTGAGATGGGCCACCGTATCGGCGATCATGGACAAGTTCTCCTCGGCAGTGACATTGAGAACCTCTGTGACATGCAGGATCCATGTCTTGCCGACGATGGTGACGACCGGCGTTTGCGCCTCCAAAAGCACGCGCACTTGGGCATCCGCCTCAACCGCAATGCTGCCGCGACGGGTGCTACCGAAAGCAGCAATGCGGGCATTTTTCCAAGTGAGCTTGGCCGCCTCGGCAAAGAAAGCCGCATCGCGAGGATTCGATCCAGGCCAACCGCCTTCGATGAAATCGACCCCAAAGGAATCCAACTTTTGAGCCACGCGAATTTTGTCGAGGATGGAAAAAGAAATCCCCGTGCCTTGGGTGCCGTCGCGCAGCGTGGTGTCGTAAATGGTGACCGGTTTCATAAAAGAGCGATCAAACTACCTGCAGGGCAGACTGGGATCAAGAACGCGCAAACGCTCCGCTTGACCCCGCTGCGGAGGCGACACATCATTCACCCGTCTTGAATAAGTATTCCTCGTCCCATTGGGACATCCAATTTCTCGCCGAAAATCAGGTCGTTCGCTCGAAGGATTTCGGCATGACCAAGGAAGCAAAGAGCGTGAAGTATCCGATCCGCCTGCTCCGTTACTGGTTCGGATACCAACTCCTCCGCGAGGAGTCCCTGCGAACGGAGCGTCCACTGGATGTCGCCGAGATCGGCGTTCATGTCGGCCAGATGCTGGAATTTGTGAAATCCGCGCCCAGTGGAGTGAAATATGAACGATGGACGGCGGTCGATGCCGTGATGCTGCGCGAGAGGCTTCTGAAAGCTGGCTACACGGATTTTTTTGAAGCGAATCTTGAGGATGCGAAGTTTGCTCTTCCGCACCAATACGACACCGCAATCCTGCTCCATGTGCTGGAGCACCTTTTCGAACCGGAGGATGTTTTGAAAAAAATCGCATCCGCCATCCGGCCGGGCGGCTCGCTAATTGGAGGCTTCCCCGTCGTGCCGGGCCCGTTTGCAGCCATCCGCCAGAGTCAGGTTCGTCGCACGGCAAAGCCGATGGGGCATGTGAGCGTGTTTTCGCCCGCCCGCGTGCGCCGCATGGCCGAACAGGCCGGGCTGAAAGTGGAGTTCATGAGCGGGGCATTTCTGATGCGAAGCAAGGGAAGCGCCCTCGAAAACTCTGCCGCCTGGATGCGCCTCAATATTCTTTGGGGCCGCGTCTTTCCAGGTTGGCCCGGCGAAATTTACTGGCTCATGCGCAAACCGGCATGACATTGCCGGAAGCCACGATCACGATCGAACGCATCGCCTACGGCGGCGCGGGAATCGGCCGCCTGCCCGATGGGAGGGTTTGCTTTGTGCATGGAACGCTGCCGGGAGAGCGAGTGCTCGTGCAGGTGACGAAGTCCAAAAAAAACCTCGTCGAAGCCGATCTAGTGAAGCTTTTAGAGGCCTCTCCCCGCCGTGTGCCGCCAAAGTGCCCGGTCTTTGGAGAATGCGGGGGCTGCGCCTATCAGCATGCCGACTACGAACTCCAACTGGAGATCAAAACTTCCCAGGTTGCAGAGTTGCTGCGCCGCATTGGCGGAATCAGCGATGTTGAGGTGCGCCCCATGCTTCCCTCACCTGAGCAGTGGAGTTACCGCAACCGCCTTTCCGTTCATACAGACAGTGGCGATGTGGGGTTTTACCATCGCAAGTCGCATCACCTCGTCGATGTCGCGGAGTGTCCGATTGCCAGCAACGAGGTGAATGGGCTCTTGGCGGAGCTTCGAAAAAAACCGCCGCGCCGTTCCGGTCGCCTGACTCTTCGCGAGGGAGGAGCGGCACGGGGATTCTCACAGGTGAACAGCGGCGCGGCCGAATTGCTGGCGAACACAGTTTCCGAACTGGCCGGCAGCTCGGAGTATTTGATCGACGCGTATTGTGGATCGGGATTTTTTTCCAAGCGCCTCCTGCCTCATTTCAACCGTATTCTCGGCATCGAGTGGAGCGATGGCGCCGTTCGAAGCGCCATGGAGGGAGCCTCAGCCAAAGAAGCCTACATCGCGGGTTCGGTGGAGGCCCACATCTCACAAGCCCTTCTCGGCGGCACATCAACGGACACCACTCTCCTTCTAGATCCCCCGGCCGAGGGCCTCTCGCCCGATGCCATGCGCGCCGTTCTGGAAAATCCACCACACCGCATTGTCTATGTCTCTTGCGATCCGGCCACCTTTTCACGGGATGCAAAAAAACTCTCAGCGGAATATCGGATTCAGTGCATCCAACCGGTGGATATGTTTCCACAGACGGCCGAAATCGAATTGGCAGGATTGTTCGAGCGCATTCCGCCTGCGTAGAACACAACCGGCGGATTCCCGCTTTTTGCAGGAACTGTTCCGCTTTTGATGTTGCACCCGACTGCAATGCCATTGAACCTTTGCGCCACATGTCATTGAGTTTCATTAGGTCTTTTTTACGCAATCCCTCAACGCTCGGTGCGATCTGGCCATCGTCACCATTTTTAGCCAAAGAGATGGTCCTTGCATCAGATTTGCACATGGCATCGAGCGTCATCGAGCTTGGGCCCGGCAGCGGAGCGTTCACAGGACACATTCTCGCGAGTTTGCCAAGTGGCGCACATTTTGCGGCCATCGAAAAATGCCCCATTCTGGCAAAGGAAGTCTCGGGCAAATTTCCAGATGCCCGGATCATCGAAGGCTGTGCAACGCGCTTGAGCGATCATTTGAATTCGGAAAAGATTCCCCGACCGAATGCCATCCTCTCCGGACTGCCCTGGGCCATCTTCGATCAGAAACTGCAAAATTCCATTCTCGGCGAGATTCACTCGACATTGGCAGATGGCGGGGTCTTTTCCACTTTTGCGTATTATGGCCCCCACCGTTTAAGGTCTGGACAGAGGTTTCGTAAAAATCTCGACCGCACCTTTAGCGATGTGCGCAGGACTCCTGTCGTGATGCGCAATTTTCCGCCCGCGTTTGTTTATTCCTGCAAACGCTGAATCTCTCTTAGAACTTCGGCGAGCCGCTCCATAGGGAGGCCGATCACATTGCTCAGCGAGCCTTCGATTTTTTTTATGAGACGGCCTCCGTCATCTTGGGCCGCGTAGCCGCCTGCCTTGTCGAGGGGATTTATGGAACAAAGATAAGCCTCGATGGATTCGGGCGTGAGATCATGGAAAGTGACCATCGAGAATTCAGAAAATTCCACGGAAGCCGAGCGACTGCCCACGACCACTCCAGTGACCACTTGATGGGTTCGGCCGACGAGTGATGCCAACATTTTTCGGGCTTCGGGAAAATCCGCAGGCTTGCCGTAAAATCGACCTCCGAGCCAAACCACCGTATCCGCAGCCACAATCAAATCCCCAGGGCGGCGTGCGGAAATTGCCTGCCACTTCCTTCGGGCGTTTTCGAGGGCGAGCGCGTCTGGTGTAAGCGAGTGATCCTCTATCTCGTCAGCTCCCGAAATATCAACCTCGACAGACCAACCAGCTTCTCTGAGCAGTTGGAGGCGGCGTGGCGAAGCCGAAGCAAGAACAACGGACCTCACTTTAAAGGCCAGGCCTCAGTGCTGCTCGATGTCCGTGTCATATGCGCCACGGATGCCTTCGAGCTTTTTGCGCATAGCGCGGGAGGACTCGGGACGGGTGCTGATTTTTGAAGCGATGCCCCAGACAATCGGAACAAGGGCGGCGGCGCCCAGAGTGATCAAAGCCACACCGGCGTTGCGGCGGGCATTATGGCCGATATTGTCGGCAACAAGAAAGCCAGCGCCGAGACCGATTGCGACCTGCGAAAAACCCACGATTCCAGAGACCGGAAGGTTTTCGCCAAATTTGTCCAAGGAAAGCTGTGACATGGTGATTGAAGCTAAGCAGGCAGTATGGGACTTTCAACTCCAAATGAAAAAAGCCATCGGCATTGATCTTGGCGACGCCCGCGTGGGGGTTGCAATAAGCGACGATCTCGGAATGCTCGCACATCCGCTCGAAACGATCCCAACAAAGTCCAGCGATGTGCTCAAACGCGTCCTCGCGCTCGCAACCGAACGCGGTGCGGGAACGATCGTCGTCGGCATGCCGAGAAACATGAACGGCACCTTCGGACCTGCTGCGGAGAAAGCGAAGGCCTTTATCGATGAACTCCGGCGTGAAACCACGATCCCAGTTGTTTCTTGGGATGAAAGAATGACCACGGTCTCAGCGCAGCGTGCGCTGCAGGAGGCAGGCCGAAACACCAGAAAGCAACGCCCCGTAATCGACCAAGTCGCCGCCCAGATTATTCTTCAAAGCTGGCTCGATTCGCAGGGATGAGATTGCAACTGCAGATCGCCTATCACGGAGGCGGGCTGAATGGATGGCAAAGCCAAGCCTGCCGAAATACGGTGCAGGATTACTTGGAAAAGGCCTTTCTCGCACTCTGTCAGGAGCGCATCATCGTGCATGGCTCGGGCCGAACGGATGCTGGCGTCCACGCCGAGGCGCAATGCGCGCATGCTGATGTCCCAAGCGAGCGCTTGAGCCTTAGGGAATGGTTGCCGGCGCTGAATGCCCACCTGCCCGAGACGATCCGAGTCATGAAAATCCAGGAAGCTCCAAGCGACTTCCACGCTCGATTTTCGGCGAAGGGAAAAATCTATCGCTACACCATTTGGCATGGCTCTGCGCTGCATCCCTTGATGAAAGACCGTGCTTGGCATGTGCCGAGAGCATTGGATTTTGAAAAGCTCCAGCGTGCTTGCGACCTCTTCACCGGCACACACGACTTCGCCGCATTTTCGCTCAGGAGATCAAATGGTCCCGAGCAAACGGTGCGAACCATCCATTGCATCGAAAATCACATAGCGGAGGAAAAAATCGATCTCACTTTTGAAGGCGAGGGCTTCCTCTACAAAATGGTTAGAATCCTCAGTGCAGCCATCATTCGCCATGCCAGCGGCAAAGTAGAAATCGAGGAACTTGCTGAACACCTTCGCTCAGCCACGCCAGCATTTATGCATACCGCACCGGCAGCCGGACTTTGTCTTGTGAGTGTTATTTATTGAGCGACTTGAAAATCCCTCTTCTGTTGTTAGCCTGCGGCGTGCGGAATCGGAATCTGTTAGCCATCATTCTCTGCGTCGGGGGCTTCTTGCTAACTCCCGCCGCAATGCGCGGACAGACGAGCGACGAAGAGAAAAAGCGCCTATTCCTTCAAGCGCGGGAGCAAATCCAACCCGTCAGCAAGCCGACTCCCTCCGCCACGCCACGCCCCAAGCCCAAACCCGCAGCGACTCCATCCTCAAAAACTAAGTCGAAACCCAAAGCCTCCCCTACTCCGCGCAAATCCCAATCAGCCACGAAGAAGCCGAGTCCCAAGCCCACTCCGGATAAAAGCGAGGATTCCGTAGTCTCGGAAGAGCCGAAATCCGAAACGCCCGTGGATGTCAAAACGGAGAAATCTGAATCAGACGACTACATTTTGATTCCAGGCGAGGAGGCTTCAACGGTGAAACCCACGCCGACGGCCACACCAGCGAAGAATTTGGAGGAGGATAAGCCGGAAAAAACGACCCTGCCCGTTACGCCACAGGTTCCCAAAGGAAAAACGCCCGCTGGCAGGCCGCTCGACGCACCGATTCTCATAGAAAAGTCAGGTCTTCAAGAGGAGGCAGGTTACGAGCCGCCTACGAAGCCGGCATTCGGCGGGTTCATGAAGCGCTACCGCTACCTGTCGCCGGCTGTCCGCAAAGCGATCGATAGCGCAAAGGTCCAACGCGGTCGCTGGAAATACATCATAGTGCACAATAGCGGAACCAGACAGGGAAACGCCCGCATTTTTGATAACTACCACCGCAAAGTGCGCAAGATGCAGAATGGACTCGCGTATCATTTTGTGATCGGAAACGGAAAATCCTCGGGAAATGGCCAAATCGAAATCGGCAACCGCTGGACTCGCCAGATCAACGGTGGACATGTCGCAAGCGACTACCTCAACGACATCTCACTGGGCATCTGCCTCGTTGGCGATTTGAACCGTGACCTCCCTACCAAAGATCAACTTGCGGCCCTCGACGAACTCTGCAGCTACCTCCGCGACCGCGTCGGAAAAGTCAAAGGCCGCCCGGCGATTGTCAAAGGCCACAAGGAAATCAACCCCAAGCCGACCGATTGTCCCGGCGACCGCTTCCCGCTCGGATGGCTCCGCAAGCGCTTCGGAGGCTGATCGAGGTTTCGCATGCGCGATCTTTTTCTTTGGTTTGTGGCAGGCGAGGAGAGTGGCGATGCACGCGCTGTGGAGGTCATGCAAGCCATCAAAGCGCAACACCCGTCCGTGATCTTCGGAGGCGCTGGCGGCAACGCCATGCAGAAGTTGTGCGAACAGCAATTCGACAACTGGGTGCAGCAAGCGGCTGTAACCGGTTTGTGGGATGTTTTGAAAAACTACGGCTACTTCAGGCAAAAGTTCCACGCGATGCTGGCCGCCATCCGCGAAAAAAAACCAGACGCTGTCGTGCTCGTCGATTATCCCGGCTTCAACCTTCGCCTCGCGCGAACACTCAGAAATACCGGCTACCAAGGCAAAATTCTCTACTACATTAGCCCCCAGGTCTGGGCATGGAACCGGGGGCGCATCCCGAAGATGGCGCGTTTCCTGGATCTCATGATCTGCGTCTTTCCCTTCGAGGCTCCGATGTATCAGGCCAGCGGACTGCACACCGTCTTCGTAGGACATCCCCTGCTGGAAGCCCTCGCAGCCAAGCGCGGGGGGATCCATCGCGAACCGAATTTGCTCGGACTTTTTCCAGGCAGCAGGGAACGCGAAGTGAAACGGAATTTTCCAGTGATGCTCGAGGCGGCTCGTTTGGTGGCCGAGAAAATGCCAGGCATCCGCTTCGAAGCCTCGGCCGCAGGCAGCGCACGCGCCGAAAGCATGCGCAAGTTGGCCGCCGGATTTCCCGTCGAAATCCGCGAGGGTAACGCCCACGAACTAATGCAACGCGCCACGGCAGGCATCGTCTGCTCCGGAACAGCAACGCTGGAGGCTGCCTTTTTTGGCCTACCCTACTGCCTTATCTACAAAACAGCCTGGCTCACATTCGAAATCGGCAAACGGCTTGTAGATGTCAACGCGCTGGGAATCGTCAATATCCTGAACAACTACCGCCTGAACCCTCCCGAAAATCCGGCCCTACCTGCCAAGCCCGCTCCCCATCTCGTTCGGGAATTCATCCAAAACGACGCCGCACCGGAAGCCCTCGCCAAAGAATCCCTCCGTCTCCTACAAAGCGAATCCACCCGCGAAAAACTCCGCTCCCAACTCACCACCATCACCTCCCTGCTCAAAGCCGAAGGCGCCAGCGAACGAAGCGCAACCACCCTGCTCCGCAGCCTACAGGCTTAACCAAAAAAATGAACGATCGTTCATTTTTTTGGTCTTTTATAAAACATTATTGGCCAGTTTTATGTGTTTTATTTTTCTTTTTTTCGAAAGTATTTTTGGCCCCATTTTGAACCAAAAATTTGGACGATCGTCCAAATTTTTGGTTCGCGCTGGGGAGGTTGAACTGTGCGCAGGAGAAGTTGGTTTTATTACGCGAGGCGGAGGACGAGTTTAAGGGCATCGGCTCGCACGGTGGCGGATTCTATGGCTTCGAGGAGTGAAGTTTTGAGGGTTTGAAGTGCTTCGATTTCGCCGGGGCGGATGTGGTTGTTGATGAGTCGCAGGTCTTCGAGGCGTTCGATTTCGGCTGTGATTTGATCCGAGGCTTTTTGGCGGGCGGTTTGGATGATGGCTTCCTTGCGGGCGGCGGCGAATTCGGATGCCTTGGCGAGCATGGAGGGAAGATGCTTTTTCTTGAAGACGGGAGTGTCGAGGAGCGTGAAGACATCGCCTGTTTCTAGGACTGCGTTGCGGAATTCGTCATCGTCGCCGCAATCTTTGAGAGACTGATCGACTACAATTCGCAGGGGTGTCGCAGGGAGGAAGCGGTCGGCATGCAAGGATGGTGGGGCGATGGATTCGATGACGAAGTGGGCTTCGAGAAGGATTCCATCAGCTTGAGCGGATTTCCAAACACTGAAAACCGAGTTGCCGGTTTCCATTCCGAGGATGGCATCAAGGGCTGCGAGAACGAGTGGGTGGTCGGGGGTGACGAAGCCGATGTCTTCGCGGGATAGGGCGCGACTGCGTTGGAAGGTCACCATCGTTCCCTCGGCGGCGAGACCGGGAAGTGTGGCGGTTTGGGATCCACCGCTCTTGAGCAGATAACTCCGCAGGCCGAGTTCCTCAACCTGAACTCCTAAATGGTCGAGCATTCGGATGAAGAAGGATTCGTAGTCGGAATCGGCATCTTGGCGCTGAATGGCCTCGATGAGTGGTTTTGCGATTTCCGGGCGGTTGGAGTTGAGTTCGAGAAGCCGATCGTGGCCGCCTTGCAGGCGTTTGGTGATTTTTTTGGCTTCAGCCGAGGTTTCCTTAATGAGGGTGGCCAATTCAGCAGGCGTGAAATTTTCAGCGACAGCTTGGATTTTTTCTCCAAATCGAAGCATGAGGTCGGAGGCACCATGGGGAATTTTCTGAAAGGCGTCGAGCGCCTCGTGATACCAGTGGGCGAGCACATGGGCGCGCGTGCCTTCCTCGAACGGAACATGGATATGGATTGTCGATGTCTGGCCGATACGGTCGAGGCGGCCGATGCGTTGTTCCAGCAGCTCGGGGTTGTCAGGCAGGTCGAACAGGACGAGGTGGTGGGCGAATTGAAAATTGCGTCCCTCGCTGCCGATTTCGGAGCAAATGAGCAAGCGGGCGCCGTCCTCCTCGGCGAAGTAGGCGGCGTTGCGGTCGCGCTGGAGGAGGGTGAGTCCCTCGTGGAAGACGGCCGCGGCGATTTTGATCTCCTTCTGGAGGCTGTTCAGAATATCGGTGGCCGTATCCGGCGATTTACAAATCACGAGAACCTTTTGCTTCTTGAGTTCCTTGAGGAGGGCGATCAACCAACGAATCTTTGCGGCAGATTCGTTCGGCTCGGGAGCCAGCGGGGCCAAGTGGGCCTTGCGTTTCGGGAAGCCAGAGAGGGCGGCGCGGGTGTTTCGGAAAATAACTCTCCCCGTGCCGTATTCGTCGAGCAGCGCCGCAACCACCCGGTCGCGCGCGGAGACATCACCCGCCAAGAATTCAGCATAGTGACCAGCTACTCGCGTGCCTTTAAAAATCGAGGTGTTGGGGATTTTCTTTCCCGCCAGCAAGGCGTCGATGGATTTTGCGACGGACTCGTAGTGGTCGGATTCCTTGAGAAAGACATCCAGGTCATCGTAGCGGTTTGGGTCGAGAAGGCGGAGGCGCGCAAAATGGCCTTCCATGCCGAGTTGTTGTGGGGTCGCGGTGAGAAGAAGAAGCGAGGATGCGGCGACAGCGAGGGATTCGACGAGCTGATATTCCAGCCCGGCTTCTTTCGGCGACCATTGGAGATGGTGTGCCTCGTCCACGACCAAGAGATCCCACCCGGCCTCGCGCGCTTGAGCGGCTCGCTTCGGGTTTTTCGAGAGAAAATCGAGCGCACAAATGACAAGCTGGCTGTCGAGAAAGGGATTGGCTCCCTCGAGTTCGAGCGAGGCGCAGCGGTCTTCATCAAAAATGCTGAAGGACATCTGGAACCGGCGGAACATTTCCACGAACCACTGGTTGAGCAGCGCGGGAGGCAGGAGAATCAGGATGCGACCAGCTCGGCCTGTGATGTGCAGGCGATGCAGGATAAGACCGGCTTCGATGGTTTTTCCAAGACCCACCTCATCTGCAAGAAGGACACGGGGATTCATACGGGAGGAGACATCGGCAGCGATGGAAATCTGGTGTGGAATGAGGTCCACGCGTCCACCGGCAAAGCCGCGCACTGGGCTTTGGCGCATCTCACGGCGGCGGTGGAGACACTCCACACGGAGTTTGAAACGCTCAAGTTCATCGACCTGTCCAGCGAGGAGACGGTCTTCAGGTTTCGAAAAAGTGATATTATCGGAAAGCTCCGCCTCGGCGACATCCCTCGACCCACAGCGATAGGTCAGCAGACCACCGGCATCGGTTATGGAGTCCACATGGAGGCTCTCGCCGGAGTGTGTGCGGACGGAGTCACCCTCCTTGAAGGCGACACGCCGAACGGGTGCGCTGCCAAGTGCGTATTGGCGGTGCTCGCCTGCGGCGGGGAAAAAAATCTCGGCCCGGCCAAACTCGCTCTTCAGAACAATTCCGAGTCCAAGCTCGGGTTCGGTATCGCTGACCCAGCGTTGACCGGGGACTGGAGTGATTTTGCTCATAATGCAGAAAGTTCCTCCCAGCGTGCGTAGAGGCGTTCGATCTCAGCGCGGGCGGATTCAAGTTTGGAAATGGTTTCTTTTGCCTCTGTGGCGTGCTCGGCGTGGAAGTTCGGATCGTTGAGAAGGCTCTCCAGTGCGCCTGCCGCCTGTTCGGCTTCGAGGATTGTTCGCTCCATTCCTTCCAGTTCGGCTTTTTCCTTGTAGGTCAGCTTACGGCCGGCGGGTGCTGATGCGGATGGCGCCTTGGAGGACGGCTCCTCGAATGAGCGACCGATATTTTTGTAATGCTTCTCGCGATCTTTTTTCTTCTCCAGGTAGTAGGAATAATTCCCCGACTGGATGTGGATGCCACCACCCTCGAATGCGACGATCTGGTCGCAGATGCGGTCTAGGAAATAGCGGTCGTGGCTGACCACTAAGACTGTCCCGTCGAAGACTGCGAGCGCTTCTTCGAGCATTCGGAGGCTGCTGAGGTCTAGATCGTTTGTGGGTTCATCGAGGACGATCACATTGCCGCCCCGGCAGAGTGTCTTTGCGAGCATGAGGCGCGCCCGCTCTCCGCCAGAGAGCTTGTCCACACGCTCGTTCACGCGGGATTCATCGAACAAAAACCGTCGCAGGTAGGACCTCACCGTGAGCATTTGCGTGCCGAACTTGACCATGCCGCTGGTGCCGCCGATTTCTTCCATCACGGTGCCGAGGCCATTGAGTTGGGCGCGGCTTTGATCAATGTAGTTGAAAACAACTCGCTTTCCGACCGTCGCGCTACCTTCGCTAGGTTCCTGTTGGCCGAGACAGATGCGAAGGAGTGTGGTTTTGCCAACGCCATTTCGCCCGACAATGCCAGTGCACTGGCCGGGGCGGAGTGAAAGATCCAGATTGCGAAAGAGCCATCGCTTGGAATCGCCAAGCGGGAGCGAGACGCCTGCATTCACAAGTTCCACAGCTGTATTGCCGATCTCGGGAGCTGGAGGAATGAGAAGGTCCATTTCCCGCTCTTCCGGCGGGGCGCTCTGACCGGCGACTTGGTAGAACGACTCCAGCCGGTGTTTGGATTTTGAGCGCTGGGCGCGGACACCGGCGCGGACATATTCGAGTTCGGCCTTGATGAATCGTTGGCGACGACGCTCGGATTGCTCCACGATTTGCTGCCGGAGGGCCTTGGATTCCAGATAAGCGGTGTAATTTCCCGGATGCGAGAACGCCTGGCCAAAGCTGATTTCGACGATGCGAGTGGCGATGGTTTCCAGAAAATAGCGATCGTGCGTCACAAAGATGATCGCGCCGGGGAAGCTTTGGAGAAAACCTTCAAGCCAGTCGATGGACTCGGCATCGAGATGGTTTGTGGGTTCATCCAGAAGCAGGAGGTCAGGCTGGGATGCTAGCGCGCGGCAGAGTGCGACGCGGCGCTTTTCACCACCAGAAAGTGGCCCGACCAAGGCATCAAGGGGAGGAGCGTCCAGCGAACCGGCAAGGGATTTGATGCGGGTCTCGAGGTTCCATCCATCCGCGTGCTGGATGAGGTCGAGCAGTTCGTGAAGCTCTGCATCGCTCCCCTCGCCGCTTTCGTAGCGGCGCATCCACTCCACGAGATCAGCAGCACCGGACTCGATGTTCTCAAGAACGGTTCGCGTGGGATCGAGTTCGAATTCCTGCGGAAGGTAGCCGGTGCGAAGCCCACGGCGGCGGGAGATTTCCCCCGAGTCGGGATCGTTCGCGCCGGCGAGGATTTTGAGGAGGCTTGTCTTGCCGCAGCCGTTGCGGCCGACGAGGCCGACTTTTTCACCGGGAGCAACGGTGAGCGTGACTCCGTTGAGGAGGACATGATTGCCGTAGGCGAGTTTGATTTCCTGAGCGGAGAGGAGAGATGGGATTGCGGACATTAGAAGGAGTGAGAAAGCAGAGGCGCAGGAAGGAAGCCTGCGTGACATCTTTTAGACACGGACATCAGAACGAGAAGATGTCCGGGGTATTGAAGGCATTTTCGATCTGCCGGATTTCGCGAGTCGGGCCCATGACGACCTCAACGATGTCGAACCTGTAAGTGATATCTGGCATGTCGAGCATGCGGAGCCATTTCATTGCGCCGCGAATAATGAGGCTGCGTTTTTTTTCGTCAACCGCATCCGAAGGGCGTCCGAAGTCCTCGATCGACCGGGTCTTGACTTCCACAAAAACAAGTTCCCCATGGCGCTTGTCGCGACAAACGATATCGACCTCGCCACCATGTGGAGCGCGGAAATTGCGGTAGAGGATTTTGTGCCCGTGCCGCTGAAGATAGGCGGCGGCGAGGTCTTCTCCTGCATTGCCGAGGGCGATGTGTGCCGCCTCACCAGAGTTCGGCTTGTGCAACCGGCGCAAAACTTCGGCGATGGATGGGACAAGGGCCATGAGTGCGGAGTTTGGCAAAGTGTTCGCGCGTTGGGTAGCCTTTATGCTTGGCAAAACCATACTCCGGATAGAGCCCGTCGCACTCGAGCATGATGCGGTCACGCTCGACTTTGGCAATGATGCTGGCTGCAGCGATGCTGAGGCTTATACCATCGCCGCCAACCAGCGCGGTTTGGGGGCACGGAAAATTGCGAACCGGCAACCCATCGATCAGGGCATGGGCGGGGCGAGGGAACAGTTGTTCGACCACTGCGCGCATCCCGGAGTGCGTTGCGCCGAGGATATTCAAGCGGTCGATTTCCTGCGGGGAGATTGCGATGGAAGTCCAGCGAATTTCGGGATTCGTCGTGATCTCGGCGTAGAGTCGTTCTCGGGCGTTGGCGG
>JBIIPZ010000057.1:0-14301 GCA_044342325.1 Terrimicrobiaceae bacterium
GCCGCCACTGCCCCCGGAGACCAATGACGCCTCCGCGCGGCAATGGATCATCATCCTTCACCTGAGCGCACTTGCGGGACTTGTCATCGTGGGATTCGGCCACATTCTTGGGCCGCTTATCATCTGGCTCCTCAAGAAAAACGAAGTGCCGGGTCTCGATGAGGCCGGCAAGAGCGTGCTGAATTATCAGATTTCCTGGAGTATCTGGTTTTTCATCTCGGGCGTTGTGGCAGCAGTGGGATCATGCCTCGTTGTGCCGCTGGCACTGCCTGTGGGAACTTTCATCGCTTGGCTTGCGTTTTTAATAAACGGCGCAATCAAGGCCAGCAACGGAGTGAATTATAACTTCCCGCTGACAATCCGATTCTTCAGCTGATTGCTCTCAGAGAAAAATCGAACGGTGATTAAATGTGGAAATGCTCCACGCGGCGGCCGATGCCAGCGAGAATCTCCCACGAGATCGTTCCAGCTTGAGCGGCCAAGTCGGAGACATCGATTTTTTCGGTGCCATCACAGCCAATCAGCGTGACCTCATCGCCAAGCGCCACTCCGCAAACTTGGGAAACATCGACTACGATCTGATCCATCGTCACCCGCCCGAGCACTGCGCAGCGTATTCCACCCACAAGCACACTCGCCCCCCTGCCCGAAACCTGCCTCGGGAATCCATCCGCGTATCCGACAGCTACCAGCGCGGTGCGAATCGGTTTTTCAGCAATAAACGAACGCCCGTAGCTCACACTGGAGCCTGCCGGCAAATCGCGCAGCAAGACCACACGAGACTTCCAGGAGAGCACTGGCTCGATCTGACTGGAGTATTCAGGCAAAGGGGAGACGCCATAAAGGATAAGACCTGGTCTCACCAAGTCGTGCCGATGCTCGGGTCGAGTGAGGACACCCGCGCTGTTGAGCACATGGAATTTGGCGTCGCCCACCAGCGACCGCAATTCGGCGGCAAGCGCATCAAATCCGTCCAGCTGTTCCAAAGTGAAAACCGCGTCCTCATCCGCCGAGGGAAGATGCGTTGAAATGCTGTGCAGGATGACCCCCCGCATCGCGAGCACGCGACGCACCTCATCCAACGCCGAGGCAAGCGCACAGCCGGCGCGCCCCATGCCCGTGTCAATTTTGAAATTCACACTCACCTGGCCATACTGTGAATAGGCCAAAGCCTCGTCAGCACCGGATACCGTGACGATATAACCGCTCCGCACCGCCGTCTCATACTCTGCAGGCAGACAGGGACTGAGCAGCATGACCCCACGACCGCAAGCGGCGGAGGAAACTTCCACCGCCTCTTTGATATTGGCGACACCGAAGACTTCAGTGTCATCAGCAAGAGCCCCGACGATATCAGCCACTCCATGTCCATACCCATTGGCTTTCACCACGGCTAGAATCCCAGGCCCTGAGCCGATTCGCTTCCTGACAAAAGCGAGATTCCGCCTCAATGCACCGAGGTCGATTTCAACCCAAGTGCGGAGATGGTCAGGAACTGGAAGTGCGGGCATATAAAAAATGATTTGGAGGTAAGGGGATTCGAACCCCTGGCCTTCTCATTGCGAACGAGACGCTCTACCAACTGAGCTATACCCCCAGGGAAAACTGCGTTTCTCGCACCGCGCCGAAGCCCTGTGCGACGATTCGCAATCAACCACCGCACCCAGCCAGCGGCAAGGAAAAATCCAGCCTCTATTTTTAAGCTCCCCAGCAGCCACTGGAGCTGTTTTTTTAGGGACATCGCAAAGCAACTCTTCAAAGTCCACGCCCCGTCCACCTCCTGGATCTGCGCGCAGATCGGAGCGCGGGAACATTATGCCATACCACGCGTGCTGCACCGCTCGGGGAAACTGGAGGCGCTTTTTACCGACTACTGGTCGCATGGACTTTGGCACAAACTCGCCCGGTCTCCCCGACTGACTAGCAGGTGGCATGAGGACTTGAGCGATGCCGAGGTTTATTCCTTCAATACAACTGCCGTGCTGGATGGCCTCCGCAAACGCTTCCACCCTGCCACTGACCCCTACAGCGAGTTCCTCCGCATCGGCAGCCGATTCGGCAAACAGGTCCGCTCAAGCCTCGCACGCCGCCGCGAGCAACACTGGGAGAATACGATCTTTTTTGGCTACGACACCGGTTTTTTCGAAGCCGCCGCATGGGCCAAAGATCAAGGCGCCGTCTCCATAGTCGGCCAGATGGACCCCTCGCGAACTGAGGTTGAAATGGTGCGCGATGAGGAAAAGCTTTGGCCCGGCTGGGCGAAGACGCCGATCCTTGTGCCAGAGGAATACTTCGCATGGCGCAAAGCGGAGTGGGCGCTCGCCGACGCCATCATGGTGAATTCCCAGTGGACACTCGACGCCCTCGTCCAGCAGGGCGTCCCAGCCGATAAGATGCATATCATTCCCCTCGCCTACGAAGCCGAAGATTCCCCTGAAGACTCCTCACCTGCCTCGCTCAAGCCAGACTCCGAGCCGCTCCGCGTATTGTTTCTCGGACAAGTCAACCTCCGCAAAGGCATCCAATACCTCCTCGAAGCAGCAAAGCTTCTGAAGACTGAAAACATCCAGATCGACATAGCTGGCCCCATTGCCATCGCTGACCAGTTCGTCGTGAAATCCCCCCCGAATGTGCGTTTCCACGGCGCCGTGACCCGCGACCGCGTGCGCGAATTCTATAAACGCGCCGATGTTTTTGTCCTGCCAACGATCTCGGATGGCTTCGCGCTCACACAGCTCGAGGCCATGGCCCACGGCCTACCGGTTATCACCACTCCGAATTGCGGCCGCGTGGTCACCGAAGGCCTAGATGGCTTCATCGTCCCTCCGAGGGATGCCGCCGCTCTGGCGGATCGCCTGAGAACGCTGCTCGAAGATCCCGAACGCCTGCAGGCCATGCGCGAGGCCGCACAACTCGCCGTAGCCAAGTTCAATCTTGATCACTTGGATAAAAATCTCCGCGCCCTCGAAGCCTCGCTCAAAGGACCCGCCCCCAGCTCACTGCCATCATTCGCCTGAGGCTCCCGCAGCCTATTTCGCCGCTTGCTCCTCGCTCCATTTGATAAAGGCCGCCCGCATCGCCCGATACTCGTAGCGCAGCGTCATCGCCTGCCTGCGGAAAAGATCCGCCTGAGCCAAGTCCTCCTTCGCTTCTAGATCCTTGATGGCGGCATCGATTTTCACAAAGGATTTCTCGAGCTTCTCCAGCGTCGGCTGACTGGGAGCAGCTTTGAAGGCATCCAGATTCTTGCGGATTTCCCGAATCGTTCCACCTGGCGAATCACACCCCACAAGGCAGAAGGCCGCCGCGCCAGAAAGCAAAACCACAAGCAGCCTGAACCACACAAGAAGGGAAGATGTTGTCATCCTGCAGACGAGCGAACTAAATTCCACCCCTCATGGCAAACCCGCAAATCGAAAAAACCTTCCCTCGCGGGGAACGCCTTTGCGCGACCGAGGAGGACACCCGTCAAGCCGCGCACGATCTCGCTGCCTGCCTAGGAACTCACGCCGTCCTGAGCCTCGAAGGCCCCATGGGCGCAGGCAAAACCTGCTTCGTCAAAGGCCTCGCCGAGGCCCTCGGCTGCGACCCACGCGAGGTCTCCAGCCCCACATTCACCCTCATCCACGAATACCACGGAGGCCGCCTACCCCTTATCCACATGGACCTCTACCGTATCGAATCCTCAGCCGATCTTGCGCCGCTGGGCTTCGACGACTACCTCGCAGGCGATGGCATCGTCGCCATCGAGTGGGGCGGCAAGTTCGCGGAGGAACTCCCGCCACACACGCTGCGCCTTGTATTTTCCATCGAAGGCTCCGGCCGCCGCATCCAGATCCAGCCATGACGATTCTCACCATCGAGTGCTCCAGCGCCACGGGCAGCATCGTGTTGACCCGCGATAGCGAAGTCCTCCACGAGTGTTCTTTTGAAAACCCGCGCGGTCGCGGCACGGCCTTTTTCGAATCCCTCGAAAAAACCAATCGTCACATCGACTCGCTGGACCTAGTGCTCGTCGGCACCGGCCCCGGAAGCTACAATTCCCTCCGCGCCTCCATCGCCGCCGCATGGGGACTCGCCCGCGCTCGCTCAGCGCCGTTCCAAGGCATCTGCTCCCTCCTCGGCTACGAACCCCAGGAATACCATGTCCTCGGCGATGCCCGTGCGAACCAATGGTTCCACGCACACATCCTTCACGGCCACCTCGCTTCTCCCCCCGCCCTGATTACGCCCGATGAAGCCAAGTCACGGCTCACGCCGGGCGTCCCTGTTTTTACCACATCCCCACTCATCGAGCACGCCCACTGCACCTCCCCACAAGCGATCCACCTCGCCCGCCGGGCCACTCAGGCAGGCCACGCCGAGCCCACCTACCTCAAGCCCCCGCACATCACCAAACCCGCCTGCTAAAATAAAATGACATCTCCACTCCAGCCCACAGCCATCCAAAAAATCGGAGCCGAACTCGCCATCGCGTGGAACGACAGCAGCGAGTCCTACCTTCCCCTCGAATTCCTCCGCCGCCACTGCCCCTGCGCCGCATGTGGAGGCGAGCCAGATGTGCTCGGCCAAGTCGCCCTCCCAGCCGTGACCTACAACGACCGCAGCTTCGACCTCACCTCCTGGCAGACCGTGGGCGGCTACGCCATCCAACCCCGCTGGGCCGACGGCCACTCGACCGGACTCTATTCCTACAAATACCTCCGCCGCCTCGAGCCGATCGCCAAATCATAAAGGCACAAAAAAACCGCGCCGGTCATCGCCCAGCGCGGTTACTCAAAAAAGCAGCCTCAGATCTCGCTATCTCCCCAGCACCTCCTCATACAGCCGACGCATCTGCGCCGCCACCTTGGACCAGGTGAACTTCTCCTCGACCAAGCGCCTCCCCCTCAATCCCATTGCCGCACGCTCTTGATCCGTCATTTCAATCAAGGTCCGCATTCCATTCTGAAAACTCCCCTCCCCGCTCCGAATTTCCAGCGCCGCACCAGAAGCAAATCCCTCCGGCAAATTACACTCCGGCGTCATCAACACCGGCAGCCCATATGCCCACGCCTCCAACACCGACATTGGCAACCCCTCACTAAAACTCGGTAAAATAAAAGCCTCCGCACTCCGCAACAACACCTCTTTCTCCTCCCCAAAAGCCGACCCAAAAAACACAACATCGACATCCGGGAGGGGCATCCGGCTTGACCCATTCTCGGGGCGCAGCCCCCCCTGTATATCCAGAGCGCGCTCAGTTTTAAGTTTGTAAGAATTAAGTTTTAAGTTTTCTGCCAATCCGCACGCAGCAATCCGCAATCCAAGATCGCCACAAAGCGCCTTCAACTCCCCCTCATGCCCTCCTTGATCCCACCCCGCGATGACGAACTGCCACTGCTTTGAATTTTGAATTTTGAATTTTGAATTGCGGATATCCGCCCAAGCCCGCAGCGCGCCCACGAGCCCCTTCTTCGGATGAATCCTCCCCAAAAACAAAAGCCTCCTTCTCTCCTCCGTGCTCTCCGTGTCCTCCGCGGTTAATTTTTCTGGCAACTCCACCCCATTCGGCACAACCTCGATCCGCTGCCGCAACCCATAAGCCCGAATCGCCTCCGCCTCCGCTGTGCAGAGCGCTCGAAAGCATGTCGCTCGCCGCAACTGCTCATCTTTGAAAAGCCAAGCCGCGACCCGCTTTTTCCACCGCGAATTGTTCAATGCCCAGGCATCCAGCGAACCATGCGGAGCCACCACGACAGGTTTGCGTGTTTTTTTCTGCCAATTCAAAACCGCCCACGACGGATATTTCCAAAGAGTCGCCGCATAGGCCAGATCCACATCTGCATCGAGCAAGTTAGCCAATCCCGGCGCATACCCGAAGCCCACCGGCCCCCGCAGTGCGGCGACTCTTGGTCGCAAAGACCCCCACTTTGCCAGATCCACATCCGTGAACTCATCCCTCACGCCGACCACGCGCACATCCACACCCTCACCCTCAGCAAGAGCAGATTGCAAAGCCCGTTCAGCCTCAAAAATCCCGCCATCAGCACGGGATACCGACTCCAATACACACAGCGTCTTCATGTCCCAAGCACCTTTGCCAACCCTTCGCCAAAAGCCCTGCTTGGCACCTTGCGCTCCAGCATTTCACGAGCTTCCACTCCCATTTTGTGCCGCTCAGCTTCAGACATCGAAAACATCTTAAAAAGAGATTCCGCAATCGAGTTTACATCCCCCGGATCAAATAAAAACCCAGTTTTGCCCTCCTGCACCAACTCCTCCGCCGCACCCACATTCCGGCTCGACAACACCGGCAACCCACTTGCCATCGCCTCATTGATCACCAGCCCCCATGGCTCCTCCAGCGCCGGATGCACAAAAGCCCCAGCCCCGGCATAAAACGCCCGCAGCTCCCCGATCTGCCGAAATCCCGCAAAAACAACGCACCCGCCTCCGGGTGAAGTTTTAAGTTTGTAAGAATTAAGTTTTAAGTCTTCGCGCCCTGCGCTGCTGAAAACTGAATCCTGAATCCTGAAAACTTGAACCCCCAACTCCACGCATTGCGCTTCCAGTTCGCCACGCAATTCCCCATCCCCAAGCAAAACCAACGGCCACACGCACGTTTTTTCTGCCCCCTGAAGTCTGAAGACTGAATCCTGAAAAATCTTATACCCCTCCACCAAGCGTCCAAGATTTTTTCGCTCTACAAACCGATTCGACGCCAAAAAATATGGACCAACAGGCAAGCCCGAGTCGAGCGCCAAGCGATCGGCGTCGAGAGCTTTCAGCTTGTCGGCATTTTCTCCACTTCCGTTGGCGGACGCAGGTCGTTCAGCGAAAAAATCATTATCCACCATATTATACCCTAAAGCCACCCGCTCCTCCGGCATCCCAAGCCGCACAAGATACCGTTTATGCGACTCCCCACCGCAGAGGGCCGCGTCAAACCTCCGCACGATCCGCGACTTCACCCACTCCTTCCACCACACACGCCTTCCATCCGCAGCCCGAGTCTCACTCATCACGATCGCCTTCGCGTCATTCCTCTTACACCAATTCAAGCAAGCGCGCGCATCTACAGTCCCCCAGCCCGCAATCGCCACCGCATCCGGTCTCAGACGATTCAGCTCCCTCTCGATCCCCCTCTTTATTTCGCCAGCCGGTATCTTTTCAAAAACCCCATTAGGAAAAACAGTTACCCTCTCCCATTCTCCACCCCCACCGGACTCCTGCTCCCACTCATAAGTCGCATCCGATCCCGCAATCTCCAACGCCACCACCCCCCACCCCATTGGCGCCAAAACCTCGCACGCCGAACGCAACCGCGCCAGATGATACGGCCCAAGCCTTGCAAAATGAATAGCTAATAGCATTTTAAAAGTATATCAGCGAACCAGAAAAGAATTGCTACACACGGACCAATCACTTCTCACGCAAACCTTAATTTCTTCAACAACTCCCCGCCACCAGTTACAAAGTCCCCCTCTCGCTCTGGAGAAAACGACAAGCATGATGAATCCAAAGAGAAACGGATACAGAGTTATCAAGGTGGTGTCGCGGCCGAGGTTGAAGGTCAGGACCATGCCCACCATAGACAGCAGGAGACGGCCCGTTGTTTCCCCTTTCAAATACTGACGCACCAATAGAGCCCCTGTCATCATTAGGAAAGCCGCCGCAGAATCATCCAATTCATTTTTGATAGGCGTGCACACCGCTTTTTTCAACCTTCGCCAGTTTTGCAAATTGCTCCAAGAAATAAGTCGGCAAGTTTATTATCCTCGTCCCATTCGCTAAACAAGTTTCTCCAAAAGGCGCCAAACTCACAACGACTCCTACACTTTGCTCGTATTGGGCCATGTATTCCAATACACCCTGCCAGTGACGCCTATCGCACTTCAAGGCCGCTTTGCATTCTACTGGAATGGTTCCAACTCCGATTTTCACTATAAAATCAATTTCCCCACCCGAGGGTGTTTTTTTCCAACCGGCAAGCTGCAGCCCCTGGCCTGCAAAGTCTACTGCCACTTGATTTTCAATCACCCCGCCCAAGGACTTACGAACCAGCGCATCCACCGTTTCCAGCAAATGAATTGGCGGAATGGCAGATTCCCTCAACGAGCGCAAGAGTCCAGTATCAAACAAATAACGCTTGGGCAAATAATTATGCGAAGCCTCCATCCCCACTCCCCGCTGATCCGAACGCATGATCAAATGCCAATCCTCCAGGCGCAAAAAAACCTCAGCTATCTTTGCATTCATTCGAGTTGTCGCATTTGGCCAGACCGAGGTGTTCTTCGATGCACCTCCGACAAAATTCGCCACACTTCGCAAGCACCCCTTCACCAGTGCTGCATCCCCCTCCCCGAAAATGCGAATAAAATCCCGCTCGTAATCGGCAAGAATTTGCCCAAGCATCTCAGCGCAATCACTACCCGAGGCGAAAGACAACACCACTGCGGGAAGACCGCCCGTTTTAAGAAACTCATCATACAACTCCAAAAGCCGCATGTGCCTCTGCGGCGAAATCTCTGGCACCGCCGACCGAATCACATCAGCCAAATGAGCCTCACCCACAGCCTCCAAGAATTCAGAAAAACAAAACGGACCCACAACGATCCGAGTCACCCTTCCCACTGGATATCTCTGATCCTCCCGAAACAACCGCGCCAGCGTCGATCCCGATAAGATCACCGAAGCCAGCGGCCAGTCCTCTTTCATGAACCGCACAAACCCACCCAAGCGACGACTCTCCTGGGCCTCATCGATAAAAAGCACCTCCCCTTTCGTGGGATCAAACCCCAAGCGATCTCTTAACACCGCCTCGAAATCCTTGAAATCCCGACACTCATCCAGTAAAGAGCAAAGCCTCGCGTCCCGTTCCAGATTCAACGCATAAAACTTGCATTCCAGATTAAGCAATGCATTGGATACCAACGAAGACTTGCCGACTTGCCTCGCCCCCTCCACCAACAAAACATTCTTGTTCAGCGAAGAATCCCGCAAAAAATCCGAAATCGCCTTGTCCCAGCGCCTCGGAATATATTTTTTCTGACTATTCTCACCCATTTATGTTATAGAATAGTATGTTTCTGTAAACGCAAGGAAAATTTTGATAAATCTATGCCCCTCACCTCTCGACGCTGGTTATTTTAAGAATCGATCGGGGGGGCAGGATTGACTAAAGCGCTCTGGCGAGTGGAGGGGACACTGGTGGCATCAAGCGGACAAGCCGAAGATTTTCTGCCTGACGCAACTGCAAATTCGCGATCAACTTCTTCAAATCAAAGTCATTCTCCTCCGCGATCGCATCCTTGTTTCGATGAACTTCTGCCATCACTTCGTCGATACTTTGTTTTGCAATTTCAGTAGTTTTCATCGTTTAAAAATTCCTCCGGCGTGCAGATAACAGGCAATACAAAACCCGAGTCCACTATTTTTGGGTCATCGCCTGCCTTGCAGCTTGAACCAAATTACCTGATCGAATCGCTCCCGCTCCTCATCATGGATGAGGCGAAGACTGACGCAGGAAAGAAAACTTTCGGCGGCTTGCTGGATTTTCATCGCCTCTGCTCATGCAAAAGTGATTAAAAACGTTTAGCTGTTTTTCACTCGCCTCATTTCCTGGGTGGACAATGCCTTTTCAGGTGAAACGGCTATGAGTGCCAGCTTGGCTTGCCCAAGCGCAGCCTTGCGCCTCTGACTTATCCGTGTATATCCGAGCCATCCGTGGTTCCAATAATTCTGCCATCAATGATTTTGTCTATTTCTACGCTCCCTCGTCGGCTTCCTTGAATGTCAATAATTAATGCCTGAGCCCTAAGACGATCCTCGCAGAATCCACTCCCATACAGGCAATACAGCAACCCCCGCCGGCATTTCTGGATACGGCAACCGCGATTCTAATGTTAAAATAAAAGGCCGCGCATCCGAAAACTCCGTGCGGGCCTCCTGCAGCGCTCGCAACTCCCTCTCACGCGTCTCCGCATCATCCAGCGAAACACACACCTGGATCAACTCCCTCTCCCCAGTGGCCGTGGTCACCGCAAAATCCACCTCACGACCCTCTGCGGTTTTCCAATACCCGACAGAGTCCCCCCTGCGTTGCAATTCATGAAAAACCGCCACCTCCAAGGCATGCCCTGCATTTGACTTGCCGCTCCGGTCAAAAACCGGAATCAACCCCGTATCCGCAGGATAAACTTTTCTCGGGTTCACCTGCCTTCGTTTCTCTGAATCCGTCGCCAATGGCAATGAAGCCACCAAAAAAGTATCCTCCAAATGCTCCAGAAATTGGTAAAGCATCTCACGACCCGCCGGAATCCCTTGCGACTTCAAATCTGCAGCAAACTTCGTAATCGAAAAATGCCCTGCTGGATTGCCCAGGAGCCTCCGCACCATCCAGCGCAGCACGATCGGATTTCCCACCCCATGGCGCTCGATGACATCTCGCAGCAATACGACATCCACATACCCTTGCAGGAGTTTACGCCGATCAGCAATTCCCATTCCCTGCGCCTCCGGAAAGCCCCCCACTTCGAGATAAACCGAAAATTGATGGTCCAGAAAAGCCCTCTCCCTCGCCACCAACCTTCCCGCATCCTCAGGAATCGCATATCCATGATGCCGCAGAAACTCACCGAACCCAAATGGCTGGATCAAAATTTCCCAGGCCCGCCCCCGCATCGAAGTCGCAATCTCCCGGCTCAACAACTTCGCGGATGAGCCCGAGACAAAAATCTCGTGAGTTCCAGAATCCAAGAGCCTCCTGCAAAATGGCTCCCACCCAGGCACCAACTGAATCTCATCAAAAAAGAACCCCACTTTTTCTTGCGTAGACGGCGGAAAAAGCCGCGCATGCACATCCACCACCTTGTGCAAATCCGCTACCTGCAATCCCCCCAACCGTTCATCCTCAAAATTGAAATACACCAAATTCTTGGGATTCCTACCCTGCGCCATCAAATCCCCACGGCACTGATGTAAAAAACTCGTCTTCCCAGCACGCCTCATCCCGGTCACTGCAAGCGCCTTGTTGGAAATTGCCGGCAACTCCACAGCACGCCTTGTCAACTCTGGAAGAGGCGACTCCACAGCCGAAAGAATTTTTTCTTTCAAGATTTGATCAAGTTGACCTTCCATGCTATCCAATATTTATTTTATTTGGACTTTTTTCAAGTCTTTTTTTCGCCGCCAGTTCCAAGTCCTCAGGCATCTGTCTTCAGCCGAAGGCTTATCCTAGCTTTCAGCTCTTCCGAGTTTCAGCATTTCAGCTTTTCAGCTTTTCCAAAGCGGCCTTATCGTTCACAAAAACCCCTTGAATGTCAAGAATTAATGCCTTACCTCTATAGCGATTTGAATTTTATAAACTGAGTCTTCAAAGAGTGTATCGGGGCACAAATCCTGACCGTGAGGCCATTCTATCGAACCCATCGCAGCTTTGACTCTTGAAAAATAGTTAACATCTTTCAACTCTCGGAAAACTCCTTTGTCCAAATACGGCATCACATCGAACTCCCTTAACTCTGAATTCTCGAACTCGAGTTCCAGCTTATAGTTCGGGAGTGGCCTTACACTTCTTACCCTTGGGTTCATATTACTTGAGCGGCTCTATTTTAAAAACTTCTTGGCCATTAACAGCAAGGTCCGAATTTGCAAGGAGATCTTCTTTATGAATTTCAATCCATGCTTCAACCAATTTCATTTTATTGTTGGGAATACTGCCTTCCATGATTTCACCATCAGGCAAGCCTAAAACAACCTCACTCCCAGCGTATTTTACATAAATATGTGGCTGATTATGCGCCTTATTATCAAAGAAGTAAATGTAAATTACAACTCCGTAGAACATTGATATTGCAGGCATGACTTTGTGTTGTTATTTATTTATTGTTATTCGAAAACTTGTCAAGTCCCACAGAATCCGTGTTTATCCATCAAGGCAAGAAAAAAGTATTACCTAAGTCCTGACCGGGCCTCGCCACCAGTTACCATCGTCAAGCCGTAGTCGCGCAGCGCGAAGGAGGATCTCCTCCGCCGCTCCTCAAATTCCTTAAATGTCAATAATTAATGCCTGACCCCTCAGACCTCAGATTCACTCCGCCAGATCTGCGCCACCGCGCAGGCGTTCAGCTTTTTCTTCAGCTGCCCCTCGCCTCTCGACGCTGGTCTCTCGACTTGCTTTTCCGCCATCAGTCCTCCGCCGTCAGCCGTCAGTTTTCGACCGGCTTCGCCGCCTACTTCTCCCCATGGGTTTTCGCCCAAAATGCAAGCATGAAATACCCAAACAAAAACGGATACAAAGTGATGAGCGTTATATCCCTTCCCAGGTTAAAAGTCAGAACGCATCCGATAAAAAACAAAAGCATACGGCCCATTTTCACCCCCAGCAGGTCTTGCCTAGCAAGAATAACCACCCAGTAGGCAATTAGCGCTGCGGCCGCAATCGCACCAAAAAAACCTCCAAAATTCACCACCCCTTGCCCAATCATGCCGGTTGAGATCGTCGCTCCCACCCCACCTTGCGCATCTCCCGCGTCTCCATACAACTGCCCTCGGGCGATTGCGTAGTCGATACCGATCATCGGTTTACCCGGCCAGAGCGCGCGTGGAATCGGATTCACCAACTCTGCAAAATACCTTGCCCCGTTATTAACCACATAGGTGCCCTTGTCGATAAAGGAATTCACCCAGGCCAACTCCTCAAACATATTGAGACCTAGATGCTTGGTATCGGTCGACTCCACCTTCTCTACGACGCCGCCAATGCCA
The DNA here is from genome assembly GCA_044342325.1 of Terrimicrobiaceae bacterium. GTDB lineage: Bacteria > Verrucomicrobiota > Verrucomicrobiia > Chthoniobacterales > Terrimicrobiaceae > UBA967. The sequence continues at coordinate 12,751 of JBIIPZ010000057.1, forward strand.
AGCTGCTGGAAAGCCATCGCAACATTCGCGCCACTTCGCGTCTCGATGACGAATTTCATCCAACCTTCTGTGACCAAAAACGCAGCAGCCAACACGGCTATTTTAAGAAAGATGCCGCCGCGAAAACGAACAAAAACCCAAGCGATCAAGCCCGGCAAAGCCACTGCAAGCATCGTATTCCGCGTGCGATCTAAGAGAAACCAAGGCAACGACAGAGCAGTCACGATGATTCCAATCCAGCGCGTGCGTGGATTTTTGGCCACAGCCGCCACGATGCCAAAAGACGCCGCGAGCATGATCTGAAGATAGTTTGCAAAAGAAATCAGGGCGTCAAACCCCGACCCCACTCTGCCTCGCCCCCAAGGATTCGCTTTGCCGGAAATGTAAGGCGCGAACAATCCCAACACATCAAAATTTGTTCGGATCAAAGCGATTAACATCAACAAACTCCAAACACCAAAAATAAGACCCGTCGCAATGTCCAAACGGCGCTGAAACTCCAAGTTATCAATACCACCCCGGTGCATGAGCGCCCAAAACTCGCTCTTTTGAGCCAATAACTTTCGATTTACCGTGCGATGGAGCAGCGGCACAAACACCAGAAACGCCCCAATAAAGAGAGCCACCTGCCACCAAGCCGACTCAAGATGCTGAAGACCAATCTCCCGAATATAGGAATCGTAATCATTGTAAATAGCATCTCCAAAATACCATACGCTGACAGTCACCAAAACAGCTGCCATCGGAATACCCAAACCTGCTTCCCTCTTGCTCCAAGCGTAGGCAAAAGCCAATGCCAGCAACATCAACCCCACATAAAAACCCGCTGGAAATCCTATTGATTCTTCAATCATTTTTAATGCTCATTGAAATACTCCGGCGAATCTACCCGATCGCGTGGCCCAAGAAGCGCCATTCTAGGCCAGCATTTTTTTAAATCACCAATCCAAGACGCTCCACAAGTTTCGCGGCGATCAAATTCCACTCCTCATGCGTCAAGGAACCAAGCCGTCGCATGAGCTTTGGCAGGCTGATTGATTGCACCTGCTGAATATGAAATGCGCCTTCCTTCAAAAATGGCTTTGGAATCGCAACTTCCCACTCGTTCCCGCGCAGAGCAGTTGTATGAGGAATCACAGTGACAAGAGCCAACTCGTCATTTGCAGGATAGTCCGTTAATAGCAAACAAGGCCGCACTTTTCCGGCAATCCCCGTGTCCACCTGCCAAATCTCAGCGCGAGAAGGCCGTGCGTTCATTGGCCTTGTTTGGCTTCCATAAGGTCAAGCACTGCAAAGCCCTCGGAAGCCGCATGATCACAAATCGCCAAATCTTCTTCCTCCGACTCTAAACTTAAAACCTGTAAGAAAAGCTCCCGCCTCTCGACAAGGGTCAGTTTTGGAATTTCCTCTAGAATTTCAGAAAAGCTCATCGACTTAGTTTCTAACAATTTTATAAATGGTCAACCTAATTTTGACTTCCAGCCACCAGCTAATATTTCTTAAGCTGCTCTCGACTCTTTACCAGTTACCCGCCACCCATTACCTCATCAT
>JBIIPZ010000049.1:0-18596 GCA_044342325.1 Terrimicrobiaceae bacterium
GACGCCACCCTCGAAGCCCTATGCACCGAACTCAACGCCACAGAAATCTGCTATCCCGGCACCACCCTCCGCCTCGTCTACCGCCCAATCAGGTCATCCGTTTTCCCGAGAGGTCAGGATGTCTGAGTCTATATTTTCTGGTTTGTTTCTGTTCTGAATGAAAATCATCCCTTTCCTCATTGGCGCAAGTCTTCTCTCGGCCTTGATCCCCGCGCATAGTCAAGACACACTGGAATTCAGCGCACCCGAATGTGCTGGCCTGAGCGGTTTCCGGGCGCACTGGGATGCCGCAATTCCCGTGTCGCCGACCGGCGCAAGAATCAGCAAGGATGCCGTAGTCAAGGATCGTGGACAGACGGCCGTGTGGGATGGAGTGAATCCCGGCCCACTCGCTTTTGACGCGGTGCACCGCAATCTTCTGGTCCGCTTTCCAGGGGCGGCGGAACAGATCGCAAAAGCTCTTGCCTCCGGAAAAAGCATAGAAAAAGTCGAGTTGGTTCTTCCTTATCTGGACGAGGAGATATGGCCTCAAGGAGGCACCGAATGGCCCGTCGCCGACGGCTATCGCTACCGCATGAACTGGAATTGCGATGTTTATTACCGCGGCGAGGTTCGGAAGGAAACCCTTGAGAAAACACCGCTGGCTGCCTATCGCGAGGAGCGTCCGAACTGGCACGCAGTGGCCCATGTGCTCAGGAAACCTTGGCAGGCGGGCGGAGATACAGCCCCGACTTACAATGCCGCCATCCAAGGCGCTGTCTATTGGAAGCGCTTCGGCGCCTCGGATGATCAAGAAGACAGATTCCCCAACCAACTCGGCCCGGTGGAGGTTTCCTCCTACAAGCCTGATGGCCGCATGGATGTCACCGCTGTCGTGAAAGATGAGGCCTATGGGAAAACCCTCAGCGACCGCCTGCGACTTCTCTCGGATACGGGCTTTCTGATTGCGAAAGAAGAGGTGTATGATGCTCGCTATCATGACGGTTGCTATGAATGGGCCGGTTCTACGGGACCGCGCGCGATTTTAATTCAGCAACCTAAACTGGTTGTCACCTTCGCATCCGCAAAGCCTCAAAATGTAAAACTCCCTCCTGCGGCGGATGTCCCGGCCATTGCACTAAAGCAAAAGGACGCCCCGCTCGGAGCGCCAACCGCCGTGGTGCCGACCCGCCAGGAGGTCTCAAGGATGAATGAGAAATTCCAAGCGAAACCCTCTTGGATGCCTGAGTGGCAGTATGTGCATGTCAAGCAGCTCCTGACACTGGAGAATAATGGAAAGCCGAAACCGTTCTATTATGGAGTCATGCCAGCTCATGTCGTTCAAGATGTCATTCGCAAGCTCAAGGCCAAAGCGGGCAAGGATGCGGAAGTGCCTCAAGAGGATATTGATTACGCCGTCTATCTGGCTTGGTTGGACTGGATTCATGGACGCCCTCCACGATTCTTTGAAGGCCATCTCACTGCGGCCAACAACATCACCGAGTGGTATAATTTTAAAGATGCGATGCCTGCGCCCGTTCAGGAGTCAGTGATACGCAGCTGGAACGCTTGGCTCATGCCCGATCGCGAGACGGCCATGACCGACAAGGAGCGCCAGGATTTCACCAACACCACCGGCCAGTTGGTCCACCCCATGGCAGACGATCCCCGCGTCGGGCGCGACCCAAGCGGCAAGCAAGCCGTCTGGGGACAGGGTGACACCTATTACAGGACCACCGGGGACTGGCGCGGCAACAAGAGCTATTACCGCTCCGGATTCACCCGCATGATAAGCACCGCGAATTTCAATAGCAGTGCGGCCTCCGGAGCCCTGCTCAACGGCCAGATCATTGGCTCGCAGCACGCGATCGAGGATGGCCGCGCCGGGTTGATGGCTTTTCCCTTTTGGATGTGGACATGGGGCGCGGGACTGGGGCAGGAATACATCGACCATTATTATTGGTCGATCGCCTCCGCCGGTAACAAGCTCTTCGCCGACTTCTGTGAAGACCCTCAGGACAAGATGGCGGGCTGGAGCATCATTCAAAAAACATCCAACGACCTGGCAATGGCGTTCCATCCCAATCTTAAGAAACTGATAGGCCCCGCCAGCCGCACCTACTACGAACATGTCCTCGGCCAGCAGGACGGCCTCTACCACATCCTGCACACGCTTTCCAAGAAGGGCGCCCTGTCGGATGTCGCTACCGGAACACTCCCCGCCCTGACCAACCCGGTTCCCGACGCCAATGGCAAGCTTCCCAAACCCATCAACGCTTGGGGACACGATTACCCGCCAATGCAGGTCGCCTTGAACAGCTTGTCTGGACCTTGGGGCGACGAGTGGATGAGCGAATGGATCGATGAGAAGCCGCTCCCGTGGCGCGCAATGGCCGAGAAAAAGGTCACTTCTGAAGGCGATTGGGTGACGACCTACTTCGGTGAAAACTATGGCCTTTCGAGCATTCGAAAAACAGGTCAACGCATCCATGTGCTCGGGCAGTGGCGCCGCAAGTCGGAGTCCCCTTCCAGCATGCGCGATATCGGCACGCTCGACATGCGCGTGGGATTCAACCAGACCCAAATTGGAAGCGACAGCGACGGGATTATCACCGCGCAGGGCACTTATCGCACCTATCAATTCGACAACAAGCTGATCATGCTCGCCAAGCCAGACCCAAAGGTCATCAGCGAGCGAGCGAAGGAGTTCCCTTTCGGCAGGAGAAAACTGCCCGCGCAGGAGATCAAGAGCGTCCAGTGCACGGCCGCCCTTTTCAACTTTGAGGAACCGGCGCCGAAGTGGGAAATCTTTGTGGACGGCCAGAGGGTGGAAAGCCTTCCTGCCACGGCAAAGTCCGGCCAAGTGATCACAATCCGGGACGGAGTGACCTACCTCGCGATCCGCCCGCTCCCGACCGATGATCTCGGGCGCAATGCCGACATCACGCTCGAAGCCGGCCAACCCCAAACCCAGTGCAACCACGAATCCACTAACATTCAACCCGCACTCCTCATCCACTCCAACTTCTACAGGAAGGACGAGGCGATTCCCCAGGATGCGCTTGCCAGGCTCAAGGATGCCACCTCGGGCTTCATCGTGGAAATGGGCGATGAAAAGGAATACGGCAGCTTTGAAAAGTTCCAGGCCCACATCCGCGAGGCCAAACTGAGCGGCGCCAAGGGAGAGATAGACTATCAGAGCGGCAAAGAAAGAATGGTTGCGACCTGGGACAAATTCACAGCGAACGACAAGGACCCTTATGCCGACGCCAAGGATCAGAACCTCATGCAGGACACGACACTCTCACAAATGGGCCGGCGGAATCTGGAGAAGGGCGGTGCGGTCGTGGAACGCGGCGATCTGAATCCCGAGCTCCCGCTCCTGCTGCAGACATTCCCGAAACAGAAGATCTACGTCGCGGCAAACATGCTACCCAACTACCTCCCCTTCAGCTTCCGTGAACCGGGAGGCGTGACAATCGTCGCAGATGGAATCTGCTCGATGGGCCGCTGGGCTGTAAAGGACTCGCAAGAGATCGACATCAAATATACTCCCTTCGGCGACAACTATCGCTCCGAAGCGGAACAGAAGCATCCGCTAGCAACCCTGCTCTTCGTGAGCGGGACAAAGCAGAAACCCAAGGTAACCCTCAACGAAAAGGACATCACTGGCGACATCAAGGCCTGGAATCAAGGAGACACCGAGGGTTGGCTCGTGCCGCTGGGACAAGGCTTCCCGAAGGATGATGAGATTTCCAACCGGTTAAACGAAACAGCGGCCCTCGTGGCCAAGAAAACAGCACAAAATCGTTGACTATGATCCCCACAGCCCTCACACACCATTCAAATTTGATTTTTTCCCATGAAAACCCAAGAAAAAATGATTAAAACAGCCTCTCCTTTTGAACAGAACGCAACGCTTGTTTATTACTCCATCGTGCCGCAGAAAAAATCGAATTTTTGGCAAGCAGGGCAACTGCGACCAAGCGCAGCAACCTGCGCCTTAAACCCAATTATGAAATTGATTATGAAACTTCCATTGTTCCTGTGTTTGTTGATGACATCGATTGCCACTGCTACGGAGGATGTCGGGGACCCTGTGGTCTGGATGGACGCTGGTTCGGGCATCGAAGCCGATGGAAAGGCGCTCATATCATGGCAAAGCCGAAATGGGGCCTACATAGCCACCCCGCCGGAGGATGCCTCAGGCCCCGAACTCCTTCCCGATGGCATCGCGGGGAAACCTGCGATCCAGTTCGGAGGCAGCGCCTATCTGTCTGGCCCTCTGACTGAGGAACTCGGAGAGGAAGCCACTTTTATTGCTGTTGTTGACATTCCATCCGGCGAGCAATCGGGAAATGTCGGAATCATGATGCTGTCCTACACCTATGGTTTGTCGGTGAACCAAGATAAACATCCCTTTTATTCCATGTTCACTTATTGGCCGAAGATGTTGGAAAAATATGGCGAGGAAAAGGCGCTTCCTGTGCGTGGTGGCAACCTGCGGGCGGAAAAAAACATCGGTTTTGATGGCCCCAGCATCGTGACAGTCGTTTGTGGAGCCGAAAAATCAACGATCCATGTGAACGGCTCTCCAGTGGCTGATGTCGACCTCGGGATATTCGCAAAACCGAGAAAAGGCGAACAACTCGGCTTGGGTGCGAATGGCGGAAAAAGGTCGAAACCAATGACGGGCAAGATCGCAGAAGCCCTTCTCTACAACGAGGCCCTGTCTCCTGAAAAGCGGACAGCAGTTGAGAAATCCCTCGCCGCAAAATACAAAGTGCAACTCTCGCATTGAGCGGAGCGCCGCCAGAGATTCAGGATAAACCAATCTCCGCGAACCACTTGAATAAAGGTAAAAACAAAACATTGATCCCTTGTTTGGAGCGCCGACTCTCCTATTTGGAGTGTCTTTCCCGCATCGATTGGGGCACACCATCCGGCTTCGGAGGCCGCACATGCTACCAAGCGATCCCTTGCTTGGAAATGGAACGCCTCGGTAAGGAGGTCGAAATTTTCCGCTGGGAGTGGATCGACTATTCTTTGGATTTACTCCGGCAGCGAAAGGATTGTCAGGATTTCGTCATGGTCGGTTTGGTGCGGATTCTTCACCGTTACGAATCCTCGCGCATTCTCACTCCCGGGCATCGCAAAACCATTCAATCCGTCCTTCTGTCCGCCAAATTCTCCGAAAAAGATCCGGGCGAGGATGGATGCTGCTGGCTTACGGAAAACCACCAGATCCAGTATCTGAGTTCAGAATTTCTGACAGCCCAGTTGTTTCCGAATAAGGTTTTTCAAAACACTGGGCAACCGGCATCCTGGCATCAGAAACGAGCCCGAGAGCCGCTTCTGCGTTGGCTGGAGTGGCGCATGCGCTTTTCGTTTTCAGAATGGAACTCCAGTTGCTACTACGACGAGGATGCCGCAGCCCTGCTCAATCTTGCCGAGTTTTCCAAGGATCAAGAAGTCCGTGAATCAGCCGACTCCGTGCTACAAAGCCTCTTCCTCCACGTGGCCCTCAACAGCCTGGGAACCATTCCCGGAGGAAGCCGTGGGCGCGCCTATTTGGATGACCAAATCTTCCCTGCGGAATCGCCCATGGGAATTCTCTCCGAACTGCTCCACGGCCACGGCGTCCCGCCTTCCCGAGTCGGACTCGCAGCCGTTCTTCTTGCAGCGGGCGAATTTTCCCTGGATGCCGCGGTGCACGCCATCGGGGCGGATCGCCCATTAGAACTCGAAAACCGCGAGCGTCACGGACTGGATGCCGAAGAATCCTCCTCCTTCGGCATCTCACCAGAAAATCTGGATGACTATCCCTTCTTCTGCGGATCAGGAATGGATCAGCACCATCTCGTCACCGATACGCGCTACCGGTATTTTGAGGGGAAAGAAAAATGGCCGGGCTACTTCTACTCCGGGGAATATTTTTCAAAATGCAAGCGCGAGGGCATTCCTTTTAACACGATGGCGATTCCCTACGCCCTGTCCCGCGCGGAAGTTTATACCTTCCGCACGCCGGATTACCTCCTCGGGTGCGCACAGGCCTACCGCCCCGGTGCGCCGGGCTACCAGCAGTTCATTTGGTCTGCCACTCTGGGTGAGCGGGCGGTGGTCTTCACAAACAATCCCGCTCCCGCCGATGCAGCCTACGGCCGGCCGGGTCCTTGGGTTGGCCATGGAGTGCTCCCCAAGGTCATCCAGCATCGCAATGTGCTGATTGCCATTCACCGCGTGCGCCCCTGTCCGATTTACGACCAACCGCCGTGGTATCGCGAGGACCGCGTGCATGCTTATTTTCCCAGAGGGCTTTTTGATGAGGTTGTGGACTCAGGCGCATGGTGTTTCGGCCGAAAGAAGGAGGCGTTCATCGCATTGCGTTCGCTCTCGGAGGCCCAGTGGATGCCCGCTGGTGACCTTGCGGAACGACTCGGAACCGATCAACCCTACGAATGGAATGTGGACTCCACGGATGTTGTCTGGATTTGTGAAATGGGAAGCCCCGCATCGCATGGAAGCTTTGAAAAATTCATCCAAGCCGTTTCCGGGGCCGCTGCGGAAGGTAACATCGACCATGTCGTTTACGACTCCCCGAGCCTGGGCCGCGTGGAAACAGGCTGGGAGGTTGGTTTGACTATTTCGGGAGCAAACATTCCAATTCGGGATTACCCGCGTTTTTCGAATCCATACGGCGAAACACCCTTCGGTAGCCAACGCATCAAGATTCACTGCGGCGACAAGCAAACCACCCTTTGAAATTCCCGCACACCACCCATCTGAAATCATGAAAACAAGAGTTGATGTGGCACTTGTTGGAATCGGCGGGTATGGCGCACACAATCTGGAGATGGTCCGCCGATTGGAGGCTGAAGGTCGTGTGCGCTTGAACGCAGTCATCGATCCGATGGCCGAAAAGAGTCCCGATTGGCCGGAACTCGCGGCGAAGAGTGTTCCCGCTTTCAAGACACTGACAGAATTCAATACGGCCGGTTTGTCTTCCGATCTGGCCGTCATCTCCTCACCGATCGCCTTCCACGCGAGTCAAACCTGCGAAGCACTGGGCTTGGGAATGAATGTGCTTTGCGAGAAGCCGATGGCAGCAACGATCCAGGATGCCCTCACAATGCAGGCGGCTCGCAATGCCTCCGGGAAGTTTCTCGAAATCGGCTTCCAATGGTCGTTTGGCCAATCCATTCAGCGACTGAAGAGTCATATCCTTGCCGGTCGTCTTGGGGCACCGCTCCGGCTCATGACTCGGGTCGCTTGGCCCCGCACGAACGCCTACTATGCCCGCAATTCCTGGGCGGGTCGTCTGCGCGATGAATCAGGGCGCTGGGTTCTCGACAGCCCGGTGAACAACGCCACGGCCCACTTTCTGCACAACATGCTTTTTGTGCTTGGCACCTCAATGGATCGCTGCGCCACACCGGTATCCGTTACGGCCGAGGCCTACCGGGCAAATCCCATTGAGAACTACGATGCGGCCTGTTGCCGCGTGGAAACGCAGGAAAATGTCGACCTGCTCTTCTTCACCGCGCATTGCGTGGATGAAACAGCCGGCCCGATCTTCCAGTTCCTCTTTGAAAACGCAACGGTGGAACTGAGCGAGAACGGCCACATCACTGCGCGTTTTCAAGATGGAAGCGAAGTGGACTATGGCCATCCGGAAAGTGATCCCCTCTGCAAATTGATCCATTGTGTCGATCAATGTTTCAATGAGACCGCCTCTTCCCCGCTCTGCGGACCGGAAGCGGCCATGGGCCATGTCCTTTGCGTGAATGGCATTCAGCAAACACCCATTCACGAATTCGATCCAAAATGGATCGAACGCCGCACTCAAACCGGAGGCGAAACCCTCACTTTTGTCTCAGGTCTCAATGAAGCCATGAAACAGGGCGTGGAGCGGTCACTTCTTTTCTCCGAAATGCAGCTGCCGTGGGCCCGCCCTGCCATGCGAATCCCGCTCACGGACTATGTCCACTATCCCTCCAACCGATAATCCCATTTGAAACTCTCATTATGAAATATTCTAACGAGACTCCAGATTCAGAACCCACCGCTCGCGAGCGCCTCTCGCTTGATCCAAGTTGGCTCTTCCACGCGGGTGATGTTCCCATGCCGGAACTCAGGGGGCACTACGCCAGCTACATGAATGCCAAGGCCGGCACGGCATGGGGCGCCGCCGCACCCGACTTCGACGATGGGGAATGGCGTAGGCTCGACCTGCCACATGATTGGGTCGTGGAGGGGCCCTTCCTCGAGGAGGAAAACCTTTCCCAGGGCTACCGTCCGCGCGGCATCGCCTGGTATCGGCGGAAGTTCCTTTTGGCAGAAGACGACCGAGGCAAGTATCTGGAGCTTCAGTTCGACGGCATCGCCACCCACGCAACGGTGTGGGTCAACGGACTGCTCGTGCATCGCAGTTTCTGCGGCTACACGCCTTTTCAGATCGACCTGACGCCCATCGCCACTTACGGCGACCAACCCAACACCATCGCCATCCGCGTGGATGCGGATGCCATGGAGGGCTGGTGGTATGAGGGCGGCGGCATCTACCGGCACACCTGGCTGGTGAAGCGCGCCCCGGTTCATATTCAGACGGACGGGGTTTATGCCGTCCCCGTGCGCTCGCCGGAGGGTGCCTGGTCGGTCCCCGTGGAGATGACGCTCGGGAATATCACTTCCAAAGAGACCCCGGTGGAGATCACCGCCGAATTGCTTGATCCCGAAGGCAGGGTGGTCGTCAGCGAGCGCTCCGCGGCCTCCGTGCCAGTGCTGGAATCCGCCGTTTCGAACATCACGCTTCCGGTGCCGGGCACTCCCCGCCTCTGGTCGGTGAATGAGCCTGTTCTCTACACCGTGCGCGTCTCGGTGCGCCGTGAGGGGAAACTTCTCGACGAGGCGAGTGTGGCCTGCGGTTTCCGCAGCATTCGTTTCGATGCGGAGAAGGGATTTTTTCTCAACGACGAACCGCTCAAGCTCCAGGGAACCTGCAACCATCAGGACCATGCGGGCGTCGGCGTGGCCGTGCCCGATGCGCTCTGGGATTTCCGGATCAGAAGACTCAGGGAGATGGGGTGCAACGCCTACCGCTCCGCCCATAACCAACCGGCGCCAGAGTTTCTCGATGCCTGCGACCGGCTCGGCATGCTGGTCATGGATGAGAACCGCAACTTCAACCACACCCCCGAATACATCGGTCAACTCCGGACAATGGTCCGCCGCGACCGCAACCATCCGAGTGTGTTCCTTTGGTCCGTCTTCAATGAGGAACCGATGCAGGGCACCCCACAGGGCCGGGAAATGGTGCGCCGCATGGTGAGCGAAGTCCGCCGCCTTGACCCCACGCGCCCTGTCACGGCGGCGATGAACGGTGGAATGAACAACGCCGAGGGGGTCTTCGAGGCCGTGGATGTGATGGGCTTCAATTACTGCGACCACGCTTACGATTCCTTCCACGCCAAGCATCCTCATCTCCCTGTCTTCAGCTCCGAGGACACCTCTGCCTTCATGACCCGTGGCGAGTATGCCAACGACCCAGAGCGCAATGTCGTCTCATCCTACGACAGCGAGTTCGCAAGCTGGGGGCATTCCCACCGCAAGGCATGGCAACTCATCGCCGAGCGCCCCTTCCTCGCGGGGGGCTTCGTCTGGACGGGCTTCGACTACCGAGGCGAACCGCAAAGACTTGCCTGGCCCTCGATTTCCTCCGTCTTCGGCATCATGGACACCTGCGGATTCGCCAAGACGGCGTTTCACATCCACCAGGCCGAATGGATCAAGGACCGCCCCGTCCTCGCCCTCGCGCCGCACTGGAACTGGGCGGGCCGCGAGGGGGAAACGATTTCCGTCCTTGCCATGACCAACGCCGAGGAAGTCGCCCTCTTCCTCAACGGCGAACCGCTGGGCCGGAAACCGAAGCCCTCTTTCGACTTCATCGAGTGGGCGGTTCCCTACGCTCCCGGTCGCCTCGAAGCCGTCGCCTACAATCAGGGTAAAGAGGTCGCACGCACTCAGGTCGAGACAACAGGCGCACCGGCGGCTCTCCGGCTTGAACCTGACAGGGATTGGCTCAAAGGCGATGCTTGGGATGTAATCCCGGTTACCGTCTCGGTCGTCGATGCCATGGGCCGCATCGTTCCCGACGCGGACAACTCGGTTACCTTCACGGTGGATGGACCGGCGGAGAATATCGGCCACGGCAACGGGGACCACAACTGCCACGATCCCGAGAAGGGCCCGATGCGCCGGGTTTTCCACGGTCTGGCACAGCTGATCGTTCGCTCCAAGGCCGCCTCGGGTCAGGCCACCATCCGCGCCGAGGCCGATGGATTGGCCGCCGCCGAACTGCTCCTGACTGTCCGCCCTGCCGAGATTCCCCCATTCGTCGCACCCGAGGAGTCGCGCTACCAGATCGCCACTTGGGTCTTCTCGCCACCGCAAACCGATCGCCCCGATCCCATGGTCGAGATTTCGGAGGCCGACGTGAACACCTGGATGAGCGTAACGCCCGGAACACTCCAGGAGATGCCGACAGGCCAATGGGCAGTTTACCGAGCCCGCTTCCGCCCGTGGAACTCCATCGCATCCCGAGGCGGCGAGATCGTCTTCGGCACCCTACATGGCCACGCCGAGATCTGGCTGGACGGAATCAAAATCACCGAAAAAACCGATCCCTCCCCCACCCCGCTAAGGATCCCTCTCCCGCCCTCCGAGGCCGATTCAAGCACAGACCGCGTCCTAACACTTCTGGTTCGACCGGAAGCCGATGGCCGCGTCGGGATGGCCCGAGAGGTTAGCATCGTCGCCGACCCTTAACATCAGACTCAAAAAATCCACGATCATGAGCATTGGTTGCTTCGCCCTTAACACCCTCTTCAGTCCAATTGAAGCCCAACTCGCGCAAATCGCCGCCTAGGGCTTCAAATACGCTGACGTCACCGATAACTGCGACGGCGCTTCCCTCGGCGTCGAGTTCGGATTCGCCGCCGTCGCGAGCCTCGACGCGAACCCACATGACATCCGGAGGCAGTTTGCCGCACACGGCATTGAGATCCCGTAGCAGAAATGGCGGTGGGATCAATGCTGATATGGCCGATGATGCGGTCACCCAAATGAGTCTTGATAAATTGGCAAATATAGGACGGTGATTTTCAAAACAGAACTTCCAATTCAAGTTCTGTTGAGTTTTTCCAGAAAATTCCGGCTTGCCAGCACCGCATCCTCGCCGGCCACCTCTAATGTGGTGTGGCCATTGAAGCCGACTTCTTGGAGTGCCCTGTGGACGGCCTCGATACCCACCACTCCCGAACCGAGTGCAATCGTCGCCATGCCGCAGCCAAAAATCTTGCCTCGCCGGGATTCCATCTCCGCAGGCATGTCTTTCCAATGCACATGCTCGATCTTGCTCCCGAATTTGCGGACATAGGCCACCGGATCGCCTCCACCCAGCCAGAGGTTGCCGGTGTCCAGATTGAGTCCAAGCGCCGGAGAGTCGCAGGCATCGAGGACCCGCTCGGTGAGCGCGATGTTGTCGGAGATAGGACCATGCGGTTCAAAGAGAATTTTCACGCCCAAATCCTCTGCCAGCCGCAACGGCTCGTGCAGTTTTTCCCTCACTAAAAGAATCGCCTCGGCATCGGTCAGGTTTTTGCCGAATGCGGTAGACGGTTCGCCCTCGGTAGTGATCACATGGCGCACTCCTATGGCGGCAGCGGATTTTACGGCCTTGATAATCTGCGGGGTGCTGTAGCGCCATGGGGCGCTGGGATCCAGCAGGTTTGCATGGGCGCACCAAGAAGTGATTTCGATGCCATGTGCGGCGAACGCGCGGCGGACATCATGAGGGTTGGAGTCAAGGCTGGCGACGGCGGCAAAACCGAATTCGACGCCCAGCGATGCCCCGTCGCAGTTGTCGGTGACATCCGCGTGGCGGAATCCCCAGGTTGCGATCTGAGTCAATTGAGTATCGAGCGGACTGAAGGGTGTGTTGAGTGCGAAGCAGCCGATTGTCATGTTGAGGAGGTTTTGAGTTGGAAGGGTTTTATAGTTGCTACACTTTTGGGGCACAATTTTTTTTCCAATTTTAGAAAAATGCGAGGTTCGACGCCCAGCGTTGCTTCGTCGCAGTTGTCGCTGACATCCGTGTGCGAAATCCCCGGGCTATGATCTGAGTCAATTGAGTATCGAGCGGACTGAAGGGTGCGTTGAGTCCGAAGCAGCCGATTGTCATTTGGCTTCCCTTCCTTCGCTGGCGATGCGGATCATTTCGATGAGTCCCGTGGCCATGGCCGGTATGGACCACATCTCGCGACGATGACCCGGCACCCATGTCACGACATTCGGGTGGGACTTCAATATCCATGCAACCGGGAAGGTCCCTGCGGAAATCGTTGTTTCAACGAGCACATCCACATCGGCCACCGCACCGAGATGGATGAACACCTCGTCTTTCGGAAGCCAGGCTTCTTTCCATGTGGTAAATCGGGGGTCGGTTGCGACAAGCCGCGTCTCCTCGTGCGGATGTTGTGAAGTGTTCCAGTCCCAGACATTGCCGGCCCATCGGTGGTATGTCTGCCAGTTTTTGTAGCCCCCGAGCGCCGCGTGAACGAAGACGGTTGGTTTTCCCGATTCGATCCATTTAGTGAGTGCCGATTGGGTGTTCGGCGATGGCTCCTCCTGGGTGTGATAAAGCAGAAGGACTCCCGCATCGGCGAGATCCGATTCGGTGAGGCCCGATGACGCCTCGATCAACTCGGGTTTGCGTCCACTCGCGTTTTCCAAGGCCTCCAGAATCCCCTCGCGTCCGCCGCTGCCGAAATGTTCATCGGCGAAGAGCACGATGCGTCCCTCTGGAATGCGAGGGCGGGGCGGATTCTGAACTACTTCGAGCGGCGCGAATCCGGTGGTCAACGGTGCATCGATCCTCCTCATCAGGCGTGCGGATTCGTGCGCCGCGTAGACAGTTCTGGTCGAGATCGCTGACCGAGCCGCATCCAATTTCATGGGGCTTCCTGTTTCGAGCGCGGCGAACATTTCCAAAACCATCGCCTGCATGCCTTGCGGAGCCCCGGTCGGAACTAGAATCTCGCGATACCCCTCTGCTTGGTTCCACACTCGGAGCACTTGATCACGGATTGCGATCATTCCCTCCGATCCACGGATAAAAACCATTTCTCCACCTTGGTGGTGGTCTGGGCCGGTGATGAAGATGGCCTGTCGCTTTTCGGGATATTCGGCAAAGACGATCGAACTTTCCTCAATGGCATGCTGATAAAGGCGCTTTCCGCCATGGCTGGCGCCGGCCAGCACCGACAGCGGTGTGGAGTCAAACAGCCAACTCGCGATGTCGATCCAGTGAACGGACCACGACAGCATGTCCCAGCCGTCGCCGACTCGTGCTTCAAGAACCCAGTCCGTGCCGATGGCGCTTGATTCAAGGAGCTCTTTGGCAAGCTTGAAGTTCGGGTCGTGGCACCTTTGATGGGCAATGGCGAGGAGGCTGCCGGATTTTGTGCAGGCCTCCAGCATGGCGTCGATTTCGCAACCATTGAGTGCCATCGGTTTTTCGCAGAGAATTCCGCGCACGCCACGGGCGGCGGCTTCGATAACCTGGGGTGCGTGTAACTTCGGCCAAGTGCACACGCTAACCACATCCGGCGTCAGCGCTGCGTAAAGCGCGTGGGTGCTGGGAAACAAATCCTCCGTGGCAACGCCGAAGCGCTCCCCAAAAGCTGCGAGGTTTTCCGCATTGGGATCTACTCCAAGTAACCTGATGCCAGGATCGGCCATTTTGTATGCCTCGGCATGGACATGCCCGATAGCCCAGCCTTCCTTGCCGGGATTGAATTTTCCGCAGCCAATGACGGCGGCGCTATTTTTTGGAGTCGTGTTCATCATTGAAAATGGGAATTGTCTGTAGACTTAACAGAAATACTATGAGTTCTCATGGTAACAATAAAAGCCGACTGGCAAAAATTACTATACAGTTAACATAAATGCTAAAATTAGAGACTGCCTGGAGTGCAAGTGAGGCGGAATTGGGGAGCGCGGTTGATACGCTGCGCATCGAGCTCATCGGACATATTCCGAATAAAACAGAGAGTGTGGACACACGCTTCAACTTCGAAGGTTTGGGGTTGGTGCTGGCTGGGAGGGGTTTTTTCCAGATGGATGATGGGCCCGTTTACGCGGTCGAAGCGCCGGCTGTTTTTTATATCTGGGAGGGCCCCCGGTTTCGTTACGGGCCCCTACTGGGGACATCCTGGGACGAGCGCTACCTTTGTTTCACAGGTTCCCGGATGCGGGATTGGCGAAGATGGCGCTGGCTTGCGCGCCAAGAGGTGCCTCGTAGCCTGCTGAAAGCAACCCAGCACGCCGCCCTGCACCAACACGCCGTCGAAGCCTTTCAAAGAGGGGATACGGGGGATATCGACGAGGCGAAACTCAAGACGGAGCAGTTGGTTTTTGAACTTCACCGTGAGGCGGTAATCGGCGTATCCCGCAGCGATCCCCTCAAGAATCTCATTGCGGAATGGAAGGAAAACCTGCCGCCTGATTTGAATTTGCAGCAATGCGCCAGAAGGCTGGATATGAGCTACAGCGGTTTTCGGGAAAAATTCCGCGAACGCACTGGACTCAGTGTTTACCAATATGTCTTGCGGTTGCGGTTGGAAAATTCATGCCGATTGTTGATCGAAACCGGCCAGCAGATCAAAGCCATCGCGCATTCATCGGGTTTTTCAAGCGTGGAGAGTTTTTGCCGTTCATTTCAGCGCGTCAAACGCATGACAGCTTCCGAATACCGATCACGGCACAGGGCCATGAATGATAGCTCTCAACAGTTGTGCACATTTTGAGAGCGGACCGGCGGCAAGAACGCTTTAAAATATTTCCGGTTTTTCGCCTTCAAATACGACTCCTACGGCTTTGCGCCAGCGGTCGACAGCCATGGGTAGCCGGTTTTGGCTGTCTTTGTCGAAGCGCTCTATGGTGATGCCGTCCACGAGGCATGCCCCTGCGTTGGCCTTCAACTTTTCTCATGCCAGCCCAAGTGTCCACTCCGAGCAAACCTTATCGATCAGGCTGAACCACTTGTTTGCTTCCTCCCCCTTTCGATGGCCATCAGCGTCGGCTCTGTCCAAGTTCAGACCTTCTTTAACCTCTCCTTGACCACATCCCCCAGATACTTCTGAACCATCCGCTTCATGGGACGTGCTCCGAGAGCCTTGTTGATTCCCTTACGGATGAGCATCTCAACGGTTTCCTCATCCACCGTCAGTTCGATCCCCATCTTTCGGTAGCGCTCGATCTCTTCCCCAATCACGATCAAGGCAATCTCCCTTTGGGTATCTGGAGTCAGAGGCCTGAACACGATCTTCTCATCGAACCTCCCGATCAATTCAGGCCTGAAGTGCCGGTGTAGCTCCGCAAGAACAGCCCGCTCCAGTGTCGCAAACGGCAACCGTGTGGGTCTCATCAGCTGGTGGGAGCCGATGTTGCTTGTGCAAACCACATAAAAACCGCTCAGGTCATAGGTGCGGTGATCAGCCAAAGTGATGCGCTCGGCATCGAGCATCTGAAGGAATATATCCCAGATCAGCCGTTGGGCGTGACCCGTCGAATGGGTCATCTCATGGAAGAGGGTCTGGTAGTAGGACTCAGGGCTCCGGAAGGTTTTCTGAGCTGGCATCCGGATCACGTCCTCTCCCGGAGAATAAACCGCCGCAAATCCCGTGTGGCAGATGGGACAGGTCTTGGCTTCCTCGACGATCTTGGCGGCCTTTTCGAGCGGGTGAAGTGGGTTCTGAACGACGACCTGATTTTGGGCAGGTGGCGCGATGCCCTCGGTCTGGTCGAGGTTGAAGGCATTGCTCCAGCGGATGAAGGGAATCCGGGTGGGGCGTCCATTGCTTCCGAGGACGAGGATCCCTTGGTCATCCCGCTTTTCGAAAAGCTTGTAGTAGATGACCGGGGTGGCTGCCTCACCCTTCTTGACCTTGCCACCGAGGTCGTGGGCCTGTTTGAAGGTCAGCCAGTAGGGGGACTTGAACTCGCTGCCCCCTAGGATGAGGGCATTGATCCCCCGGTAGGGTTTTTTGGAGACGATATTCTGGACTCCCATCCAGGGCTTCTGCCACGGGACGGTCCCGCGCTTGAGTTGGTCGATAAAGCGGGCCGTGATGAGCTCGCAGATGTCCTTGCTCATAGGGCTACCTCCTCTCGGGCGTGAACCAGGTGGAGGAGAGCTTCCTGATCGGAGAGACCGAACCGGCGCCCCACAGCAGACTTGAGGTCTTCTCCCTCAAGGTTGCCAGTGAAGAGCGGGGCCTCCTCGTTAGGAACACCACGGTCCACTAGACTGAAGAAGAAATCCTCAAGGATCAGGTCGTAGATTTGCTCGGGAGCCGGGTGAGCCATGGAGGTGGAGTTCAATCCGTGGAACTTTCCGGTCACCGCCAGTTGATCGCGTGGCAGAAGTTCTCAACGAGATTCTCGACCTCGCTCTCGGTGTAATGGAGCGAGAAGGCGAGGTCTTCGAGGCTCTCCCTCCCGATCAGGTCGGAACGGACGCAGTAGAGCACCACGGCGGCACGGAGGCCCTTCTCGGAAGGCTCGTCCGCTTCGGCGACCCACTCGAAGGTTCTGCCGAGGACTTGGCAGCTTCTTTCAATGCTATCGTCCCCATCTTGCGGGAGGGGTTCGATGTGTTCAACAGGGTGCTGCGTGTCGGCGTAGTGGATGTCGTTTTCGGGTTTTTTGGGTGTGTTCATCCCGCGCACCTTGAATGAAAAAAAGACCATCGTTGCTCCCGACCGGGAGCAGCGATTCGGGGGAGGTTTTTCCCGTTCGGGAATGATTTCGCCTTAATGGGTGTGTTTCAGGACTTGTATTCCCGATCGGGAAGATAGCAGCTTGCAGCGCTGCATATTTCGTGAGATGCTCCCGATCGGGAAGATTCTATTTTTATGAAACACACTCCAAAAGACATCGGGGCCGCAGTGAAGGCCGCTCGCAAGAGACTCGGGGTGACCCAAAGAGATCTGGCAATGACCTCGGGAACCGGATTGCGGTTCGTCAGTGATCTCGAACAAGGCAAGCCAACCTGTCAACTGGGCAAGGCGCTCTCCTTGCTCCACACGCTTGGGATTACCTTGGAGCTTCATGGAGTCGACGAGGAAGGGCCAAACTCGTGAAGCGAATTCTGGATGTCTATCTGCTTGGGGAGACAGTCGGAACCCTCGAGCAAGATGAGCATGGATCCATGCGTTTTACCTACTCGCCGGAGTGGCTTGTTCAAACCGGAGCGATCCCGCTTTCCCATTCACTGCCGTTGCGAGAAGAGGGTTTCGGACGCAATGAATCGCGGGGATTTTTTGCCGGAATTCTGCCAGAACAACGCCAACGCGAAGTGATCGCTAAAAACCTTGGGGTTAGCGCCGGGAATGACTTCGCTTTGCTCGACCGGATCGGAGGCGAATGCGCCGGCGCGGTGACATTTCTCCGAAGGGGGCAAGAACCACTGGAGCAGAAGGAGGAATACCGGACTCTCTCGGCGGGAGAGTTGGCCGAGATTTTAAGAGCACTGCCGCGTCGCCCCTTGATGGCGGGAGATGAGGGCGTGCGACTCTCGCTTGCCGGGGCTCAGGAGAAGTTGGCCATCCATCGATCCCCTCAAGGAATCTCCATCCCCCTTGGAGGGGCACCCAGCACACACATTCTCAAACCAGCGATCGAGCGCTTTGAGGGTCTCGTCCACAACGAGGCATTCTGCATGAGATTGGCGCGAGTGATAGGGCTCACTGTGGCTCCAGTAGAGGTCGGGAATATCGAGGGAATCGATTATCTGCTGGTGGAGCGTTATGACCGCCATTGGAAATCTGATGGAGAACCGATGGGTCAAAAGCTGAGGAGGATTCATCAAGAGGATTTTTGCCAAGCCTTGGGGATCGTCCCCGAGAGGAAATACCAGAACGAAGGTGGGCCTTCTCTCAAGGAGAGCTTCGCCCTGCTTCGAGAGTGCTCTTCGTCACCAGTCCTCGATTTGAATGCCCTCTTGGATGCTGTGATCTTCAATGCCCTCATCGGCAACCATGATGCCCATGGGAAAAATTTTTCTCTGATTTACAGCGGGGGAAAAACACGAATGGCTCCGCTCTACGACCTTCTCTGCACAACATTCTACCCTGAGCTTTCGACCAAGATGGCCATGAAAGTCGGCGGAGAATATGACTCACGAAAGCTGACCGGTGCAAATTGGGAGCGCATGGCAGAGGAATCTGGACTCAATAAGCTCATGGTCAAACGTCGGGTGCTGGAGATGGCAGAGCAAATCAGACAGAAGCTTCCCGATGCTACCATCGCCCATCCGACCGCAGAGGGTGTTTCCAAGATCATCCAGAAGAGTTGTGAGTCTGCTTCGAAACGATTCAGGCTTTGATCAAAAAAAGTGACTCTTGCTCCTTGCATGGGTCTTTGGCGGAAATACTCGCACCCCAGAGACATTTCACCTGAAAAGCCTTCATGCGCCCTGTGTCTTGGACGAGTGAAAAATAGTTAGACAACTCCATTCCCTTTTGGCATGAGCATGGGAATGAAAATCCAAGAAGTCG
>JBIIPZ010000062.1:0-12909 GCA_044342325.1 Terrimicrobiaceae bacterium
TGGACTAAAGCGGCACAGAGCCCATCCTGCAATCACGAGCCATGTCGCGATACCTGCAAACGGATAACAAAAACGGCTCATATTTTTTGGCTAACGTCTCCGATGACCTGCTCACACTTGCTTTTGGCATCCGAGCCTGCTCCGAAGGCGAAATGCCGAAAGTTCCGCTGGCATGGTGATTCGTCCCATCGGCTCATTAGGTCTTTTTTTCTCATTTTCCTTGTTTGGCAGAGGAAGCGTTTTCTCCCATCACATATCCCATCATAAAGCTCATTTTCGCCTGATAGCCGCTCCAGTAGGCTACACGAAGCCATTCTGAGTCTTCGCCCTCAAGCAAAATTATCCCTGATGTCGAATCCATGCCGCTTGTGAACGAATCCATGTATTGCTGTGCCCTTTTCGCGTCAATGAGAGTGGCAATCTTCTGCTTTTCTGATTCAATTATCTCTGCTCGCCGAGTTTTGTTAAACTCCTCGGCAATCTGCTTCTCCCTTACATCGAAAATGTAGGTATCTTGAATATCTGATGCAAAGAGGATCCGCGCCAGCGAACAACAGAGAAAAGCGTATAGCAAAGTCTTCATATTCTTGCCGAAAGTCCCGAATGGAGAGGGATTAGGTCCACTGGCTCGTTAGCCATGTATTCTTTTAGTTTCAGCTTGGGTATATTCTGACCTTGCTTCTGAATTGGGTTGTTTGTTCTTCTGGCGACACCAAACAAGGAAATCATCAATGCGGAAAGGAATGCGATAAACGCGAGTTTTTGCATCTTGAAGCCGCTCTACGGTTTTCTCTGCGTTATTCAACCATTCTTGATAGGGGTAGTCAAATGTCTCGGGATCTGCCACATGATCTGGAATGGTGCTCCACTCATCCGGCGAATACCATGTCACGCCAGTCACTACGGATGGAGGTCGCTCAGAATTGGATTGTTCGCTCATACTGAAATTGCGGTAGGGTCTGAATCAGGCGGATTATTTTTAGGCTAACGTCCGCGATGACGGATCACCACTTGCTTCTGGCATAGCTCCTGCCCGCGAAGCGGAATTAGCAGGAGAGCTATGCCAGAAGTCCCGGAGGGATGGGATTGGGTGGACTGGTCTGTTCGGATTTTCATTCCATTTTTAATCGGCTTCCCAGAATATTTTTGAGATATTTCTTGAGTTCTTCAAAATGATTTGTGTCCAAGTTGAATGTAATGTCAATTGTCCTCGACGCATCAAGGATAATCTTTATGCGATTAGCTTCCAAGCTTGCCGAGCGGATTGAACCACCGTCATCATAGTCATTTCCATCGTGCCACTCTATCGTGGTCGCGCCGGGGAATTCGAAGTTGCGGCTAATCAAAACATAGGGCGACTTCCGTCTGTCTTCTGCATCTTCCGTATCGTCACAAGTGGTGTCAAAAACCACCTGCTGGATCTCCCAATCCATCGCGTTTCTGCAATCAACGTAGGGAGCGTCAAAAGAAAGGTTCATTATATTTCCGAACGTTGTTTGGTCACACAAAATTCCAATTTAACTATCAAGGCAAGAAAAAAGTGGACAATTCAGGTGGGTGTTGCAGAATTGGAATCATGAGCGAGGGGAAAGAGATAGTTGTTGCGGAGCATCCGAAGGCGTGGGTGGTGCGGATGGTGGCGGGGCGGGGAATACGAGTCCCTGAGAAGACGCTGTATTGGTGGAGCGTGCATTTGGAGCGGTTTCTGAAGTTTTGTCGGAGCGCGGGAGCGGAATCAAGCGAAATTCCCGAGGTGGCGGCAAGGTTGTTTTTGGAGTCGTTGCCAGTCGGCGGTTCGGCGCAGGATTTCGCACGCGAGCAGGCGCGGATGGCGCTGGATGTTTTTATAGGCGAGATGATGGGGTGGTCGTGGGGCGAAGATCGGTATGGGCGGGTGGGGCCGAAATTCCGGCTGAAGGCGAACTCAACAGGATTGACCACCGAGGACACCGAGAACACAGAGGGTTTGGTATCTACAAAACAAGAAGTGATCTTGAATGAGGGAAAAGTAATTGGGCAGAATCGCAAGAGTTGGGAGGCGATGCGGCGGGCGTTGAGGGTGCGGCATTATGCCTTGCGGACGGAGGAATCGTATTTGCACTGGGTGGCGCGATTTTTGGACTGGGTGGAGCGCAGAGGTGGGAACTTGGATGCAGCTTGCGAAGGAGAAGTGCGGGCTTTTTTGGAGGAATTGGCGGTTGGGCGAGGGGTGGCGGCGGCGACGCAGAATCAGGCGTTTTCGGCGCTGTTGTTTTTCTTTGGCGAGGTGTTGAAGCGTCCGCTGGAAAAGGTGGATGCACTGCGGGCGAAGCGGACGACGCGGCTGCCGGTGGTGCTCTCGCGGGAGGAGGTGCGGCGTTTGCTGGGCGGACTGGAGGGCACGATGTCACTAATAGGGAGGCTGCTCTACGGGACGGGGATGCGGATGATGGAGGCGATCCGGCTGCGGGTAAAGGATGTGGATTTCGACCGCCAGCAGGTTATCGTTCGCGAGGGGAAGGGATCGAAGGACCGGGTGGTGATGTTGCCGGAGACGCTGCGCGAGCCGTTGCGGGAGCATCTGGAACGGGTGCGGATTCTTTTCAATGAGGATCGCGCGGCGGGCTTGCCTGGCGTGTGGTTGCCCGGTGCGTATGGGGTGAAGGATCCGAAGGCGGGCGAGCGCTGGGAGTGGCAGTGGGTTTTTCCATCGAAGAGCGTGGGCAAGGATCCGCGCAGCGAGGTGCGGCGGCGGCACCATGTGCATGACAACGGAGTGGGGAAGGCTCTGGGCGTGGCGGTGCGGCGGGCGGGGATCGCAAAAAAAATCACGGCGCATACGCTGCGGCACTCGTTTGCCACGCACTTGCTGGAAAGTGGGGCGGACATCCGCACGGTGCAGGAGCTACTGGGCCATAGCGATGTGAGCACGACGATGATCTACACGCATGTGCTGAACCGTCCGGGCGTCTCGGTGCGGAGCCCGCTGGATGGCTAATGTGTGGCAAATTTCTTCAGGATTCACCACGGACACATAGCACACAGAGGAGTTAATTGCGGCAAGTCAAATGTGTGGAGTCTCTTGGCGCGTAAAGCTCGGATGGTCCGGCGAGAAGAACCCTTTTTCCAGACGACCAAATATCAACAATTAATGCCCCCTTTGGCCGGTATTGAAGGTTGGTGAGGCAATTATTCGGCAGCTGATGCAGCAGCCCAGCAGGACTTGGCCAGCTCGACATACCGAAGGGCTTCGAGCCAGCGGTCGGATGCCTCGCGGAGAATGCCGTCCGGGCCGGGAATTTCGTGAGCGTAGTGGCAGCTGGCTGGCAGCAACTCGGGGTTAAATGGCAGGAAATCGCCTGGTCTGGCCGTTGCAAGGAATCCGGCCATTGATCGGGTCCACATGCTGCGGAATGCAGCGATGGGATCCCCCATAGTCGGATCGGACATCGGCATTTGGATATGGCTATTGTTACCAAGGCGGGCATGCATGAACCGGACCCTCTCAAAAACGGGGGCGAGGAAAGCGAGTTTCTCCTCTAAGTCGCCGTAAGCCATCTCGCACCCCGTCCACCAATGGCTGAAATCGCCGTTAATACGGATCTCGGGATTGCGTTCGATCATGCGAACCGTGCGCCAGGTGTCCTGGGTGATGGTGGCGCGATGTGTCTCAATAAAGATCGGCAGCCCGCTGGCCGCTGAGGCACGGATCACATCCTGCACCAGGGCGTCGGTGGTTGCATCGTCCTCATGCCCCCAGCCAACATGCAGAGTGGACGCTTCGAATCCGGCTGCGGCCCATGCATCGGCAAGAGGCGCGATCTCACCGACCTTGTTGATGCGTCCACTCACCGTGCAGCCCAACCCCAGAGCCTTCGCATGAGGTAGATGAGAATCCCCTCCCTGCACCCCTTCGAATCCAGCTTCTTTGAGGGCTGTCAAAACCGTAAGTTCATCCCCTTTGGGGCCTTGGGACCAGTCCGGAAGGGACCACAGGTTACCCATGTTGATGTCGATGCGCAGACGCGGGGCGCGCGTGGATCCGTCGTTCAGATGTGGAATAGAGGTCATGACTTGCTCCTTGGAGTCGGTTGGTAATTACGATGCGTTGAGTTTTGTGTTGCCTGGGAATCCGTGACGCTACTGTCGCTGATCCCGAGATTTTGTTTGTGTCTTGTCTACTTTATAGCCTGCCTAAAATCATGTTTTGCTATTGAAAAACCAGCCTCGGCAACCATCGGGGGAAGGTCGGCCAATGTCACCCTCGGCCATTCGTGCCTGCGATGGAAGCCGCAGACGGCGTGCGGCGAGGTGGTCGAAATGACAGGTGTTGGAGTTCCTGGTGTGTAGTCGTAGCGGCCGAAGGAGAGCAACCACTCGGGATGGTCCCCGGGAAAGAGGCCCTTGAGCGGAATCCTTGCCTCGACACTCCAACCCTCCGGAGTGAGCTCGGTCCGGCTCGTGAAAAGCGATTGGGCGACCGCGCGCTCCTCGAGGGTTTTGTTTGTATCCGTTCCATCGAAGTAAAGCTGGAGGACGCTGTTCGAGGGTGTCACATGCAGTTCGTAGTAGGCCTTCTCATCGGCGGGCCCGAGAAAAATCTCAAAAGCGTCGCATTGCATGAAGGCTGGAAAGTTCAGGGGAAAGACATCCTGCATCGGGTGCGCATCGGTCAACTCCGCGCGGATGAGGAGGTCGTTTTCCGAAAGGCCGAGCGTGACTTGACCTGACGCAAAGGCGGGTTCGACTTGCGGAAGCCAGGGTTGGCCGAAGGGCCAGACGTGTGTTGGGTTTTCCATGGGATCAGTTTTTAAAAAGAGGTCTTTTTTCCAGCCAGCATTTGGCCATGAGCAGATGACCTGTGAGATTGAAGGCAGTGACCATCAGACCGGTTTTTATACTTTCAGCATCTCGGACTTGATTTCGTCGCTGGAGCCGATTTTGTGGAGGCTGCCGTCGCGGATCCAGCAGACGCGGTCGCTGGCGGCGAGCATTTTGTCATCGTGGGTGGAGCAGATGATGGTGACGCCTTTTTCGCTGTTGAGGGATTTCATGAGCTCGATGATTTCCTCACCGGTTTTGGTGTCGAGGTTTCCGGTGGGTTCGTCGGCGAGGATGACGCTGGGTGTGTTGGCGAGGGCGCGGGCTACGGCGACGCGTTGCTGCTGTCCGCCGGAGAGCTCGAAGGGTTTGTTGTGGAGTCGGTGTCCAAGGCCGACGCGCTGGAGGATGTCGGTGGCTTTCTCGATGGCGTCTTTGCGGCTGTCGCCGCGAAATGTCATAGGGAGCATGACATTTTGCAGGGCGCTCATCACGGCGATGAGGTTGAAGGTTTGGAAAATGTATCCGATGCGATTGCAGCGCACCCAGGCCTGCTTGGCTTCGGGGAGGTCGAAGAGGGATTCGCCTTCGAAGAAAACGCGTCCCTCGGTGGGAACATCGAGGGCGCCGATCTGGTTGAAGAATGTGGATTTTCCGGAACCGGAGGGTCCCATGATGGAAAGAAACTCGCCACGGCGGATGTCGAGGGTGATACCTTTGAGGGCCCAGACTTCCTCTTCGCCGAGGCGGTAGAGTTTTTTCACATTTTCCGTGCGGATGATGCAGTCGGTGCTCATGGCTTTGCGTTGGGAATTTGAAGGGCGAGAAAGCGGCGAGTCATGAGCATTTTCGTGAAGAGAACGACGGAGTCCTGAGCGGCTGACATTTCGATGTGGAGGGTTTCCGCGAGCAGTGTTGCAATTTTTGTGAGGCTGGAGCGGTCATCCACCATCGACCAGAATACCGCGCCGTTTTTGTCCAATTGGAGGTGGACGTGTGTGTCGAGGCGAAGGATGCGACGGAACCAGGCGTCGAGGGGACCGCGCACCGCAATGGGGCGGCGCAGGTGGAGTTGCCCCAGGGAATCCGCGCGCGACTCGGTATCGGGCAAGCGGACCGGAATGGCATGGAGCGGTTGGTTCTGTGCGGGCATTTTAATGAAATTCGTTGCTGGTGAAATCCACCTCGTGCGGGCGGGCGACCTTCTCGATGCGGCCGTCGCGAATCCAGAGGATGCGGTCGGAGCATTTGAGCATTTTCAAATCGTGAGTGGCGGAAATGATGGTGACGCCGAGTTCGTTGCGGAGCTTCTGGAGTAGGCCGATCATCTCCTCGCCGGTTTTCTGGTCGAGGTTGGCAGTGGGTTCGTCGGCGAGGATGATTTCAGGCCGGTTGGCAAGGGATCGGGCGATGGCGATGCGCTGTTGCTGGCCGCCGGAAAGTTCGCCGGGCTTGTGGAGGATGCGGTGTCCGAGGCCGACGATTTTGAGAAGTTCGATACTGCGCTCGCGGCCCTCTTCCGCATCGGCGCCGGCAAAACTCATGGGGAGCATGACATTTTCCAGACATGTCATGGTGCCGATCAGGTTGTAACTTTGAAAAATGTAACCGATTTTGCGGCAGCGGAACCACGCGAGTTCGTCGCAGTCGAGTTGGGCAACATCGACCTGATCGATGTAAACTTTTCCACTGGTCGGCTTCGAGAGCGCGCCAATCATGTTGAAGAGGGTCGATTTCCCCGAACCCGACGGGCCCATGATGGAGAGGTATTCCCCCCGGTGGATTTCAAGAGTCGCGCCACGGAGAGCGTGGGTCTCCTGAGTGCCAGTGCGGTAGATTTTTTTCACATCCACGGCACGGATGATGCAGGATGGGCTATCGCTTGGGGAACGGAGGGCGGCGAATTGTTTGGCGGTGACCGGCATGGGGAATCAAATATTTGTGCGCAGGGCGGTGGCTGGCACCATGCGCGAGGCGAAGCTGGCTGGGTAGATGGCGGCCAGGATGGAGGCAGTGATCCCTCCGGCAATGCAAGCGGTGAATGACAAGGAAATCCCGATCCATGGAAAGGAGGAAAAAACGAGCCACCATCCGAAGGAGAAGCCGTAGAGAACGAGGGCAAAGAGCAAGCCGAAGACGGCCCCCGAGATGCTGCCGACGAAGCCGACAACGGCCGACTCGACAAAGAAAACACGGCGGATGAAGGAGGAAAGCGCCCCGAGGCACTTCATGGTTCCAATTTCTTTGAATCGTTCCGTCACGGACATGAGGAGCGCGTTGCTGATACTGATCATTGTGACAAGGACGGCAATGCACATGATCCAAATGGTGCGAACTTGATCTGTCTTAGCCTCGCGGGCTTGTTTTTGGATTTCCTCCTCATCGGGAGGCCGCTGGAGGACAACGACGGGAACACCGGAATGATCGCCCGCCGGCATGCGGGTGAACGCGGCCACGGGCTTCGCGAGTTGCGCGCCATGGGATTTCCAAAGCGCTGCGGGCAACGAATCGCCAAGGACAATCAAGGCGTCGGCCACTTTGCCATCTGCGGCAGGCTTTGCGTTTTCAAAATCCACAAAGCCCTTCGCTCCCTCGCGGCGCAAGAGCTCCAGAAACCTTTCCTCGAGGAGAGTAGGTGCGCTGGACTTGTAGATGGCAAAGGTTTTTCCAGCGGGCGCGCCTGCTTCCACCTTGAGGAAGCCCGCCATGGCGTCGAGGGATTGGCGGGTTTCGATTTCGCCGGTCACCTGTTTGCGGATGAGATAAGCGGTGAGAATCGACATGAGGAAGGCGACGCCAAGCACGACGCCGAGCATCGTCACAATCGAACGCCCAAGACGGATGCGGATGCCCTGAACAACGATCTCCCAGACGATCGATATCGGGAGTTTGACTTGATCCGGAATGGTCGCTGAGCCTGATGATTGCTGAGGATTCATGATACTAAAATGGCAGGCTGGAGACGGCTTGCTGAATGAGTTTCAAGGCAATGGTTGCCATGGCCACCAGGCCGACGCCGGTAAAATAACCCGCCATGATCGTCGGCGCGATACGGAGAAAATTCGTCTCACCGAATTTTTTCTGGAAATAAAACCGGCCCAGCATGGCTCCTACGATTTCGAGAATCATGGAATGCGGGAGGTCGCCGAAGCCACGCACCATACCGTAGACGAGCATGACCGGAAGACCGAATCCGCTGAGCACCGCAAAGAGGACCAGAGAGAGACCAAGACCACCGAAAATCGCTGAGGGGTGGATCGCCTGCATGAATTCGCTGTCTGCGATATTATGAGCGGCAGGATCCATTCCTGGCGGAACGAAAGTGGAGGAGTAAAGCAGCGCCTGGCTCTTCGCGGACAATTCCCAGCGCAGCGCGGCGTTGGGGAAGGCTTCCGAGGGAACGGGGCCAGAACTCCAGATAAAGGACCAGTAGGCGAGAGAAAGAACGAGAAGAATCGGCAAGGCCACGATCTCGGCCTTGAAAAGCGACCAGAAACGGACACCGGTGAGTTCATTGACCCGGAAGGACTGGGCCAGCGAGCCGTAGTTTTCAATTGGAATCGGAGCCAACCAGACATCGACCCCCTTTGCGCCAGAGAAGATGAAAGCCCCCTCGCGGACGAAGGGAATTTCCACCGTCTGCCCGGCCACACCAAGGAGGCGGGCGTTTACATAGGAGATGAACGGAGAGTAAACGAACGCGAAGATGAGCAAAAAGGTGATCGGGAATGCCGGCACGAGCAGGTGCACTAGGTAAACCATGGCACCCGCTGCGACGATGTAGCCGACCAGGGCGAGCCAGAGCGGGTAGTCTCCCCTACCCTCGGGAACAGCCCAGATGTTTTCCCGTGGCCCATCGCCCTTCTCGGAGCGGGATTTTTTGAGCGTTTTGGTCAGGGTGAGAACTGTCGAAAAAATCGAGACGACGGCAATGCCAAGGCCGGTGCCGAAGCCGAAACTCATCCAAAAATCCATGCTGTTTGAGAAGGTCGTATTGACCGTGTCCATGCCCGGCTGCCAGCGGGAAAGGACGCCCATGGATTGGAGCACCGGATTCGCCACGGCCGTAATGACGATGGCGAGGAATGTCCCGATCACCGCCCAGAACGGCAGCACAAATCCAATGATGAGGACGCCGATATCGAGCGTGATTCCCGTCGGCGTGGCCGGTAGAACGCCTTCCGTGAGGATCGTGGTGTCAATGAAGGGCTGGGGAATGAGAAACACAGGTTTCTCGAGAAACAGGCCAGTAATGGCCGGCACGCCCACTTGGAGGAAGCCGTAGAGCAATCCGATCGTGATGCCGATGGTGAAGATTCTCCAACGACTCAAGACGGGCTTGGATTCCCCATTAGCAGAGGCATCGGCGGAATTGGATTTTTTGTCATCATCCTCCTCGGCGAGAGCCATGGTGCCTTGGGCGGCGATTGGCGCCAAGGGGAAGGCCAGTTTCTCGACATCGGAGGTCAACCGGAAAAGAAAATAACCGAGCGTGTATTTTTTGATGAAGCCCAACAGCGTGATGAACACGATGAGCGCAATGGGAACAAAGAAATCTGAATGCAGAAGGTTGCGCTCCAGGATCGCCGCACTGTCGGGAGGCGGCACGAACCAACTCGGGAAATGGCCCAGCATGCCGGAATTCCTCATGACATCGCTGGTGGCCAAGTAAGAACGATAGACGAGTGGCGCCATGGGGCCACCGGGGAAAAGCATTGCTCCACCCATCATGATGCTGGCCGCATGCAATAGCACAACGAGGTTCTGCTTGGTGAGTGGTTTCATGGCCCGGCGGGCGATTTCTCCAAACAGGATCAGCGTGACCCATGTGCTGGCCGATGCCATGTCGCCACCGGTCATGAGACCGAGGTAGATGGCTCCGGGCATCATGATGAGGCCGCAGAAAAAAATGCCGACAACGGTGGTCCATCCGAAGCCGTCCTTGAACTCCGTCGGCGTTTCAAGAAGCGTGCGGTAGCGTTCCAACTCCGCATCCACCGCCGGCTTGGTTTTTCCCTTTTTATTAAACATGGCGTAACTCCGGATTAAGAGCCTCTGTGCGGCGAACCTCATCGGCAAAAAGCGCTTCAGCCCTTTTGAAGAAATCTTTTTTCTGAGCCGGGGAAACGGCGCGCCAATGCAGGAATTGCTCACGGAAATTGACCATCAGGCTGGCGTTGAGTCTGAGCCAGGATTCCCGCGTTCCCGAGATGCGGCGAATGGAAATACGGGCGACAAACTCACCGGTCTCGCTATCCAGCGGGAGGGAAATTTCGAGATTTTGGGAGACGCCCAGATCAAAGGGTTTAGGCCAGATAGTGGCAGAGACAGAAGGCACAATGTCCTCCCCAGAACCTTGCACATCCAGAACCGGCGAAGAAGCGGAGAACTTCCCCGAACCGCCCTCACCATGGTCATCCAGAAAACTATGGAAAAAAGCCATCACGGCAAATCGGTCGTGCGTGTCGAAGGTGAATGGCAAATTGAAAGAAACCGTATCGCCGTCGGGCTCTGGTAATTTCCAACCGGAATCCTCACTCGGTGCTGCAATTTGAAGCGCCGTGCGCGCGGGGAAAATCGTTGAGAAAAAGACTGCTCCCATGACGGCCAGCGAGGCAAAAATGGTGCTCGGTCCCGCAAAGGTCATATTGAGCCCCCCTGTAAGATTCAAGGCCGTGAGCGTAAACCCGGACGCCTGACTCAAAAGATACCCTAATACAGTTCCAACAATGGAGTAAACAAAGGCTTCTGTGAAGAACATGAAGAAAATATAGCGAGGGGCGATACCTACCGCGTTGTATACATAGATTTCATCTTTCCGCTCATAAACAGATCCCTTCATGGTGTTTAAAACAGTAAGAGCTGCTATAACGAGGGGCATGATGAGATCCACTAATCCTCGAAGGGAGTTTTCACGCCCGATTTTTCCCAGATAGGCGACCCCATCCAAGCCGTAAAACGAGGAAACCCCAGTTTTTTCCAAGTGACTTGTAACTATATTTTTGGCATCTTTATAGCCGAGTCCATCCAAGCGAACCACCAGTGAGGCGAGGGTTTTATTGGAACCCGGCACAGTGGGAAGCGCGGTTGCGATTATAACGACATTTTCTGCGGCGATTCGTGGATCCTCAGGACTGAAAACTGGCATTCCATTGGGACGAGTTGAGACTTTGGGGAGAGCCATGATATCACTGGGCAGAATGGAGTGACCATCTATATCTTGCAAGGCATTGAGAGCCTGAGAGTCAAAAATACCGACCGCATGATATGGGGAACCGTTGATTTGCACCGGAACGCCGTCCAGGGATGAATTCACATCCTCAAGGGAGATCCCCAAATCCTTCGCAATGCGGTCCGAAACAATCACCGGCGGCTTGGTCGATTGCAAGGACTGATCCGTGAACCAGAAGGGCTTGGTCAAAAGTTGAATTTTCGATTGCAATGGTTCTTGGGGCGATAATTGCAGAATGGAAAGAAAGCGGGTGGACTGACTCGACGCGGTTCCATCGTTCCTGCGAATTTCAAGATCTGGGTTTTGAGCAAGATTCAAGTAAACATCCATCGTTCCTGTGAGGTAGGCACGAGATGAAATGGGAAAACGATTGCCGTAATTTTGCTTAATGGCAAAGGCTTCCGACGAGTCATAACTTTGATCGTCCACCATTTTCAAAAGGAGTCCTTGATACGAGGCTGGACCGAGGGTGGTGGTGCGATCCACATAATCTGACCGAACCGAGGTGAAGGCAATCATCGCAAAGGTGATCAGAACCAAGGTCGCGCAGGTCAGGCCAGTGCGGACTTTCCTGCGGTGCATATTATTCAGCCCAAGCATGAAAGCCGTTACAATAATGCCCATGGTATTGACACTCACTCCCACGGCCCGTCCACGCATGGCTTCCAAGGCGGCGAGATTTTCGCGGAATTTTCCGGCGAAAAGAATCGTCACGCCGCCCGAAATCAGAAGGATGACAAAGCCGAGGAGGATCATGACCGAGGAACGGATCAACTCAAAAGCCGGGTGCAGGAAACGCAACATGGCAAAAACGATCAGGAAAATGATGGCCTGGGTCGCGAGTTGCTTTCGTATATCAGAATAAGCAAAAATAAGCTTCTCCATGAAAAATGTAAACGGAACGAGCAGTGCAAGATACCAGAGAATGCTTAGAACGGCTCCGTTGATATTATCGAGCAGGATCGGGTGCGCGATAAGCGAATAGGCGGCTGATTCGCGAGCAACAAGAACAGCGTCTGTATAGGAAAGCGCGGCTGATTTGGCTTTTAAAAGAAGTTCAGCGCTTCGGTTTATAACCTTCGACACGGTTTCGTTAAGCATGTTGCGTCGTTCCTGCAACTCCGCTCGGATCGTATTGGTGCGCAAAATGGAATCCGCCATACCAAAGGCTGTTTTCTTAAAAATCGATTCATCACCAGAGAGATAGCCAATACCATTGATGCCGCTGACTCCCTCCGTTTTTTGAGGCGATGGCGCACCCAGAAGGAATCCACTAATTCTCTGGGCAAGCGGATTACCAGGAACGCCAGAACGCATGGCCACATAGAAAGATTCTGCTGGTTCAACAAATAATGTGAGGACATCCGTTTCAGTAAAGAGTGCAGTGCGCGCCAATGGCGCCAAACCCTTTCGGCTTAACAAACTCGTATTGACATAGGTCTTTAAGGTTTGAGGATCGGTCAAATCGGTGAAGGTAACTGGATTAGCCCGGAAAAGAACAAGATTTACCTTTGTGAAGTCAGAAATTCCATAGACAGGAAGTTTTTCAGACTTATAAATGGTTTTTCCGGATTGATCCTTGGCCCAATCAATTTGACCTATGTCATTAAAATGGAATGCCTGCGGACTGTATTCTTGCGTTCCAATCGCTAGATTGATCGGCGTGTTGGAGAGTTCATAAAATCCGAGCGGATTTGTGGCCAGAAGCGGACTGCGATAATAGCCGGCGGAGTTTAAAAATGAGGAGGTAATTTGACCGACGACAGCATTTTGAACTGGAAAATTAGGAACCACAGATGCGCCCACATCGGAGGCAAAAACCCGGCCACTGTAGTTTCTCAAATTGGAGAAATTGGAAAGAGAGATGGGTATTGTTC
>JBIIPZ010000050.1:0-17346 GCA_044342325.1 Terrimicrobiaceae bacterium
CTATTCGATTTGCCCATAAATACGACAGTTATTTCTGAGTGCTTCCTAAGGAAAACTTCCACCACGAGCAGAGTTTTTCCCTCCACGGTGATCATTTCAATACTCGGCACCAGGCGCGGCGAGATTGAGTCCGCGATGAGGTTTGACAGGCGTTCCTCTTCATCGAGCGGATTCTCTACTCCTATGATCTTCCGGTCATCGGCCACCCCGAGGATCAAATGACCACCGGCAGAATTGGCAAATGCCACGAGCGTCCGCAGAACCGAACGCGGTGATGACAAGTCGCGCTTGAACTCCAGCGTTTTGCTTTCCGGATTGTTGATGAGATTGGAGATCATTGAGCAGAATAAAAATACAGTTCGCGGATAGTTGCCAGCGGCTGTTGTTTCGGAAGAAATTTTGTTATGAGAGCCGAGTTGAGCGTCTTGGATTTTTCAAGCGACCGACCGGTTCCAAGTGGCGAAGGACTCTCGCTGTGGCGGAGGCCTATAAGTCAGGTTTTGCGGACTTGGGATTTCACCTCGCCGTCGTGGAATCTCGTGGTGAGTTCTTTGGACTTCATCGCGTCTTTTGCGGAGCGGAGGATTTGTCCGTTTTCATCCATGGT
This sequence comes from Terrimicrobiaceae bacterium, assembly GCA_044342325.1. GTDB lineage: Bacteria > Verrucomicrobiota > Verrucomicrobiia > Chthoniobacterales > Terrimicrobiaceae > UBA967. The sequence continues at coordinate 608 of JBIIPZ010000050.1, forward strand.
GATGGTGTAGCCGCGAGCCAGGGCGGCGGAGGGGTTCAGGGCGCGGAGGACGGCTGCGTTTCGGGCGAGAGTCGATTTTTCGTGCTGCAACTGGGAGTCGGTGCGGCGCTCGAGGGTGTCGCGGTATGTGGAGAGTCGGCGGGAAAGGTCGGAGATTTTTACATCCGGACTATGCCCTGCAAGGATGCGGGCTTGGCGCTCAAGGAGAAGCCGAAGCTGGTGTGGAGCGGATTCTGCGATGGATTGCAGGTCCTCGAGGAGGCGGTCGAGTGTTTGTTGTCTCTCCTGGAGTATGCGGCGCGGTTCGAGGAAAAGCGCGGTTCTCTGCAGGGCGACGAGCTGGTTGCTCAGTCCATCGAGGCGCATGAGAACAGGTCGTCCGAGTCGGGCGGCGAGGTGCTGGAGTTTGTCGAGCAGTTCGGCGGAATCGGCTGAGAGGATTTCCGCTGCAGCGCTGGGAGTGGGGGCGCGGAAGTCGGCGGCGAAATCGCAGATCGTGAAATCGATTTCGTGTCCAACGGCGCTTACGACCGGGACTGGGCTGGCTGCGACGGCTCGGGCTACGGATTCTTCATTGAATTCCCAGAGGTCTTCCAGGCTGCCGCCTCCACGCGTCACCACAATCACATCGAAGGGGGGCAGGCCGGAGGTGGATGGATCACCAAGTAAGCGGATGGCCTCGGCGATCTCGGTGGCGGCACCTTTTCCCTGAACGCGCACGGGACAGATGACGACTTCGATGCCTCGCTGGCGGCGGTGAAGGACATTCAAGAAATCCTGAATGGCAGCGCCGGTGGGTGAGGTCACCACGCCGATGCGGCGGGGGAACTTCGGCAGTGGGCGTTTTTTCGTGGAGTCGAAGAGGCCCTCGGTATCGAGTCGGCGCTTGAGTTCCTCGAATTTCGCCTGGAGGGCGCCGATTCCGCGTTCTTGGATGCGGCGGACGATGATTTGGTAGTTTCCGCGCGGTTCGTAAACGGTGAGGGAGCCTTGGAGTTGAACCTGCACGCCGTCCGCGAAGTTCATGCCTCGCAGTTGGGCGGTTTGGCCGGCGAAAAGCACGCAGGCGATTTGCGATCCGGCGTCCTTCAGCGTGAAGTAGGCGTGGCCTGAACTTTGGCGCCGGAGATTGGAGACTTCTCCTTCGACCCAAACTTCACCGATGCAGTCCTCTAGGAGTCCGCGGACTTTGCGGGTGAGGGCGCTGACGGTGAGAATAGCCGGTTCGGCTGGCTTCTGGGCCGGCTTGGGTTTTGAAACGGTGCCTTTCAGGTCGAAGTCGAGTTGCATGGCGTGTTGTTGAGTGAGGAGGTGATGCGTTCGGCGAGAGCGGGGCTGATTCCGGAGACTTTTGCGATGTCCTCAGGCGAGACGGATTTGAGGCGTTCCACGGAGCCGAATTTTTCGAGCAGGGCCCGCTTGCGGTTCGCGCTGACGCCGGGAATGGCATCAAGCAGGCTTTCCCGGACGCGTTTTTTCAGCAGGAGGCTGTGGTAGCCATTCGCCGTGCGGTGGGCTTCGTCGCGGATGCGCTGAAGCAGGCGCAAGGCGCCGCTGTCTTGGGGAAGGCGCATCGGAAGCGGGCGGCCGGGGCGGTGGATTTCCTCGAATTCTTTGGCCAGACCGATAATCGGCACATTTTGGAGGCCAAGGCGCTTGAGTTCCTCGCAGGCGCTGGAGAGTTGGCCGCGTCCGCCATCCACAATGATAAGGTCAGGGATGGCAGTGGCATTTGCATTTTCGGACTCGCGGAGAATGCGTCCGTAGCGTCGGCGCACGACTTCGGCCATGCTGGCGAAATCGTCCTGTTTGGTCAGTCCCTTGATGCGGTATGTGCGGTAGCCGGCGCGGTCGGGCACGCCATCACGGAAGCGGACCATCGAGGCCACGATGTGTGCGGAGGAGATGTTCGAAATGTCGAAGCACTCCATGACGCGGGGAGGGGAGGGGAGCGATAGTGCGGCTTGGAGCGCGGTGACATCCGCTTCGGGGTTGATCGTCGTCGGTAGCGACTTGCGGGTAAATCTTGTGGTCGGGCGGGTCGTTGTTTTGAGGTCCTCGAGGAGATTGCGGAGTTGCGCGGCTTTTTCAAAATCCATCTTCTCGGCGGCGGCCTTCATTTCGGATTCGACCTGATCGAGCATTTCGCGGCCTTGGCCCTCGAGGAACTCACAGGCAGATTCCACACGGGCGAGGTAATCCTCGCGTGTGGTCTTGCCGATGCAGGGAGCGCTGCAGTTTTTGATGACATGGTTGAGGCAGTGTTTGTATTCCACCTCGCCTGGTTCGAGCGGACGGCAGGAGCGGATGCCGAACCGCTTGCGCATGGCCTCCAGGGTGCTGCGGAGGGCACCTGCATTGGCGAAGGGACCGAAATAGCGTGCTCCGTCTTCCTTGCGCATGCGGGTGAGTGCGAAGCGGGGCATCGGCTCGGAGAGGTGGACCCGGACGAGCAGGAAGCGTTTGTCGTCGCGGAAGCTGATGTTGTATTTTGGCCGGAATTCTTTGATGAGGCGTCCCTCGAAAAGCACGGCTTCGGCATCGCTGCGGACGATGTGGTATTCGAGGTTCCAAACGCTGTCGATCAGGGCGCGTGTTTTCAGGTCTGCCGAGAATTTGCGCGATGGCATGAAGTAGCTGCCTACTCGCTTGCGGAGGTCCTTCGCTTTGCCGACATAGATGACATGGTCCAACCGGTCGCGCATCACATACACGCCGGGCTTGTGCGGCATGTCGCGGAGAATTTTCTGAAAATCCGCACGCGGCTTCTGGTTGCTCATGGTCTAACGATGAGGCATGGCGGGGCTGGGTGCAAGAGAGCTACAGGCAGACATCCAGATACTCGAGCACCTTGGAAAAGGGGACGGCTTCCAGCCTGCCGAAGGCATCATGCCGCGTGAGGCGGTCGCGCGTCACGGCAGGGCTCGAAATGCCGCAGAGGAAGCGTGCGAGTTGGCGCTTCGCGCGCAAGGCGGCGTGGCCCTCGGCGCGGAGGGTGGTGATGGCTTCGACATCGTCTTGGTTGAGGTCTGCGTCATTTCCTTTGGAAAGTTGGGTAGCTTTTTCTCCTCGGCATCGGCCGCAGTGTCCGCAGTCGGAGTCGCTTTTTTCTCCAAAGTATTCAAGGAGGCGTCGGACGGAACAGCCGGGGGCGGTGGCAAACTCGACGATGCCATCCAAGCGCCTGAGGTCTTGTTTTTCCCGCGAGGTGAAAAGGCCGTGCAGCCAGGTGGCAATCTCGCGGGGATTTCGTTCCTTGGCTCCCGCTAGCAGGCGAAACTTGTGGCGCAGGCCGGAGGGTTTGATTTCGATATCACCCGCCTCTTCCAGATAGCTCAGAGCTTTGAGAATGCGGTCGCGGGATTCTCCGATTTTTTCGGCGGCGGCATCTGGTTCGATGGTGAGGAGGCGCGTGCCGCGTTTTCCGGAGGCGAAGAGGCTTTTCAGGAATTTCTGCCTCTCTGGCGTGTGTCCAGCGATGACGCGGTCTTCGTGATGTCGGAAGGCGATTTGCAGGGTTGCGTAAAAGAGCCCGGCCGGTTCGAGGATTTTGTCTTTTTCGAGATAGGTGATGACTGTCTCCAAGACGAGAGGCCGGATATCCGTGGTTCGGGAAATGTCGTAGCGGCTGATGTCGAATTCATCGCCTTGGCGGAGGAGGTGGTCCACGAGATGGCGCAGGGCCTGCTCTTCCGGAGTGTCGCCGAGGATGAAGTTTTGGAGGACGGTGAGGTCGTCGGCGCAGGCGAGCATCTCGCAATGCGAGTCTTTGCCGTCACGGCCCGCGCGACCGATTTCTTGTTGGTAGTTCTCGAGGGTCTTGGGGAGGTTGAAATGGAACACCGAACGGATATCCGCTTTGTCGATACCCATACCGAAGGCAATCGTCGCCACGATGACATCGCAGCGGCCCTGCATGAAGTCATCCTGGGCTGTGGCGCGGACATCATTTGCTAGTCCGGCATGGTAGGCTCTTGCGCGTATGCCTGCCCGCTGGAGACTGCCTGCGACGCTCTCTGCCGTATGCTGGAGGGTGACATAAACAATCGAGGGAAATGGATTTTTGGTCTTCAGTCGCTCGATCAATAAATCCAAGCGCTTGTCCGCTGCAACCGGCGTGATGTGCAGGCCCAGATTGGGTCGGTGGAAGGAGGTCTGCACATGGTCTCCCTTGGCGATACGGAAGGCTTCGCGGATTTCCTTCGACACGGCAGGCGTTGCCGTGGCCGTGAGTGCTAGAACACGCGGGATGCGGAATTTTTTCGCCAGAGCGGCCAGACGCAGATACTCGGGACGGAAATTGTGCCCCCATTCGGAAATACAGTGGGCTTCATCGATGGCGAGCATGCTGATGTTCGCCCGCTTGATCTTTGCGACGAAGGTCTCGCTGACAAAACGCTCGGGAGCGACATAGAGAAGCTTGAGTTTTCCGGATGCGAGTCCTTCGTAAATGGAAGCCGTTTCCGCTGGAGTCAGCGTGGAATCAAGGCGGGCTGCGGCAATCCCGCGTTTTTGCAGCACATCGACCTGGTCTTTCATGAGTGCGATCAGCGGCGAGACGACCAAGGTGACCCCATCCATGAGAATCGCTGGCAGTTGGTAGCACAGCGATTTTCCGCCACCGGTTGGAAAAACGGCCAGTGCCGAACGCCTCGCAAGGAGGGTTTCTACGACCTGCCTCTGGCCCTGCCTGAAATGAGCATGGCCGAAGTGCTTGAGGAGTTCGGCGTCGAGGTCGTGGTGTGGAGGTTCCATTTTGCGGGCACAATAGAGCGCAGTGGGAACGCTTCGGCAATCTTGGGTGAGACAAAAAAAGAGGGATTCGACGGGCGAATCCCTCTTTGGGCAAATCAAGCTGAAGCGTTGATTTTATGATGCGGCTTCGGACGCGGGCTCCTCGTCGTCCTTGTCGCTGACGACCGGGGCGATGCCTTGGAGGACTTCGCCTGCGCGGAGGTCGATGAGTTTCACGCCTTGGGCATTGCGGCCGGTTTCGCGGATTTCTTTGATGCGGGTGCGGACCATTTTGCCTTTGTTGGTGATGAGCATCAGCTCGTCTTCGTCGCGGACGGTGAGGGCTCCGGCGACTCCACCGGTTTTATCGGTGGTTTTCATGGTGATGATGCCTTTTCCGCCGCGACCTTGGAGGCGGTATTCCTCGAAACTCGTGCGCTTACCGAGGCCGTTTTCACCAGCTACGAGAAGTTGGCAATCCTTGTTTACGATAGCGGTGCCGACGATGTAGTCGCCTTTATCTGGGCGGATGCCCCAGACGCCGACGGTGTTGCGGCCTTGGTCGCGGAGTTCCTCTTCGGTGAAGCGGATGCTCATGCCTTCGTGGGTGATGAGGACGATTTCGTCGTGGCCAGTTGTGAGCTTGCAGTCGATGAGGCGGTCGCCTTCCTCGATCTGGATGGCGATGATGCCGCCTTTGCGGATGTTTTTAAAATCGTTGAGGTTCGATTTTTTCACAATACCGCTGCGTGTGGCGAAGAGGACATGGAGATTTTCGTTCCAGGTTTCCTCGTCGGTTTTCTGACCTTGAACTCGGATGGTGGCTGCAATTTTTTCGTCTTGTTTGAGTTCAAGAAGGTTTGCGATCGAACGGCCTTTGCTGGCGCGGGAGCCTTCAGGAATCTCAAATACACGCTCGACATAGCAGCGGCCGCTCTCGGTGAAGAACATGAGATAGTCGTGTGTGGTGGCCGTGAAGAGATATTCCACGAAGTCGCTGTCCTCCTCCTTCTCGGCCTCGCGGGCAACCATTCCAATGACGCCTTTGCCGCCGCGTTTCTGGGCGCGGAAGGAACTGACGAGCGTGCGCTTGATGAAGCCGTTGTGCGTGAGAGTGACGATGACGCCTTCGTTTGCGATGAGGTCTTCTATGGCCATCTCACCTTCTGCGGGCACGATTTGGGTGCGGCGAGGGGTGCCGTATTTGAGTTGGAGTGCGCGGAGTTCGTCTTTGATGATTGTGAGAACGCGCTTTTCCTTGGCGAGGATATCGAGCAGGTCTTTGATCGTCGCCACCAGTTCATCATATTCTTGCTTGATGGTGTCGCGCTCGAGGCTGGTGAGTTGGTAGAGGCGCAGATCGAGAATGTGGCCGACCTGTTTTTCCGAAAAGCTGTATTTGCCGTCAACGATCCGGGCTTCGCTACGAATGAGGACGCCGAGGCCTTCGACGGTCTTTCTCGTCCAAGACAACGCAAGGAGCTTGGCTTTGGCATCATCACGGTCGCGGGAGTCGCGGATGATTTTAATGAAGTCGTCGATGTGAGCGAGGGCTATGAGATAGCCTTCGAGCTTTTCTGCTTCGATCTCGGCGGCATCGAGTAGGAAGCGGGTGCGGCGGAGGATGACCTCGCGGCGGTGCTCGATATAGCTGGTGATCGCGTCTTTGAGCGAAAGGAGCTTTGGCTTGCCGTGATCGATGGCAAGCATGTTTGTGCTGAAAGAGGACTCCAGAGCGGTGTGCTTGTAGAGGTTGTTGATGATGACCTTGGGATTGCCGTCGCGCTTGAGGTCGATGACCACGCGGGTATCTTCGGCGCTCTCATCGCGCACATCGCTGATACCGGTGAGGACTTTTTCATTCGTGAGGTCCGCGATGCGCTTCACGAGTTCTGCGCGGTTCACATTGTAGGGGATTTCGGTGATGACGATTTGCTCGCGTCCGCCCTTGACCTCTGCGACCCCCACGCGTCCGCGCACACGCACGGAGCCTCGACCAGTCTCGAAATATGAACGAATGCCTGTGGTGCCTTGGAGGATACAACCGGTCGGAAAATCCGGGCCTTTGATGTGCTCCATAAGACCCTCAATGGTGATATCTGGATTCTCGATCTGGGCGCAGATGCCGTCGATGCATTCACTGAGATTGTGGGGCGGGATGTTTGTCGCCATACCCACGGCGATGCCTGTGCCGCCATTGACGAGGAGGTTGGGGAAGGCGGCTGGGAAAACAGTCGGTTCCTCGCGGGTCTCGTCGTAGTTCGGCCTGAAATCGACGGTGCCCTTGTCCATGTCGTGCATGAGTGCGGCTCCAAGATGCTGGAGACGGGCCTCGGTGTAACGCATGGACGCTGGTGGATCGCCTTCCACGGAACCGAAGTTCCCTTGGCCGTCAACGAGCATCTCCCGCATGGCCCAAGGTTGGGCCATGTGAACGAGTGTGGGGTAAATCGCCTGGTCGCCGTGCGGGTGGTAGTTGCCCATCGTTTCGCCGACGATTTTGGCGCACTTCAGATGCTTGCGGTTGGGCTGAACGCCGAGCTCGTTCATCGCAAAAAGAATGCGGCGCTGCGAGGGTTTAAGACCGTCGCGGGCGTCTGGCAGTGCGCGGGAGATGATGACGGACATCGAGTAGTCGAGAAACGACTTCGACATTTCATCGGCGACATTCACGAGTTCGACTTTTTCGTTTTGGGTATACATGGATTAAATGGGTATTGTTTCGGGAAAGAGTGGGATCTGGAGCTTCTTGGCGGCGGAACGAATGCGGGAGTCGGTGGCGCAGAGGGGAAGGTCTTGGGAAATATCACACGCTGCGATATGGATGGCATCCAGAGTGCGGAGAGACACTTCGGGGTGGCAAAACTCGATCAGCGATCTCGCCTTGGAATACACAGGCGAATCCAACGGAAGGATGAGAATCTGTTCGGCATCGATTTTTTTATGAAAAACCTCTCGCGCAGCAAGGCGTTGCTTTTCGCTGATGGATTTGGTCCGGACTTTTGAGAGGAGGGCGGATGCCACTTCCACAAGAGAAAGTTCAGACGTGGTGAGCACAATATTCTCGAGAGCATCTTGGAAGAAATCGCTGAGTTCCTCCTTGACGAGCAGTTTCACGATGATTGCGCTGTCTAAATACATTACCAACCTCTGGAATCGCGATCTTCGCGGATGATTTCCTCTGCCGTGGGGCCGCCTTGCCACGGTGGCATTTCTGCGAGGTGCTCTCGTGTTCCAGTGAAAGGTTTGCCACGCTTCTTGTTCGAGGTCGCGAGAAGCAAGGCCTTTGGTTTTCCGCCGCTTGTTATGGTAACCTCTCGACCTTTGGCTACAAAATCCAGAAGCGCGGAAAGATGGGTCTTTGCGGAGCGAACGCTAATGGTCGCTCCAATACCGGGCATCTGAGCAATTTCTTGTAAAAACATCTCAGGCTCGTTTGTGTGGCTCTCCAAGATATTGGCGGAAGTTTTCATGTCGAAATGTAGTCGCACGTAGTTACGTGCGTCAAACATCCAGTCTGGCATTAAGCGCATTATCTTCGATGAACTGGCGGCGAGGTTCCACAACGTCTCCCATGAGGATGGTGAACATGCGGTCGGCCTCGACGGCATTGTCTTCGTTGAGACTGACCTTGAGCATCTTGCGCTTCTCAGGATTCATCGTTGTTTCGAAGAGTTGCTTGGGATTCATTTCACCGAGACCTTTGAATCGCTGGATCGAGAGACCGCGTTTGCCGATTTCCAAGATGCTTGTGAGAATTTTCGGAATGGCGAAAAGCGGGGTGGTGACGGCTTTGTCGCCCTCGCCTTCGACCAGTTCGAAGATTGGTTCATCGCTGCTCGAGTAATGCTCAATTTTCAGGCCCTTTCTGGCCAGTTCATCAATCAGCTTCTGAGCTGAGGTGGACTCATGAAGCTGGATGAGCTTTGCACGGCGGCGGTTCGCGTTTTCATTTTTCTCTTTTTTAGACTTCGCAGGCGAGTCCGGGGCGGGCACTTCGCCTTCGAGTGGCTCTGGTGCTGCCTCTTCGTAAAGATTGAGGTCGCGATTGCCTTCATGGAATTCACGGACTTCGGCCTCACCGGGGAAGTAGCTCGCCCACTCGGTGTTGCCTTCGCGGACTTTAACCATGAATGTCGGGAGTTTCCCGGTTTTAGGGTCTCTTTCGGCGAGGTATTCCTCAAAGTCGCCTCCGTGCCTGCGAATCGCATCGCTGAATTTGGCGAAGCGCTCGAGGAGCTCCAGGATCTCCTTCAGTTGGCTGGAACTGAAAACCTTGCCGTCCGCAAGATTTTTGATTTTCACTTCATCCGCACCGATGCCGATGAGGATTTTGTTCAGTTGCGCATCGTCATCGACATATTCTTCGCGCTTCTTGCGTTTGATCAGGTAAAGGGGCGGCTGGGCAATGTAGACTTTGCCTTGTTTAACAAGCTCCACCATGTGTCTACAGAAAAAAGTGAGCAGAAGAGTGCGAATGTGCGAACCATCGACGTCGGCATCTGTCATAATGATGATGCGACCGTAGCGAAGCTTCTCGATATTGAAGCTGCCTTCGCGATCCTTCTCGGTGGCAGCGATGCCGATGCCAGTGCCGATTGCCGTGATGAGGGTCTGGACTTCGGTGTTCTGAAGGACTTTGTCGAGGCGGGCCTTCTCGACGTTGATGATTTTGCCTTTGATCGGCAGAATCGCTTGGTATCTCCGGTCGCGGCCCTGCTTCGCTGAGCCGCCGGCCGAGTCACCTTCCACCACGTAGAGTTCGGTGAGGTCTGGGTCGCGCTCGGAGCAATCCGCCAGCTTCCCGGGGAGTCCACCGCCTGTGAGCGCACCCTTGCGCACCGTCTCACGAGCCTTGCGGGCCGCTTCGCGGGCGCGAGCAGCCATGAGGCATTTCTCGATGATGCGCTTGCCCACATTCGGATTTTGGTCGAAATGCAGCATGAGGCCTTCGTAGGTGATCGAGCCTACAATGCCCTCCACCTCGGGAGATATCAGCTTCACCTTGGTCTGGGATTCGAAGCGTGGATCGGGATGCTTCACGCTCACGACAGCGGCCAAGCCTTCGAGAACATCGTTGCCGGTAATGGCAACATCCTTTTCCTTCAGGAGGGAGTTATTCTTGGCATATTGATTGATCGCGCGAGTCAGCGATCCGCGAAAGCCGCTGCTGTGCGTGCCCCCATCTGGATTTGGGACGGCATTTGTGTAGCACAGGAGTTGCTCGTTGTAGGTGTCCGTATAATTCAGACCGATCTCAACGATCACTTTGTCCCTCGTGCCTTTAATCATGATGGGCTTCGGGTGGACGAGAGTTTTATTCTGAACGAGGCGGTCGACAAACTCCTCCACTCCTCGCGGGTGGAGAATCTGCATGGGGTTGGCGCCCTCTTGGCGTTCATCGAGAAAAGTGAAGGAGAGCGGCGCGTTGATATACGCGAGATCGTTGAGGCGGGTAATGATGCGCTCGGACTTGAACTCGATCGTTTCCTCGAAGATTTCGGAGTCCGGCATGAAGGTGATGAGTGTCCCCGTCTGCTTTGCGGACTTGACCTCGGCGATGACATGCAGCTTCTGCTTGGTTGTTCCGCGCTCGAAAGACATCGCGTGGATTTTTCCCTCGCGGGTTACCTCGACCTTAAACCACTCCGATACAGCATTAACGCACTTCGCTCCCACGCCATGTGTGCCACCGGAGTATTCGTAGTTGCCCTGGCCGTATTTGCCACCCGAGTGCAGGCGGGTCAGCACGAGCTCCACGCCCGGGATGCCTTCCTCTTTGTTAAGGTCCACTGGAATACCACGCCCGTTATCGCGAATGGAAATCGAGCCGTCTGCATGGATCGTTACATCGATATGGGTGCAGTGGCCTGCTAAAAATTCATCGACCGAGTTGTCAAGAACCTCGCTCACGCAGTGGTGGAGGGCTCTCTCGTCGGTGCCGCCGATATACATGCCAGGCTTTTTGCGAACAGCCTCGAGGCCCTTTAGGGAACTCAGATCGTCGGCTGTGTAGCTGCTCGCTTTGAAGTCCGGCCGGACTTTAGTGGGTTTTTTGGCTTCGGGGGCCGTGGCGTTTTCGTCGGGAATGTTTTCGTCGGGCATCTGATTCAAAAATTATGTCACCTAAGTAGGTAGTGAGACTCCCCATGTCATTACCTCAAGGCACCAACTCGGAGCAATGTTTTTTCCGCAATATTCTGGCGTTTCCCACTGGATAGTGGGATGAGTCCTCCTTCTCTCCACAAGATGTTGGGTAAAATCTGTTCCCTGAAAAAAATGTTTCCCGTTCTCCGAGAGGGCGCGTGGATCGTTATTCTTCTCGTGGTCGCATTCGGAGCGTTCACCTGGAACAGGGACTCGGTTTTCTTCGACGATGCGATTTATTTTTTGGATGGGGATTGCTTTTCGCGCATGACACGAGTTCGGATGATCGAGGAGGAGGGACTCCGCTCGATCAGGCATCATGAATGGGAAAACTTCCCTGAGGGAACCACGCCGCATACCACGATGCCGTTGGATGCCTTGATCGCAGGCCTTTCTCAAATTCTGCGTCCTTTTTCCGAGAGGCATCTGGCTTTGGCCGGGGCGTGGATTTCTCCGCTGCTCGGTGTTGGACTTTTAGTTTTTCTAACGGTGTGGTCTGCAGCGGCGCGCCTGCCCTATCGTCGTGCGATGCTACTCTTGGTGGCCGTGTCGCCGATCATCGCACATGGCTTCCAGCTTGGTCGTCCTGATCACCAATCGCTGCTCATGCTTTTGCTTGGCGTTGCTCTCGCCGCCGAGGTGGAGATGTGGAAGGGCAGGGCAAGCGGTTGGCGGTATGCCTCCGCAGGCGCTTGGGCATTGGCTCTGTGGGTGTCGTTATTCGAGCCGCTCATCCTGCTTGGAGTGGTTCTGCTCGCAAGGGGCCTGTGTCGAGGCCGCCGCTCGCAGGATGAGGCGAAGAGCACAGGGAGCTCGGCTTGGCCCGTGGCGCTCTTCGTGGCAATCCTCGCAGTCACGCTCTGGATCGATGGATGGCGCGCAGCGGGCTTCCATCCGGCCTTTGCGCGCTGGGCCTTGAATATCGGTGAACTCCGTAGTGCGGGTTGGGGTGGGATTTTTTCTTGGTGTGGATGGCTCCTCGCGCCTGCGCCTGTGCTCTTAGCCTGGCGCTGGATTCGGGGCAGAGAAAGGCTCTGCGGGCTTTGGTTGTCACTTGTGGTCGTGACAGCAGGCCTGAGTTTGTATCACGCGCGCTGGGGATATTTTTTGGCTCTCGTCTTTGCAATGAGCGTGCCATGGATTTTACCCTCGCTGCGAAAGCCCTGGCTGGCGTGGTTAGTTTTTTTCATCTCGCTCTGGCCCGTCGCGGCAGAGTGGGATAGCAGGCTATATCCGGAAGATGAAGCCCTCCGCGCTCGCGTCGAAAATATCGCCGACGCGGTTGCACTGCGCGAAGCCGCGCTTAGCCTGCGCGAACGCCCAGTAGGTGGCGTTGTAGCTCCTTGGTGGTTCTGCCCGGCTATCGTCTGGTGGAGCGGCCAACCATGTATCGGCGGAACATCCCACCAAAGCCTGCCGGGTATTGTGGAGTCGTGCGAATTTTACATCGGAGAAGAGCCTGATCCGGAATTCCTCCAAAAACGCAAAGTGGTCTATATTTTGGTCTACGAGCCCGATCGCCTCATCTCGAATTCCGAGCAAATCCTCGGTCGGTCAGCCACTGGTCGCACCATTGCCGAGCGTCTTTACGCAGCCCGTGAAGAGCCTCTAGACGGTCTAAAAAAGATTTTCGCAAACCGTTTCTTTAAAGTTTACGAAGTCGCCCCGTAGCAAAATGGCTGCACTACTTCAAACTCAAAGCCTGCGCAAAACTACGCCATGTTAATTTAGATCGGGTATGCCGACGCTTAGACCGTCGCCAACTGCGCGGTCGAGGAGGAGCCTCTCTGATTCAGTCTCTGGGCCGCACAAGCAAGGTCATAATCAAACTGCAGTCCCAGAAAAAAACCTGGCGAAACGCCCAAGGCCCTGCCTAGCAAGATCGAGGTTTCCGCCGTGATCGTTCTTTTGCCGCGAACGATTTCTGAAATGCGCGCCGGACCGCAACCCATCTGCCGAGCTAGTTCGCGGAGGCTCAATCCCAAAGGTATCAGAAATTCTTCTTGCAGGATTTCACCAGGGCGGTTTTCAGCAGGACCGAGCGGAATTTGAGGAAGCTTTTTCATGGTTAATGATAATCTACAATCTCGACCAGCGTTGGCCCCTCCTGAGTCCACCAGAAGCAAATTCGCCATTGGTCATTGATTCGTATCGAGTATTGCCCGTCTCGGTTGCCTTTGAGCGACTCCAAGCGGTTGCCAGGAGGAACACGGAGGTCTGTGATGTTAAGCGCTTGATTGAGCATCTGGAGTTTTCGCAGGGCTGGCTTCTTGATTGTGGAGAACTTGCTGGATTTCCCAAACTGCCAGAGGTGGGCTGTCTCTTTGCAGTAAAAATCCACAATCACAATTTAAGCGTATCGCGATACGATACGGTTGCCAACAAAAAGTCGTGTGACAATTTCCTCCTTGAGTGGTATCGAAACAAGGCAAGCGGCCTTTAAAACAGGCTGATTAGCGTCCTCATAGCTCAAGTGGATAGAGCGGGGCTCTCCTAAAGCTCAGATGGTGGTTCGACTCCACCTGGGGACATTTACAACACACGCACGGAGTAATTCTTTGAAATTCGACATACCGAACCGCGCATTTGGCGGATACATTTTTGATTGTGACGGAACCATCGCGGACAACATGCCGTTGCATTACCGCGCTTGGTCCATGGCCATGGCGGACTTCGGCGGTGAGTATCCCGAGGAGCTTTTTTACGCTTGGGGCGGGCGTCCCACGGCCGTCATTGTCGGCCTGCTGAACGAAAAATACGGTCTTGCGTTGGATGTGGACGAGACCGTGCAACGCAAGGAAAAATACTATCTCAGCCTCATCCCCGAAGTCGTTCCCGTGCCCGAGGTGATGGAGATTGTGAAGTCCATGCACGGCACTGTGCCGCTTTCCGTGGCTTCAGGCGGTCACCGCGAACTCGTCGAAGCCACGCTTGATGTGCTCGGCATCCGCGACTTGTTCCAAGCCATCGTCTGCGCCGAAGATTACGAGCGCGGAAAACCCCATCCCGAACCCTTCCTCCTCGCTGCAAAACTCATGTCCGTCCCGCCTGAAGACTGCGTGGTTTTCGAAGACAGCCCCATCGGCATCGAAGCCGCCAAAGCCGCCAACATGGCCTGGGTCCATGTGCCGGGGCCGATGGAGAGGTGAGAGTTATAAGGAATGAAGTAAATATAAGCTTAAGTTAAAATGGCATCCGAACTTCCTCCTGTAAGCTCATTCAAGTTGCTCATCACTGGGGCAGGAGGAGAAACAGGTTACTGGCTTGGCAAGGAATTAGAAACCTCCAGCAGTAAGTTCATTTTGCTGTTTAAGTCGTTGGGAAGACTGCCAGCTTCACGGGCAGCATGAAGAGGGTATTTGGGAAATCTTAGACGCTTGCGCTCGCGATGAAATTTAATGTGATAATGTCCGGCCTTCTCTTCATCCAGCCAAGTGTCAGAGTTTCGCAGGCCCGACGAAATAATTACAGACGCTAAAAATGAAACAAGGTGCATTGCTAAAAATTTTAAAAAGATATGATTGGCTGCTTCCATCTTTTATTCTTTTAGCTGTTAATAATATAGTATTTTATTTTAAGAGGCCAGAGCTTGGTTTTAGTCTTGTTGATTACTCATCTAGCATTATCTTAAGTATTTTATTTTGGGGATGGCTTTACTCTTTAGGGTCAATTTTCCCAGAAAGAATATCACATTCTACCAAGGTAGCTGCAGTCTTTTTATTCGGCTTGTTATCTTCTGTAAACTATCTCGTATACATTGAGTTTGGACAGTTTATATCATTTTCGATGATTTGTTTTTTGAATAAATATCCGGATTACTATAAATCTTTTGCTCTATTATATCTTAAAGAATATTGGTTTTTATTTCCGATTTTTTCAGGGCCTATTTTGTTTTTTTGGCTACAAAAGTCAAATCAAGCCCTTAAAAATAATAGTATAATTTATTTCTGTTTAATAACGCCAATTATCTTTTTTTTGACTTTTAAGTATTCTAATATACTTATTAATAAAAACATTCTAATGCCAGATATTACGACACTAATTTCATCGGTAAAATACTTGATAAAAAATGAAACCCAAGGATCACAATCCGAAAAACTAGAAAGAGAAAAATTAGCAATAAAGCAAACGCAGTATAAAATGCCGGATGTTTATATTATTATGAATGAATCTCTTGGAAGAAAAATATTTAGATTCGATAATTCTGAAATTTATAATTCATCTATGCCTTTTCTAATGGATTTTGTGAACAAAAATTCAAATGAATGGTTCACATTTAACAACTCACTTTCGAGTAGCACTGCCACGGATGTAAGCATTCCGTCTTTTGCAACCGGACTTTCTCCAACTGCTGAGAAATCCCTTTATTACAAAATGCCACTAATCTGGAATTTTCTAGAAGCATTATGTCCTAAATATTACACCATTTTTTCCTCTCCTGTTGACTTCAAGTGGGCGAACTTAGAGAAATTTTTAGATTTAAATAAGTTTGATAAATACATACAAGCCAAAAATCTTCCTGGAAGCATAATCAATGACCTTGGAAAGGACGAGTTTTATTCAGCTCAGGCATTTGCAAATGCAATTAAAGAAGTGCCTCCAAATCAACCAATTTTTGGATTTTATTTTTCAAACTCACTACATTCACCTTTTCAAAATTCCTCCGTATATTTTAACAGCACCAGCACCAGCACCAGCACCAGCACCAGCACCAGCACTAACTCTAATTCAACAAGATTCAGTGCTGCGCAAAAAATATTAGACTATGCTATCAAGGATATTATTAATTCTATTATTGATACTGGGAGGATTAATAATTCTTTAATTTTTATAATAGGTGACCATGGAGAAACCGATAAACCACATGCATCCGGCCATCGCCTGTATTCATTCAGGGAAGAGTATTGGTCTTCACTATTATTAGTTTATGCATCTAAAAGCATTCAAAACCAATATAAAGAAGAATTCAAATACATGCGATCTAACGCGAATTCCTTAGTCAGCACACTTGATATTTATCCCTCACTTATTGATTTGTTCTGTGCTAATGAAAATCTCAGCTGGTTAAAAAACAACCTAAATGGGTTGTCGCTATTCCAAACAATACCAAATGACAGAATTCTTATTGGTCTTAGCACGAATTGTCTAAGGTCATGGCCTCAAGAGGGCTTTGGTATTGCAAAAGGACATTCTAGGATGATATATGATAATGTTAATGGCTTTTTCTTATATGACTTAAAATCTGATCAAAATCAGCAAAATGATATCATTAATTTTATGCAAATAAATGAAAAGGAGGATTACATAAAAGTAATTAAAAAAAATAATGAAATTTTAAGAGTCTTATCAACAAATGCTGAACTAAAATAAATACTTTTTAAAAACGTATATAGAAATTCTGGTTCTTCGTCATTTTCACTGGGAGGTTTCTCAAATTTTTCATCATAAGAAGTCATGCCATTCGCTGAATCGCGAAGGCTGGATCTCTTTCCCCGCAGTAAAGAGAACCCCAAGTCTTCTCAAGACCCCTCCAGTCTCCGGCCTATGCCAAGCGGAAAAGCAGAGGGCGAGGCCAAGCTTTTTGCCCCAGAGAGGGGAGCAAAATGAAGCTTGAGGGGTATGTGCAGGCAAGTTTTTCCAGCACTCCAGCGCAGTCAAAGGTTCCTATTTCATTCCGCGAAGATAAAATTTGTTTCATGACCGAGGATTATTCTCTCTGGCCTTTGCTTGAATTGCCACGCAATCTATGGTCGATTGTTAATTGTAAAAACAGCATTTCAAACGATTCCATTCAAGATCTCTACGGCTTCATCTCGAATGTGCTGCTGGCCGCGCAAATTTTTTTCTGTAAAAGTGGC
>JBIIPZ010000051.1:0-17241 GCA_044342325.1 Terrimicrobiaceae bacterium
GAAACGCTGCAGAGCCGATGGTAGTGCTTCTATAGGTTGTGCGAGAGTAGGTCGTTGCCAGGATTATGCCCGGTGCTTTGGAAACAAAGCACCGGGCTTTTTTTTCGTTTTTAAGTTTGCCCGCCGTTTTTGCATTCTACATGAGCTTGATCCGAGCCTTTGAGGTTGTGGATCACCAGACTGTCTTCCTGGCGCGGTTGTTTTTTTAAGACTCTCAATCTCAGCGAACTGGGATCATCCGTACCAATCAGGGATATCCGTGGTCACTTTCTCTCCGCGTCTTCGCGCTTCTGTGAGAGTCTCTCTGCCTGCACCGACGCCGCTGCGCGGCTGATTTTTGGGTCATGCGAGGACGATGACCCTCCCAAGTTTCGAATCGCGTGGTATCACGGGGCGCGCCCGACAGCGTCTGGGATCGATGACGAGGTTTGTTTTCTTCGGTTGCTTCTGCGTCGGCAATTCGGCGCTCCTCCCGGCGCACCTACTGCACGGAGCATCTCATCCGCAGCGCGAGGGTGTGCTAAATCTTCACGGCTTGTCCGAGTTTTTCGGATTCGAAGCAGGCATCGAGCGCTTTTTGAATCTCGGCGCCACGGGCGAAGTCGGGTTCGCCTTGTTTGCCGGTCTGGATGGCGGTGATGAAGCGTTCGTAGATGTTTGGCGTTTGCGGAGCTTTCAGCATTGTCCACTTGGCTTTGTGGATGTCTTCGGCCAAGCAGACTTCGAGTTCGTTGTAGGATTTGTCGAGATCGAGTCGGAGTGCGCCTTTTGTGCCGTGGATGCGGAGATAAAGGGAATTGGCATGGCCGGTCGCCCAGCGGGTTGTGTGGATGACCCCCAGGGCGCCGTTTGCATATTCGACCTGCATGAGAGCGGAGTCGTTCGCATCCAAGGGGTATTCGCCCATGCGTTTGCCTTTGAGTTTGGCGAATGTTTTCAAACGGGCCTGAATGCTGCGGATCGGCCCGACCGGGAGTGATGCAAAATCCAGGATGTGGACTCCGACATCACCGAGCACGCCTTTGCTGCCGTGTTTGCTGGAGAGCCGCCAGAGCCAGGCTGGCGTTGTTTTCCAGTCGCCCCAGATCTGAGTGGAGAGCCAACTTTGCAGGTAGCTGGCCTCGACATGGACGATCTCGCCGAGTTCTCCGTCGCGCACGAGTTGTGCCGCCTTTTGAAGCGCCGAGGAGTTGCGGTAGCTGAAGTTCACCATGTTGATGACACCCGCTTTCTTGGCCGCGCGGGCCATGCGAAGGGCATCGGCGTGGTTCGTGGCGAGCGGCTTCTCACAGAGGATGTGCTTGTCGGCGGCAATCGCCTGAAGCGAGAGCGGCGCGTGCAGGCTGTCGGGAGTCACATTCGAAATGGCATTCACTCCACCTTCCGCGAGGAGTTTCTTGAAGTCGGTGAATACCGCCGCCGATCCACCGTGCTTGGCGGCAAACTCGCCCGCCCGCTTGGCATCGACATCGCAGACGGCTGCAAGCTCGACGCCGGGAATTTTCAGAAACTCTGTTGCATGGACATTCGCCATGCCTCCGGTTCCGACGATGCCGATCCGGATGTTTTTACGAGATGGTGATTTCTTTTTCATTAGCGATGGCCTTCGGTTGGGCGTTCAGCGGCTTCAGGGTCAATTGGGAGTGGTTCCAGCGGGGCGGAATTCGGGCAGGCATCCGGGATGCAGACCGTTGGCTTGGCCCAGTGGACAGCATTGGAAATGACGCGTTGAACCTGCTGGTGATGGTAGGTCGGATAGGTCTCGTGGCCTGGACGGAAATAAAACACGCGTCCATTGCCGCGCTGCCACGTCGCGCCGCTGCGAAAGACTTCGCCGCCGGTGAACCAGGAAATGAAAATCAATTCATCAGGCGTTGGAATACCGAAGGGCTCGCCATACATCTCCTCGGAGGGGATTTCGAAGTAATCGCCGATGCCTGCTGTGATGGGGTGGTGCGGAGCGATGTTCCAGATGCGTTCCTTGTCGGTAGATTCCCGCCATTTCAGGGAGCAAGTCGTTCCCATGAGGGCTTTGAAGATTTTCGCGTAGTGACCTGAGTGGAGGACAATGAGCCCCATGCCCTCGAGCACACGCTGGCGGACACGGGCGACCACTTCGTCCGAAACCTCCCCATGCGCCATGTGGCCCCACCAGATCAAGACATCCGTCGCAGCCAAAACCTCGGTCGTGAGTCCATGTTCCGGCTGATCAAGCCAGGCGGTGGAAACCGACAAGTTTTTGTCCTGACGAAGAAAATCGGCAATCGTTTCATGCATGCCGTTCGGGTAGAGAGCAGCGACTTTGGGGTTCTTCTTCTCGTGGCGGAATTCGCCCCAGACGAGTGTTTTGATGGAGGATGACATATAGTTTTTCCGATGGTTGGTTTTGTGTTCTGCGGGAATGCACGCACAACATAGCCTTTTATTTACTTGAGATTTTGTGAGCGGCACAACCCGTTTGAATTGTAAAAAGACGACAAAAATATCAAGAATCCGATATGAGTGAAATGGCCATGCGCAGTCAGTTTTCCAATGAGCTGGAGCGATTGCGCAAGCGTATCGCAAAAGGCGGGGGCCGTTTATTTGTCCCCGAACCCATAGGCCTTCACACGCGCCGCCATGCATCCCATTTTCACACGACGCCGGAGTTTTTTCTCCAAACTGGCGGAGCCACAGACTTTGAGTGCCCAAGCGGATCATTCCGTCTTCAGACCGGAGATGTATGCGTGATACCGGCAGGAGTGCCTCACGCGGAAACCCCCCTCGATCTTAAAACGCCATACGGAGTGATTGTGCTTATGAATCATGCGGCAGGCTGCATGCTTTTGCGTGGATGGGCAGACGAGTCGCGGCGCATCCAGAGCGGCGACTTTCTCGCGTCTCCCCTTCCAATCAAAGCCTTCTCGTTCCTAGAGGAGGCTTCCAACCAGCATCGCCTACCCAAGAGCCTTCAACGAGGTTTCTCCACAGGGCTTGTGATGGCTTTTCTCGTCTCGGTGCTCAGTGGTCTGAACGCAGATGCCGCCCAGCAGGAAAGCACATCCTCTCCCTTGGTGGCGGAGGTCGAAAAAATCATTCGGGTTGAAATTTCCCGTTCTGATCTGAGTGTGGCCACGCTTGCGGCCAGGGTCGGTTGCTCTGCGGACCATTTGACGCGCCGGTTCCGTGCGGAACGAGGCGTTGCGCTCAATGCCTGGATCACGCGCGAGAGAATCGACCTCGCCTGCAACTTGCTCGAGAGGCCCGAACACAATGTAGCCGAAGTCGGATGGGCCTGCGGATTTTCAAGCCCCTCGTATTTCATCAGCGTTTTCACTCGGCACAAAAAAACCACCCCTCTCGCTTGGCGGCGAACGCGACAGCAAGGCAAATGATGACCCGCAAAAACGCTGCGCGCAGTCACGCGGGCTTTTTAACGAATCACTCTGAAGTCCATCTTGGTTGGCGGCTTAGGAAATGAGGCGTGTGAGTCGGGGGCTGCTACTCGGAGAGGATGTGTTTTGGCCGTTTTTCATCCATGGGTGAGTCTGTCGCGGAATCGGGTAGTGGCACTGGACGGTCGGAGAGCGAGGGCACAGGCTGTTTGGCGGCTTCCGCGTTTGGATCGATTTCTTGGGCTCCTATGACTTGTATTACTCCGTCTGGGCCTTCGCGGAGGATCGGGCGCTTTACAATTTGGCTGTAGGTTTTGCGTTGAAGGACTTCGCCGTTAAGCCCGATGTGTGAGTAGAGGAAGGCTTTTGGGGCGACATTCTGCAGGATATGAATTTGGTTCTTCTTATCGAGTAGGATTTCGGGCGAGCCGTAGGAAACAAGCCTTCCGAGGCGGTGAGTGCAGAAAACCGTGCCGCCCTTGGCATTTTCGATGCGGACATAGAGTTGAGTGCTGTTGGGCAGGCGGTGCGTGAGGACCGTGATGTTCCGTGTCTCTCCCGCTCCGGGCACTCCTTCGGGAACTCCGACGGTCTTTTGGAAAATCGAACGCCCATCCGTGATCTCGATGTTGAGGGGAGGGGAGTTGAAGTAGCGCTTGAGCGTGGCGGCGTAGATGGCGGCGCGAATGCGGTAGCCGCCGAATTCCCCGATGGGGAAGAGCGGAGTGAGGTTCACGGTGCGGGTTAGCTTTTGACCTGCCTCCAAAACGAGTGGCTCGTTTGTGTAATTCAAGCTCCTTGGGGCGATTGGGCGGCCGTCCAAGGTCTCGATCTGGAATCCAAACCAATGGTTGCCGTCGGCATCATTGAGCGGCAGCGGGTTTCCGCTGAGGTTGGTCAGGCTCACAGTGATCAAAATCGGCTCGTAGCTGATGTAGAGCGTGCGCTTGAGCTTGATGTCCACCTGCAGCTGCGCAGAGGCGATCTGGATAAAGCCGAGGAGAGCGAGCCCAACAAGGAAAGGCCTCACCAAACAGAAACGGGCTTTTAGTTGTGAGCCGATCATTCTCGGTGTCCTCTTCCGGTCGCTCAGGTCTTACTTCGCGTCCTCAGCGGTTCGGAAGCCTAGGGCATCGTCACTTTGGAATTCCGTGAGCTTTGTGCCGCGGCGAAGAACAGTGTTCTCATCCGCCGTCTTCCAGTTGCCGCCTCGGTAAACCGGAACCTTATCACCCGTGCGCTCCGCATCCTCGGCCCAGGTATCAGTCCACTCGGAGACATTGCCTGCCATGCCGTTGATTTCGAAACTGCTGATGTCTGTTTCCGGCTTGTTCACCGGGCTCCAGCGTTTGAAGCCATCATTCTGGGCCCCGACTTTGGGATCTGGATTCGGGGTGAAGTCGCTACCGGTGTTGGCGAGTTTGTTGTTGAAGTCATCGCCCCACGGATGTTTGAGGCCTTTGTCGCCACGGGCGGCGCGTTCCCATTCCTGCTCGGTGGGCAGGCGCTGGCCCTTCCACTTGGCGTAGGCATAGGCGTCATACCAATCCACGCCGAAAACCGGCGAGTCGAGGGAAAGTGGAACCTCTTGGTAGCGACCCCATCGCTTCGCTCTGTTGTAGTAACCGGGGTTCGGCGGGGTGATCTCGGTCATGTCTGCCCAGCCGGCCGGGATATGGGATTTGCCGGGAGGTTGGTTGGGATGCGCGATCTTGGCTGCTTTGTCGGGATTCTCTTTGAGATCTTTCAAAAACGCGGCGTATTCGGAGATGGTGACCTCGAACTTGGAAATCTTGAAGGCCGGCACTTTCACGCTTTGGCCTTGAATAGTGATGTCGCCCGCCGGGATTTCGATCATTTCTCCGAGGTCTTTGACTTGGACATCGTTTTTCGTGAATGCCCGGATGACGAAAAAGCAGGCGGCCAGCGTGAGCGTGAGAGAAATGGCGCTAAAGAGAATGACATTCTTGCGGCTCATTTTCTTCGACTCCTCAAGTGCGCGGGAGCGGCTGATGGTCTGTGACTGAATTTTTTCGGCATCGGCTGGAGCGGCCTTGGGCATGCGGCTTTCAGCAAGCTGGGCGATGGAGGCCCATGTGGTTTGTGCGGGGTCCGAGTTTTGAATTTCGGTCAGCGTTGATTGAGCGATGGCGGAGGATTTGTCCGCTGCCAGGAGCGGCAGCAAAAGACTCACGAGATTTTGAATTTCCTGCTGCTGGTCAATGGGCGCGGGCGCCTCCTTGCAGGCCAAATTCGACAAACGCGGTGCGCTGCCAGGCTTGAGGATGATATGGCGGGGAAGAAGCGTAACGCGGGCGATGCCTTGCTTGTCGAAGAAATCGAAAACCTCTCCCACCGACTTGATGATTTGTAGGGCCGTGGTCGTGTCGATTTTGCGGCCGTTCTCGATCATGTCCTCGAGGGTTGGAGCGGACATCGCTTCGTTTGAGTAGAATGCGATGCCCTCGTGCTCGCCGCTTTCGTAAACCGCCGTGACGAGCGTGTGAGTGACACTCGCCTTGGCGCGGGCGTCGTCCCTGAACTTGGCGGCTTTGTCTGGATCAGCCGCTGCCTCTGGTTTCAGGACTCGGAGAATGACATGTCGGCCGATATTTGTCTGCGTGGCACGGTAGAAAGTTTCATTCTCCATGTCATGGATGCGGGCCTCGATGGAGAAGTGGCCGATCGTTTTTCCAACCATTTCATCCGGCGGAAGGTCAGGCTTGGGTTTGAGCGCGGGGGCTTGGGGAGCCGCAGCGGGCTTTGCCTGAGCTTTTGCGGCAGGTGCCGCACCTTTTGCCATGGGTTTAGCGGCTGGCTTTGCAGCAGCGGCCACAGCGCCGGCTTTCGGCTTGGCGGCAACGGTTGCTGGTTTCGGCGCGCCTGCGGCCTGAGGCTTGGCGGCAGCCGCAGCTGGCTTGGGTGCGCCGGCCGCTGCCGGTTTCGGAGCTGCCGCCGCAGCAGGCTTGAGCTGGGCAGCAGCTGGAGCTGGAGCTGGAGCTGGAGCTGGAGCTGGAGCTGGAGCTGGAGCTGGAGCTGGAGCTGGAGGCTCGACTGCTGCCGGAGATTCCTCGGCGATTCCCAATTCTGCGAGGGCTTGTTTCAGTGTCTCGGGAGTTATCGGCTGCGGCAGGAAGGGTGATCCTCCGAGGCGCTCCACATAGGGAGAGATGTCATGCTGGGAGGTGAAGATTGTTTTGAGGTCCGGCAGATAGGGGATCAGAGCATCACGGAGGGAGAATCCATCCAGCGGCGCGAAATAGACCTCGGAGATCAGGAGGTCGCAGCCGCCGTTTGAGTTGATCCACTCGATGACGGCATCGGAGTCGGCAGCTAAGCCGGGAGCGGGTTTGCCGAGGGCAACGAGGGCCTCTGAGAGTGTGGAGGCGGTTCCGGAATCGCTGAGTGCTATGAGGGTTTTCATTATGGCTGGCTGGAGAGGTAGAGTGGAAGTGGGTGATCGACAGCGAGCGCGCCCGGGTCGGCGCGCGTATCCTGCAGGTCGTTTTTGTAGTAAATCCCTACAACATAACCGGCATAGGTGAAGTCAGATTTCGCGGGCGGTGTGTAGACGGCGTTCAGCAACTCAGGTTCGTTGTTGCTCCAATCCACCGGCGGGCTGATCCACTCGGTGAGAACCTCTGAGTTGGTGAGTTGGATTTGCCCGGTCTGATCACGTTCATAAAAGAAAACATGGACTGCCATTTGGCGGGGGTCGATGGATTGGTTAGGCCTGGCTTTGATCGAAATGCGCAGGTTTTTTGACCCATTGGGAGCGTCACTCAAGCGGGTTTCAATAATTCCCAAGCTCGCGCCGGGTTGGAGTCCGAACTCATCGCGCACATCGGCTCCGGCTTCGCTGGCGACCACCGTAGGAACGGGCGTGCTTTCGGGGAGGCTGAGCATTCCGATTTTGCGTTGTGTCTGAGCACGGAGGTCGGTGGAAAGGCCCGGAAGTTCGAGGACTTTTTTATAGGATTCCGCCGCTGCCGGCATATCGCCCTTTTTCTCATGAAGACGCCCAATGCGAAGCATCACTCCGGGGTCTCCTGGAAGAAGCCTGTCCGCCTCCTGGATTTTTGCCATGCCGGCATCGTAGTCGCCGATGCGGAATGCCTTGTCGGAATCTTCCACCAGTCGGCGAATTTTTTCCATCAGAGCTTCATCAAGCTGTTCGCCTGCCGTGGTCGGGGGCGGCGTGCTTTGGGCCACTGGCTGAGGCGCAGGCGGCGTAGTCACCATCACAGGCGAGGCAGGCGCTGCTGTCATTTTTTTCACGATGTCCTTCTGAAGGAGCGGGGCGTAGTGCAAGGCGACGAGGGCGATCTGAACCACCAGAAAGAGGCAGAGCAAACCAGTGGCAACCCGAAATGTCGGCCCGGCGGGCATGCGGGGAATGGGTGATTGGGTGGGTGACTGGCTCATGTCGGAATCACAATGCAAATACCCGCTCCCTACGAAAAATCAAAGTGCTATTCCGGCGGCGTGGCATCTCAGGGCCGTTGCGGGTTTGGTTTTTTGCGCAGCAAGCAAAGTGTTTCGCGGCCCTCTCGCTTACTATAGGTCGGAATCGCAGCGGTGGTCTCCAGCATTTCAAAGTCCTTACTGAAAAGCAGCGTCATCTCGCCCAGATCGCAGCGGAATGGCGGCGAGTGGGAATCGGGGTTTTCGGGATTTGTAAAAAATACCGCCAGCAGGAGGGCGCCGTCGCGCAGAGCTGCGGAAGCCGCCCGCACATAGTCGGCGCGGCGCTCCGGCTGGATGGCGCAAAGGCATGTGTGCTCGAAGAGGACATCAAACGCCCCAGCAGGCACGGCAGTCCCCGTCAAAAAATCTCCCTCTTGATAGCATTCGTTTCCTGCTTTCGGAAAACTGCTAGCCCTATGCAGGGCGGTTGGGGAGACATCAAGCCCCAGCACATACTTAGCCCCCTGCGCTGCGATGGCCCGCACATCGTGACCCGCTCCGCAACCGGGCACGAGCACTCGGCCGACGATGGGCAGTTTTTTCAGCCGTGCCAGGAGGGCAGGGTGCGCGCCGCCCTTGTCCCAGGGAGTGTCTCCCGTGACATAGCGGGCGTCCCAGTCAATGCCGACGCCAGCGTGTGCCGAGTGAGATGCCATATTGGAATTTTCTGGAGTGTTCACGGATCAGGAAAGGCAGGTCTTTGGTGAACTCTAGAGTGAAGGACGGACGCAGGAGATCGGCGAGGACTTCGTGGGATGCTGCCGCTTCCTCGGTGCCACTGAGCCAGTTTTTTTCCGGAGTGAACTCCGGCAGCCAGGAAAATGGGGTCGCGAGTAGCAGTTGGCCACCCGGCTTCACAAGATCTGCCAAGCGCTCAATGAAGCGCAGCGGCTCGGGCAGACGGCAGATGAGGTTCGCCGCCAGCACCACATCGAAAACACCGAGGTCGCTTCGCAGGTTCATGGCATCCCCCGTTTCAAATTCCACCCGCGTGCAATCGACCTCCTTTGGAACATGGGCGATGAATTTCTGCACCCGCTTGCCTTCGAAGGCGACAGAGGCCTCGAGGGAACCTTGGTTTTTCAATTCCTCCGCCGCGCTGATGAAGGCTACGGAAAAATCAATGCCCGTCACCTTGGGGATCGATCGAGCCAGTTCGAAGGACGACGCTCCCACCGCGCAGCCCACATCGAGTGCATCGCCAATCGGCGCGGAGATGTCGAGCAACTCCGAGACCACCCGCCGGGGGAAGTTCCATGCCTCGCTTGGAACAGGAAGGGTTCCCGCCGCCTCAGCAAATGTGGCGTAGTGGAAAAACAGATACTCATCGACCAATCGCCGGGATTCGTAGGGATTCGACATCTGCTTCTCTTAGCATTCATCGCCATCCTTCGGAAATAGCAATCCCGGCTTGGACAAACCACCCCGCACTCTGATACATCCCCCCGCATGCTTACTCGCGTGTTCTCAGCCGCGTTGCAGGGAGTCGAAGCCATCCAGGTGGAGGTGGAGGTCAATACCGGTTCGGGCAACCCGGTGGTAATCGTCGTTGGCCTTCCCGACGCCGCCGTGCGCGAGAGCAAGGATCGCGTCACCACAGCCATTTCAAACAGCGGCTTCCGCTGGCCTCGCGAGCGGACGACCATCAATCTCGCTCCGGCTGACATCAAAAAAGAAGGTCCGAGTTTTGATCTGCCCATCGCCGTCGGCATGGTCGCCGCAGCCGAACGTGCTGAACTTCCCCGGCTCGAGCGCTGCTTCGTCATTGGCGAACTCGCACTCACTGGCGAAATCCGTCCGATCAAAGGCGCCCTTCCCATTGCCGTTGCCGCCCGCGATCAGGGAATGAAAGCCGTGATCCTCCCCGCAGCGAATGCCGCTGAGGCTGCCATTGTCGAGGGCATCGAGGTCTATGGCGTCAAAAATCTTCGCGAAGCCTACGAATTTCTCTCCCGAAAAAAGGAACTCACTCCGGTGCGTGGAAGTGCCGCCGAGCGGCTCACCGCCGGTTCCTCAGATGATGTTGATTTTTCCGAGGTGAAGGGCCAACACCAGGTCAAGCGCGCCATCGAGGTCGCCATGGCTGGCGGACACAATCTCCTGCTCATCGGTCCTCCCGGCTCGGGCAAGAGCATGCTGGCGAAGCGCATTCCGACGATCATTCCACCCATGACTCTCGATGAGGCGATTGAAACCACGAAGATCCACAGCATTTGTGGCCTGCTCGATGAGTCGAATGCCTTCGTTTCGAAACGCCCCTTTCGCTCGCCGCATCATACCATCAGTGATATCGGGCTCCTCGGTGGATCGGCCAATCCTACGCCGGGCGAGGTCAGCATCGCCCACAACGGCGTCCTCTTCCTCGATGAATTACCGGAATTCAAACGCTCCACGCTCGAGGTCATGCGCCAACCGATCGAGGACGGCAAGGTCACTATTTCCCGCGCCGCCGGAACCATGACATTCCCCGCCGAATTTATTCTCATCGCTGCAATGAATCCCTGTCCGTGCGGATTCCACGGTGATCCGCAGCGTGAGTGCCGCTGCTCCAGCGTCCAGATCGAGCGCTACCGCAACCGCATCTCCGGCCCGCTCCTCGACCGCATCGATATTCATGTCGAAGCGCCCGCCGTGGCTTTCAAGGAGCTCTCTGGTGGCGGCTCCGCCGAGCCTTCCGCAGACATCCTCAATCGCGTTCTTCAGGCGCGTGGTGTCCAAAAAAACCGGTTCAATGGTGAGAGAAAAACCGCCTCCAATGCCCGGATGTCGCACAGTCAGATCAAAAAATTCTGCCCCCTCGACGACACCTCCCTCGAAATGCTCCGCCATGCCATGGAGGATCTCCACCTCAGCGCCCGTGCTTACGACCGCATTCTCAAAGTCTCCCGCACCATCGCTGATCTGGCGTCCAGCGACCGCATTACCCCGGACCACATCGGCGAAGCCATCCAATACCGCACCCTCGACCGCAGGCTTTGGGTTTGAGTTTCCCGCAGTAGGAAGGCCGTCGCCCGCCGGGCGAAATGGCGAGCGAGGCCGTTTAGTTTTCTCAGTAGGTGAAGCTCAGGCCGACATTGGCCCAGACTTCGTTGCCTTGGTCGATGTCCTGCAGCGCGGTCATAGCGACGCTGTAGTTGATGCCGGCAAACACGGAGATGATCTTGTTGATTTGCCAGTTTGCCTCGATGCCGAACTGGAAGTTGTTCCAGCCGTAGTAGGAGCGCGTGTTGTAGCCGAGGTTCACGCCGAGGAGGGCGTAGGGTTCGAGGGTGACGATGTCTTTGTAAACTGGGATTTCACCATCGAGACGGAACTCCAAAAACGCGCCGGGCGTGTTGTTGAGATCCCAGATGAAAGCGGCGCTCGGGGTGACATAGGGAATCTTGTTTGTGCCCAGGACGACGAAGAGTTCGTTACCGTAGGTTTTGTGGGCGTGATCGGCATGGCCCTCCTCCTCGTGTCCTTCCTCCTCTTCGTGTGCCTCGCCTTCGTGTGATTCGCCTTCCGACGTTTCGTCGGGCAAATACCTCAAATTATAACCGGGAATCAAAAACACCGCCCCGAGATCGAAATTGTAGCCGGCGGTGAAATCCCACTCCTCGAAGTCGCTCGAAGTGCCAAAGCCGTTCCAGACGCTCAGAGTGAAGTCATTGATCCAAACGCCCACCTCATTGGTGTAGGCGCCGCCGTTGCCGGTTTCGTTCACACCATAGTGGATGTGGCGGCTTTCCCATCCCGTCGAGATGCTGGCTCCCCAGATGCGGTTGTCAGTCTCCAGCGCGGGGGCTTTGAAATTTTTGCCGCTCGGGGAGGCTTGCGCATGCGAGTGGCCTTCGTGACCCGTAAGCGGCTGTGTGCCGGTATCCAGCGCCTGGTTGATCTCGGTTTGGGTTTCGCGGTGGTTATGGGCGATGCCGTGGGCTCCGGCAAGCGGGGCCATTGCGAGGAGGGCGAGTGCGGTGTGGAGTGGTTTTTTCATAAAATGGAAGCGCGCTGTTTATGCAAGCGTGTTGCAAGAGTCAAAGAAAAAAATGCAAATAGCTTGCGATAGGAAATTGCTCCCGCCGCGCTTGGCGGATGCGAGGATCGGCTGTAGAAGCGTGGGATCGTGATGGGAAAATGGAAAAGTTTTTGTGCGGCGGGCCTCGTGGTGAGTCTCGTTGCTGTTGCCGTTTTTTGCTGGCTGCGAATACCGGTCTCGGATCAAGAACTGCTCGCGAACTTCGCGAAGGCGGGAGATTTTTTTCGTGGCGTGGAAAGCATGCGGGGCCTGCCGTGGTGGTCGCCGAATTTTCTCCAAGGAACGAGTCTGGCGATGGCTTGGGGCTACATGTTTTCCAATGTGGTCATGCTGGCCGCTGGGGCATGCTCGCGCCATGGTAGTTCTCTCCTGCATTCTTCTGGTGAAGCGGAGAGCCATGCATCGGAGGCAGTTCATACCAAAGCCTTCCTGGCATCCTGGACTCCTACAAAAACGCCAAATCACCTACATCATCGCCTATGCACCTGACCGCGTGATTTCCAATTCCGCGCAAATTTTTGATCGCACTCGACCAGCAGAACCTCTCTTTATTAACCTTTACAAACATTGCGCAAGAAACAGGCATCTTCTCGGATTCATCAGCAGCCACGTCCTTTTCCGGTTTTTTAAAGCGAACGCGAATTGAAAAACCAGCATGACATACCCCGATGAGAGTGCTATGGATTCCTCTGCATAAGGCACAAAATTTCCTCAATGCTGCGCAAAAAATTATCTCACCACAGCTCAAGTGGATAGAGCGGGGCTCTCCTAAAGTTAGGATGCTGGTTGGACTCCATCCAAAGACACGATCTCATTTTTTATGGATAAGAAAAACATTATTAAAAATATCTTTAGAAAAGATATTTTTTTAAAGATATTCATTATTTTTTCATTACTATTTTGCTCTGCCATTGGTTTCGCATGGCTGAAGACGACTCCATCTTTTGAAGAAATGTATGGAGGCACAGCCAGATCGGGAGAGTATTTTACCGCACTAAAATCGGTTAAAACCTGGCCATGGTGGACTCCTAGCTACATTTTTGGTCATAGTTATGCGTTATTTGGCGTAAGCATTTTTCAGATTGTAGTTTTAGTTGCCTCAGCTGTATTACTTAGCGCATGGATTACCCCTATTTTTGTATTTAAATCAATCGGCTTAATAATAATGTTCTTTTCTGGCTTGACAATGTTTTGCCTCGCTCGAAAAATTTTTGGTTCAAATAAAATCGCTTTTTTATCTGGAATACTATATTTAACTTCCGCGCAGCTTGTTATGAGAATAGCAATGCTGGAGCATTTAAGCACAGCGGCCTGCATGATTTGGGGGCCATTACTATATCTGGCGCTTTTACGCTGCGAAAAAGTTAAATCTTGGAGAAACTCCATGCTGCTGGCTCTTTCCATCTCTGGGATGTTGGTTT
The DNA here is from genome assembly GCA_044342325.1 of Terrimicrobiaceae bacterium. Taxonomy (GTDB): domain Bacteria; phylum Verrucomicrobiota; class Verrucomicrobiia; order Chthoniobacterales; family Terrimicrobiaceae; genus UBA967. Next base: position 13,284 of record JBIIPZ010000051.1, read on the forward strand.
GCTATTTTAAAATTTTTCTACTTTTTCTGCCCGCTATGGGCCTTTTTTTATTGTGGCGTTTTGTTTCGATTGATTCTGATTCAAGGCAAAATCTAAAATATTGTATTCTAAGGGCTTTTATTTTAACAATTCCACTGGCATTATTTCCGCTTATACCTGCTTATAGAGAAAGTAAGTTCCTTGCACTTTTTGAATTGGAACCGTTCCACGGGTGGCAACAAAATTTCTCATTTTTTTCCGCAGTTACATGGATCGACTGGGGCAATCTTCTAACCTCTGGCACAGCCATTCCTTCTTTGTGCGGCATTCGACATACATCCATAGAATTTTATCTTGGTCCAGTTGTGCTTGCTGGAATTTTATTACCTCTCACCATCAGGCGCATACGAAATGATTGGGCTACATTGCCCGCCTGGGGTGCCCTTCGCTGCTTTACTGTTTTACTACTTCTTGCAACATGGTTGGCATCCGGACCACGCTCAATTATTGAGGGCCACTTTGCTTATCTAAATTCCAGTATGGCTTGCTCTGATTTTACAATCGCGATCCTTTGGCTCGTTTTTATTGCTCAAGGATTAATGATCTTACTGATATCGGGTAAAACTCCTATACAGATTGGTATTGGAATTCTTTTTATCGGAATTTATTATTTGGTTCCTGGGTTCAAAGTTCTTGAGTTATTGCCATTTTATCGAGATATTCGTGCGCCGAGTTCAGTGTGGACTGCTTTTGGCGCACTCAGTGCGGTTCTTGCATCAGGAGCAGGTTGGTCGATCCTTGCAAATATCCAAATTAACAAACTGAAAAAATGTGTAGCAGTAATAGTTATCATTTTAGCATTATTATTAGACATTTGTTTTTTGCATAAAGCATTCTTTATTGAAGGCTTGCCGAAAAAAACTTTCACCGATTATGCGGAGGCGCAAGTTTTTCTAAAAAATGCTCAAATTGATGGTAGAGTTCATGCTTTATCCGGGAGATATTTTTATTTAACAACGCCTAATGAATCGGGAAGAAGTCTATCAAGTGAAGCTCTTGGAAGACACTTGCAACTCCGATGGATTCGCTACATGGAAAGCGGTTCAATGCTTTCTTCCCAGACAGCAAAGGCTTATTTTGATTTGTTTGGAATATCCTATGTGTTGATTGACCGGAATGACCCAGACACGCCTCCAGCGTATCAAAATGGATTTAAACAATTATTCCCAACAGTTTTTGAAAATGATAGTTTCAGCATTCTGGAAAATTCATCGAGCCTCTACCCTGCCTATGAAGCAAAAAATATAGTCAGCGCTGAAAATGATATTTTTAAAAATCCTGGCTCTGTTCTTTTGCTCGGAAGAGGCGGACTTATAACAATCGAAGGATTTACAGGCAACAGCGTCGGAAAAATAGATCTCCAAGGGCGCCAAGATATTCCCAACCGAGTAACGTTGGAAAAAACATCTGAACTTAAAAAGCTTTCACTCAAAGAACCAAGAAATACAAATTACCACTCCTTTACTGTTACCGGTCTCGAAACGGAAAGCACGCCACGAGCCATCGTTGTGTCAGAAGCCTACCACCCCGATTGGAAAGCCTACCAAGGAAATGAACCTTTGCCTGTATGTCGCGCAGTCGGCGCCTTAATGTCCGTGCATGTTTCAAATCCAGTAGATGTCCAATTCATTTTCACTCCCCCGTGGTATTATAATTTTTGTGCAACTGGATGTCTCGTTGCTTGGTTTATGGTCTGCCTTTTGTTTTTATTGATGCGTCTACCTTTTATTCCGGAAAAATTGCGATTGGTTTGGTATGGACAACGAAAATGAAAAGGTAAGGCGTGAGAAAAAAGGATCAGTCCCGCGTATTGACGCATTCTAAGCAATTTGAAAAATTCGTTGGATGATAATACAAGTGCGAATCGAATACGCTGGGGCGATTTACCATGTGATGAGCTGAGGGGACGGGAAGGAGGCTTTTTCCTTGATGATGAGGAACCGGCGGGGATTTTTATGGACGCTCGGGGAGGCGTGCGAGCGTGCGGTTTGGGAGGTTCATGCCTATTGTATGATGGGTAATCATTTTCATCTGGTGGTCGAGACGCCGAAACCGACGCTTGTGAGCGGGATAAAATGGTTTTTGGCGTTTGTTTTTCCCTGCTGGCGCTGGCGTATGGAAAAACCGGTCTCATGGCCCTGCCAGTGCTCGGGGTGTTTGCGGCGGTGGAGTTTTTCGGTCGTGCGCGGGCGGACCGGCCCGGATGGCGCATCTGGGCTTTGGCGGCGGGCATCGTTTGCGTGCTGGCTGTGCTGCCAAACCTTCCCGCGCTGCGCGAGGCGGGTTTTGTGGCCATGTTTGAATTCGGGCCCTTTGAGGGCTGGCAGCAAGCCTTCAGCACAATGAGCGCTCTGAGTTGGCTGGATCGCGGTGGCTGGCTCATTGCCGGAATGGATCCCGGCTTCGCACCCACTACTCTTAACGGGGGAACCTCCTGGGCGACCGCCGCCGTGATCGCTGTCGCTCTTTTTCTGGGTGTGCTTCATGGGGGAGAGCTGGGAGGCAAGGCCCGATTGTTGCTGGCTCTCACGCTGAGTGCGTTCTGGCTCTCATTCGGCCCCCGCAGCGTGCTGGGCGGGCATTTCGAGTTTTTGCGGATGTCGATGGGGGCGGCGGACTTCACTCCGGCGGTGGCGTGGTTTTTGCTGGTCGTTCAGGTGTGGATCATCTTCCGCCTGGTGCCGCAGGGATCAACGCCTTGGCGTCTGGCTGCGATTGGATTTTCGCTCGTCTATTCGCTGGTGCCCGGTTTCCGCCTGCTTGAGTTCCTGCCGATCTATCGAAACATCCGTGCGCCTTTCGATTTCTACCAGGTCACCGGCTCGGTGTGCCTGATTGGTGCCGTGGCGCTGGCGGCGGAGGCTTTCAACAGCTACCTGCACCAACGCGGAGCGGCCATTTTGCAGGCTTCGGCGTTTTTGAACGACGAGCGCATGGCGACCTACTTCCGCGTGGCGGGTGTCGCCTATCTGCTGGTCGATAAAACCGACCCCGACACCAAGCCTGACATGCAGGCAAAACTGCGCGGGATTTTTCCCGTGGTTTTTGAAAACGAAAACATGGCGCTGCTGGGGGTGGGGAATCCCCTCGGCTTTGGATTTTTGGCGAAAGATTTTTTGCAAACCGGCACCGATGGACCCGAGACGGCCATCGCGGCGATCGGCGGGGCTGAGCACAATTTGGCCATGATCCAAACCAGCGGCCTCGCCGTCGATGAGCCGGGCCTGCGTGGCAAGGTCATCGAAGGCCGCATCGCCGCCTCCGAGGGCAAGGTGCTCGATGAAGGCAGGGCATTCGCACGGGTGCCGAGGCAACAGGGCAGCTCATATCAGATGGTGGAGCTCGAACCGACGAGCGAAAGCGGTTGGTTGGTTTTCAACGAGGCATGGCATCCAGATTGGACAGCACGCGAAGGCGCAGAGGAAGGCAAGATCCACTGTGCCATGCTGGCTTTCTCGGCCGTTCAAACGACCGGCCAAGCAGGCGTCACCTTCGAATTCCGACAACCCTGGTGGTATAACATCTGCGTTTGGATATCCCTCGCTGGCTGGGCTGTGGCGCTGGGCTTGTGCGTCTTTCTTCCCAGAGGCAGGTCCTCCTCGACTTGAATTAGCAAACTTCCATCCAAGGCAAAATGAAAAGAAATGTTGCCTGACCCGGCCGGAACGCCGACGTCCTCGTCGGCATCGCAACTGATAGCAATGACACTCTGGCAACTCCGCCAAACCCAGTGCGTCAAAATGCGAGGCCAATTCTTGCACTTGATGGATTCAAAGGCGCGTTAAGCGCCATCAAATATCAATAATTAATGCCTGACCCCTATGGTAGCCCTCCTCGGCAAAAACGGCCTTCGAATGCTTGAGCAAAGCCACGCGCTCAGGAAGCGTGCGCCATTGGCTTCACCCGCAAGGTCAGACCC
>JBIIPZ010000052.1:0-16782 GCA_044342325.1 Terrimicrobiaceae bacterium
CGTTCTACAATCTCCCGGCGTTGCGAAAAGCGATCGCGCACGACCTGCCACCGGCCCCGCACGGCCTCTGGACAACCTGGCGCGAGATTATTCCCGTTCTCAAGAAGCAACGCGAGGACCCGAGCTACACCTTCATTCCCGAGTTGCCGAGTGCGGCTTGAGTTGAACCGCCAAGAGGACTACCAGCCCACGATGAGTTTATCCTTCGCTGAGATGGTCCATTTTTCCAGCATCTCGATACCTTGCAGCGCGATTTTTGCTTCCACGCGCGAGGGATCGCCTGCCTTGTGGTGTGCAAGGATATCCATGAACAATCTGTCGAAATAGAGGTTTGTTTCGATTGTTCCGTGATGGAAGTTTTCATCGACGACAGGACATTTGATTGCGCCTGATTTTGCTGAGAATCCGCGCAATGTCCCTATGTCGCCTTCTTCAGGAGAAAGGACGAGTTCGAGGAATCCCTGATCGCCGTCTGCTCTCAGAATCGTGGAAAGAGATGGCGTGTGCTCGCCGGATTCCACAACCAATCTGGCTCCGTCATCGAAATGAACAGTCCCCAACAGTTGTTTTTCAATGGCGACTCCTTGGTATTTTTCGGAGTCGGACCATTGGATCGCGGCGAACGCTCTCACCGGAGTGCGTGGCGCGAGCCATCCTGCGGCGGTATCCAGAAGGTGGGGGCCGAAATTGATGAATCCCGTGCCGGGGTGAACGACGTGAACGGAGCTGAGTCTACCGATCATTCCGGAATGGATCGCGTCGTAGGCCGCTGCAAAAGGAGCTCCATAGCGACGCTGAAAGTTCACAAAAATGCGGGCTCCGGCAGATTCGGCAGCATCAAGCATTCTGTGGGCGGATGCCGCATTGAGCGCGAAGGGTTTCTCCGCAAGGATGATGTTGGCGCCTACCGCGATGGCCGCCATCACCATTTCCTCACGCTCAGGCGGAAAGGCGCAGACACTCACGAAATCAGGAGCCTCGGCGGTGAGCATTTCCCCGTAGTCGGAATACATCGTGGTTCCCGGAAACTCGCTGGCAAAAGCTTCGGCATTCCTCGGAGTGCGTGTGGCGGCGGCGGCAAGATGCACGAGACCACCGCTGCGTTTCATGCTCAGGGCATGGGCATAGGCTATAGAGTGGCGTCCAGCCCGGCCTTGACCGCCGGTTCCGCATCCAATGATGACGGCGCGCATCGGGGAACTCATTTCGTTGCTCCTTTCCAGTCAAGCACGGCCGAGAACAAGCGTCGCTCCTTGAGGCCTGCATAGGCGTCCGGCGCATCCGTGTAGGGAAGCACGGCATCTAGAAAATCGGAGGACTTGAAACGCCCCGCCCGGATATGCTCGATCACGCGCTGGCGTTCCTCCATTCCCCGATCGCGCGGGGTGATGATGATGGATCCCTCTCCTGGGGCCGTGTGGTCTGGATTCCAGGAAACGGGTTCGAGGTAGTTTGCTTGAAAGATCAGCCGGGGCCAGTCGCCTCCGTAGAAATGAATCGGCTCGACGGTGTAGTCGGCGGAATAGTTCTGCGGCTTGCGGCGAAGCAGGGAACGCGCAAGTTCGACTCCGGGCGAGGAACCCGATGCCTCGACGACGATGTCCGCGCCACCATTGGTGAAAACTCCGAGACGCTCTTTGAGATTCTTGTCGGCGGCGGAGACGGCGAGGGCGGCTCCATTCCTGAGGGCACGCTCAAGGCGGGATTCCTCCATGTCCACCACGGCCACCCGGCACCCTGACAGTAAAAGCCATTTTGCCGAAAGCGATCCGATGAGGCCCTGCCCGATGACGATCGCGGTCTCGCCTGGTTTGGGCATGGCCGCTTCGACGCCGCGCAGGGGAATGGCGGCAAGCTCCGTGAAAATGTAATCCAGCGGGTCTGCGCCGGCTGGCAGCAATGCGGGACGGTCGGTATCATTCGTAGAGGCCACCTGCTCTGCGCTGTGCGCTCCGTAAAGTGTCCTCATATTCGCAAGTGGACGGGTGTTTCTTGCGCTCACCAGATCGCCGACACGCCAACCTTTCGCCTCGCTGCCGACCTCGATGATTTCTCCGACCGAGGTGTAGCCCGGCACATAGGGAAACTTTTCCGCCGCGCCATAGTGCCCAGCGAGCATGCGGAGTTCCGTTCCCGGCGAGATGATCGAGTAATGGGTGCGGATGACAACCTCTGTGGGACCGCACTCATTCCGCTGCACGGTGGCGAGGGTCACTTTGTTCGGTTCGCTAAAAACGACGGCTGGGATTGGTGTGTTCACGGCATCCTGTTTAGGCGGCTCATTGGCAGGCTTCAAATGAACAAATAGGCTATTTATTCCACTTTTCGGTTTTTTGGATTTGCCGATTGGGGCAATTTAACGAACAAATGAAGTGCTACTTTTTATTTCCCAGCATTGCCGAATTCCTTTCAAAAACTCAGCACCATTCTTCTCCGCAAGCCCGCCACATTTGTTTGCGGTTGGTCTCAAGAGATGACTCTGCGCCGTTGCCCTATGCACGAGCATGAGGTCATGGAACTCGTTTACCATCCGTCAGGGGAGGGGATATCATGCCTCGAGGACGGAACGGAAATCTTCTACTCCGACAGGAGTGTGGTCCTTTACTCCGCGCGAGTTCCTCATGATCAAACTCCTTTGCGCCCTGGAGCGGATGTTTGCATTCATCTGAAGGTTCCTTCGAAAGCGGCCGATCTCTTTCCGCCGGCTGATTGCTTCGCGCATCTTTCAGACCCCTCGATCGGTGAAGAGTTTTGGTCTCTGTCGCGGGCTATTCCAATGTCCGGTTCTCCCACATCATGCATCCTGGACCTCCGTGTCACGGCGCTTCTCTTGCGGCTTTGCGCGATCTCGGAAAGCGAAATCCGTATTTCGAATCCGCAAAAGGTCTTTGTTCAGAATGCGCGACAATTCATGCAGGAGCACTTCGGTTCGATTCACTGCGTTGCTGAAGTGGCTGGACACGCTGGTGTGAGCGAGGACTACCTGCGCCACCTCTTTCAAAGGTTGGAGGGAATTTCCATGACGCAATACCTCGCAAGATTACGACTCGACCGCGCCAAGGACTTGTTGAGGCATTCCCGGCTTCCGCTGAAAGCGATCGCAAGCCAGTGCGGGTTTCAAACGGACCGCTATTTTTGCACCCGCTTTCTTGCATACACAGGTCTATCCCCGCTCGCATTTCGGAGGCAACCCGGAGGGCCTCGTCCACCGGACCTTTAGAGAAGCCGTCGCATTGACGAGGCGTCGGATTGGAAGAATTCCGCAAGCTCAGGGAAGGGCTTTACGACGATAAGAATAGGGGTGGATAGCGAGGGTGTTTAACACCTCTGTTTCTGTGATGTCACATTCTCTGGGTGGGTTGTTTCGCAGTTGTGCATATGGCGCAGCGTGATTGCCAAAATACAGGTGTAAAAGTCTTCACCGGATGAGAAGCTGATGATTCTCGCGGTAGGCGCGGGGTGTCGTGCCCGTGGCTGCTTTGAATATCCGGTAAAAGTGGGAGAGGTTTTCGAATCCGCAATCAAAACAGATTTCGAGGATTTTCTTGGTGCCTGTGCGTAGTTCCCTGGAGGCGAATTCCATGCGGGCGGCATTGACGGCTTCTGTGGCGGTGATGCCGTGGAAGCGTTGGAGGCTGGCATTCACATGCTGGGAGGTTCGTCCGCAGCTTCGGGCAAGCGCCTCTGTTCCGCCTGTAAAAATCCCGGGGTTCTTCAGTTGGCTGAGGCCGCGGACGAGCCAATCCGGCCCGCGCTGCAGGTTTTGGGATTTCTGGTCGTTCCGGAGTTCCCGGAAAAGTTCGAGCAGGAAAATGTCGATATCGCACTGGTCCCGTCGGCTCGCATCGAGGCGACCAACCCAATATCCAAGCCATTCCAGACGGGAAGGGGAGAGCCGGGTTGTCTCCGGTAGCGGACCCCTCCTCCAAAACCACCTCGTTTCTGAAGGAAAATAACGCGCCTTGATGAAATCGAGGGTGGATTGGGGGAAGGCGATGTTCACAATGACGAATCCTTGCCGCGATGTAGAGGCCAGTGAGTGGGAATCCGTCGAGCGCACAAAGACCATGTCGCCTGTCTCCAGCAGTGATTCTCTGCCATTCACCTTGTGGAGGGTCTGCCCCTGTTCGATCCAAAAAACCTCAGAGAAGTCCTGTTTATGGGAAGGAGCGGCATCTCTGCCATCCAATGCCGCCCTCACAATGTGAAACGATTCTCCTTTTTGAACAAGCTTGGACCAAAAAAAGCGCTTCATAAAAATATTTCTATAACATAAAATAATCTTTTCTCAAAGGAAGACGCGCTGTCTGGGGTTGCCTATATTTGACGGCCTTATGAGCAACACCTACACCAAACCCCGGTTGACCACTGAACAGGTTGAGAAATTCAGTCGCGAAGGATATCTGCTTCCAAAGGAGCCTGTGTTTTCACAGAGCGAATTCGACGCCTTGAGGGCGCACTTTGAGGAAAAGATCGCCAACCTTCCGCCGGATGTCCGTCCGGAATCCATGGATGTCCCGCACTTCATGGACACCGAACTTTTCCGCTGGGCCATGTCGGATGCTGTTCTTGACCTTGTCGAGCCGATCATCGGTTCCGATATTGCCCTTTTCTCGACGCATTTCATTTGCAAGCCGAAGGGCGACGGCAAGCGCGTGCCTTGGCACGAGGATTCGGCCTACTGGAAATCAATGGTTGCTTGGAGCGATGACGAAAAGGCTCCAACCGATATCGTCACCGTGTGGCTGGCGGTGGATCCCTCCACTCTGGTGAATGGATGCATGAAGGTCATTCCACGGACCCATGCCGAAGGGCAAAAAGGGTTTTCGGACTATGTGGATGTCGATACGGCAAAAAATGTTTTCCATCTGGAGATCGATCCCGTGCAACGGCGGGAGGAACTCGCGGTGCCTTGCATTCTGGAGGCGGGCCAGTGCAGCCTACACGATGCCCGCCTGATGCACGGCAGCGATCCCAACACGAGCGATATCCGCCGATGCGGCTACACGATGCGATTCATGGGAACCAATGTGAAGTTGAATCCCGAAGTCGAGAATTACCACCACATCTACCTCGCCAGAGGCAAAGACAAGGCGGGCAACAACTATGCCGATCCAACGAAGATCTACCCGGAGAAGGCAAGGTATCGCGAGATCAACCGCAAGCGGATGCATTGATTCTTTGATTTCATGGCGGAAGTGCTAAACCGCGCTTCCGCCATCGAACCATATCTATGAGTCTCAAAATCGAATCAAACGAATACCGCTGGATCGAAAACTGGATTACGATCCCCGAATCGCCACTTGGAAAGACAAACGGCCGCACCCATGGCGTTACTGTCCTGAAAAATGGGGAGGTCGTCATTTTCCATCAGGCTGATCCTGCTGTGCTCTTCTATTCGCCTGATGGAGTCCTTCTGAAAAAATGGGGCAATTTTCCAGGTGCCCATGGATTGACTCTGGTGGAGGAAGGTGGTCGCGAGCTTCTCTGGCTTGTCGATGAGCACACCAAATCCGTCGTCAAAACAACCCTCGATGGAAAAGTTTTGATGAGTCTACCCCAACCGCCACATCCCGAATACGCCAGCGGAAATTACATTCCCACATGGGCGGCTGTTGCAGAGGAGCGATTTGGTGGCAATGGCGACATCTGGGTTGCCGACGGCTACGGTTCGCATCTTGTTCACCGCTTTGACCGCTGTGGCACCTATCTGGGAACGCTCGATGGTTCGGAAGGGGCCGGTCGATTCAACTGCCCGCATGGATTAGCGCTCGATACCCGTCGCTCCGAGGCCGAGTTCTATATCGCCGACCGTGGGAACAGTCGTTTTCAAGTCTATGGTATGGATGGAACCTATTGCCGAAGCTTCGGCGCGGATTTCCTGCACAGCCCGGATGTCAGCGCCCGCATGGGAGACAAACTGATCGTGCCGGAATTGGTTGCTGGAATTACGGTTCTTGATGCTGGCGACCGTCTTATCGGTCGGCTCGGCTTTCAGTCTGGAGCCGATAGCCTGCAAGGGTGGCCCAACAACCGCGAGTGGGTTCAAGAGGGCAAATTCAACAGCCCTCACTCCGCAACTGCTGACGCGAAGGGGAATATCTATGTCGTCGAATGGATCACCGGTGGCCGCGTCACCAAACTGGAGCGGGTGGCAAAATAACCGCCTCAATAGGAGTCACGATTTTTCAGGATCAATCGCAGGCGCTCGTGCTGCCTAACTTCGGCTTTGATGGATAGCCACGCTTTTTTGGATAGCCAGTGTGGCTTCTGTCGGCAGAAGGTCGACTATGCAGTCGTTGATGTGATCCCATGCTGAAAACAACACGGTGCTGGGCGCCTGCCATTTGCTTTGGTCGGCAAGAATGATTCGGCGCTTGGCGCGGGCGATGATGTTTTTTTTGATCTCGCTTTCGGTCAACTCTGTGGTCCAACAGCCTTCGGAATTCAGTCCTGTGGCACCGATCAATGCGAAGTCGAATTGAAGATTGGCGAAGGCGTTCAGGGCCGGTCCTCCGACGAGGGCTCCGCTGACTTTGCGCAATTCTCCTCCGATGCAGATAATGCTGGCTTCCGCGTGGGAGCATGCAGCGACCAGAGTGACGGAGTGGGTGATCAAGCGGATGTCCGCGCGGTGCATGAGGATTTTACCGGCTTCCAGACAGGTCGACCCAGCATCAACAAAAACGCTGGAGCCAGCAGGGATAAGTTCATTCGCCTTGGTGGCGATAGATTTCTTTTCTGTGTTGTGGCGCTGCTGGCGCTCATCGAATGAAATTTCTGCGCGGGCATATAGGGGATCAAGCACGCCTCCATGCACTCGGATCAGATCGCCCGCCCGCTCGAGTTCGCTCAAATCCCTTCGCAGTGTGGCTGGTGAGACGCGAAACAGATTTTGGAGTTCCGCAAAGCTGAGGCGCTGCTTTTCCCTCACAATTTTTCGAATCGAGTTATGTCTTTCTTGAGCGAACATTGTTGTTTGTTATTATTTTGATCGTTAAGATAGTCTCTTTTTCAATTTCATGACTGCAAAATTCAAGTCTTTGGCAGCAGCTCAGTTTCCTCATATAGCACGCCTTGAGGAGAAAGAAGACCTTATTCCCTATTCGTTTGATGGCACGGCGACATTTCAGACCATGCCAGATCTCGTGCTTTTTCCGACCAGCACGGAGGAGGTGGCTGGACTGGTGAAGATGGCGGGGGATTGCAGAGTGCCAGTGGTCACGCGCGGTTCGGGCACGGGATTGAGCGGTGGAAGTATTCCTGTGGAGGGAAGCGTGGTTCTGTGCCTCTCGAAAATGAACCGTATTCTGGAGGTAGATGAAAAAAACCTCACTCTGCTCGCTGAGGCAGGCGCCATAACGCTCGACGTGGCTACGGTTGCCGAAAAAGCCGGGCTGTTCTATCCCCCGGACCCGGGCTCGATGAAGATTTCTACGATCGGCGGTAATGTCGCGGAAAACTCCGGCGGACTGCGCGGGCTGAAGTATGGCGTGACGAAGGATTATGTGATGGGCCTGGAAGTCGTGCTGGCCTCGGGAGAGGTTGTTTTCACAGGCAACAAATGCGTGAAGGATGTTGCCGGATACTCGCTCCGGGACCTCTTTATCGGCTCCGAGGGCACTCTCGGCATTGTCACCAAGGTCCTGCTCAAACTTATTCCAAAACCCGCCGCTAGGCGCACGCTCATGGCTGTCTTTGCAACGATGGAGAGCGCTGCTGAGACGGTGTCGGCCATCATTGCCGCAAAGATCATTCCTTGCACTCTGGAGTTCCTCGATGCGGTGACGATCAATTGCGTGGAAGATTTTGCCAAGGTTGGCCTTCCCCGCGATGCGGCGGCGATTTTGTTGATTGAGACAGATGGTCACCCTGCCGCAGTCGCCGAGGAGGCGGACCGCATGGCCGAACTCGCCCGCCAGCATGGGGCGACCTCTGTGCAAGTCGCCGAAACAGCTGAACAAGCTGCAGCCTTGGCCACAGCACGCCGCGCCGCATTTTCCTCGCTCGCCCGCGTCGCGCCGACGACCATCCTCGAGGATGCCACGGTTCCCCGTAGCGAGTTGGCGAAAATGATCCGCTTCATTCAAGAGACCGGTCAGCGTCACAATCTCAAAATAGGAACCTTCGGCCACATGGGCGACGGCAACCTGCACCCGACTTTCCTCACCAACGAGCGCAACCTAGAGGAAATGCACCGCGTCGAACTCGCGATGAAAGAGATCTTCGATTTCGCCGTCTCCCTCGGAGGCACCATCACCGGCGAACACGGAGTCGGCCTTGCTAAAAAAGAATTCCTCAAAGCCGCCACAAGCGACCTGAACCTCGAGATCATGCGCCGCATGAAAACCGCTTTCGATCCGGCAGGAATACTCAATCCGGGGAAAATCTTCAACGCTTGAGGCGTTGGAAATCCAACATCCAACATCGAACTCCCAAATCGAAATGACCAACTTTCTTGCTTGATGAATACGGCAAATCAATCGGCGTCTCAGAGTGGTAGGAAATTTGATCTGGAGGAGAGACTGTTGGAGTTTTCTGCACGGATTGTTCGGCTCTCTGCAAAAATGAAAACTGGCGAGGCGGAGCGCCATGTTGGACATCAACTGTTGCGCGCCGGAACGTCTCCTTATGCGAACCATGGTGAGGCCGAGGATGCCGAGTCTGCGAATGATTTTATTCATAAAATGAAGATCTGCGTGAAGGAAATGCGCGAGACATGGAGATGGCTGCGTTTGATTCAACGAGTTCCCCTTGTCGCCAAGCCAGAACGACTGGAACCTTTGATTGATGAAGCCGATCAACTGATTCGTATCTTCCGTCAAAGCATCCTTACCGCCCGCAAAAACGCTCAGCGAACATCCAACGCCCAACATTAACACTCCATGAGTCTCGCAAAAGAATCAGAGGTCCATACAACTCAAAATCCCCGCCCCACTTCATTGGATGTTGGAAGTTCTATGTTGAATGTTGGATGTTCAGACACGCCCTCACACCCAACCCACGCAGGCCTCAAAGACCTCGACTACTCCATTCTCCAGCAGTGCATGCATTGCGGCATGTGTCTGCCGACCTGTCCGACCTACGATGCCACAAAAATGGAGCGCAACAGCCCGAGGGGACGCATTTCGCTCATGCGGGCGATTGCCGATGGTAAAATGGATGCGACTCGCACCTTCGGCGAGGAAATGTATTTCTGCCTCGGCTGCCTGGCCTGTGAAACCGCTTGTCCAGCCGGAGTGGAGTATGGACATCTCTTTGAAGTCGCTCGCTCGGAGGTCGAAAAATCGGGCGCGCTAAATAATCCGCGCCGCAATGCGATTCGCAGTGTTCTTTTGAAAGGGCTTTTCACTCGCCCACGCCTCTTGCGCTTGGTTGGCAGGGGACTCTGGTTCTATCAGGCCAGCGGGGCACAGTGGATTTTTCGCACGCTGAAGCTCAATGCGCTCCTACCACAAAAATTTCGGAATTTGGAAACGCAGACTCCGACAGCACGAGCCACTTTTTCGTGCGACATCATTCGCCCAGTTGAAACGCCTGCAGCGCCTCGTCACCGTGTTGGAATGCTCACCGGTTGCGTGCAGGACATCGTCCTCTCAGATGTGAACCGCGATACGGTGGATGTCCTTCTGTCCAATGGCTGCGAGGTCCACACGCCGAAGGTGCAGGTTTGTTGCGGCTCGCTCCATGCCCACAATGGCGAACTGGAAACGGCCAGTGACCTTGCGCGCCGATTGATCGATTCTTTCGATCTGGAAAATCTCGACGCCATCATCACGAATGCTGCCGGTTGCGGTTCCCATCTTAAAACCTATGGACGCCTCCTCGAAAGCGATGCCGCCTATTCCAAAAAAGCCGCGCAATGGTCAGCGAAGCTCAAGGATATTCACGAATTCCTCTCAGAGATCGGAATTCGCCAACCCCAGACAACGGCCACGTCTCACCGCGTCACCTACCACGAGGCCTGTCACCTGTGCCATGGGCAGAAAATCACCAAGCAACCGCGCGAGGTTTTAAAATCGATTCCGGGACTCGAACTCGTGGAACTCCCGGAATCCACCTGGTGCTGCGGGAGTGCGGGAATCTACAACATCACGCAACCCGAAATGGCCGCCGACCTTCAGGACCGGAAACTCAAAAATATTCTCTCAACCGGCGTCGATACCGTCGCGACAGCCAACCCCGGTTGTCACCTCCAACTCGTGGATGGCGCCCGACGTGCCGGTCGCTCTCTTGAAGTCGCCCATCCGATCTCCCTGCTTGCCAGGGCTTATAGGGCGGAGAAGGTAGTCAGATGAAACTTTAGGTTATTTGGCCGTTTCCTTTTTGCTAAAAGAAAATTGGCGCCCTTTGCGTTTCTGGCTACAATGTGAAAATGAGCACGGTTCTGGAAATCGAAAGAGCTATTGAAAAACTTCCTCGTAATGATGTTTTTGTAATAGCTGATTGGATCTCTAAGCGGTTTTCTGATGCTTGGGATGCGCAGATTGAGGAGGATGTCCTTACAGGCGCCTTGGATCATTTGGTTAATGAAGCTTTGGCGGAATACCGCTCGGGAGCCATAACCAACTTTCCACCAGATGCAAAGTAAGGCTACTAAGAAATTCTGGAAGTGTTACTTGAATCTTCCGGAACCGATACAAAAAACGGCTCTCAAACAGTATAACTTGTGGATCAGGGACCCCGCCCATTCATCCCTGCAGTTCAAAAAAATCAATGATGCTTGGTCGTGCCGCGTTACTGATAATTATCGCGCTCTCGGGGTAAAATCTGGGGATACAGTTATCTGGTTTTGGATCGGCGCTCATGGGGAATACGAGACCCTTATCCGACGGAAAAATTAGCCTTTTCGAGATTTCAGGAATTCATGCCGAATTTTCAGAGAGTCGGGTGTGTCTTTTTTAATGAAACCAAATCGGACTGTAGTCCGAACTACGCTCAAATTCCTCAATCCGCAGTGAGGTAAGAACTATGAGGTCTTCAAGTCGCGCATCCCGAGTTCGTCGGCAATGGTGAGGCAATCTTTGATTGGTAGGATCCCGTCCGAGGTTCCGGGACCGAAAAGGCAGGAGGCGGCGGTGGCGACTCCGTAGCGGAGGGCCGTTTCGATCGGGAGGTCTTCGTGCAAGCCGAAGAGGACGCCGGCCGCGAAGGCGTCACCCGCGCCGACAGTGCCAATTATGCGGTCCTGCGGCACATGGAGGCTGCCTTGAATGTGGAATTGTCCATCATGTCCGAGCGCGCAGGCGCCTTCGGGGAAGTGGACGATGACCCACTCGCCGACGCCGGAGGCGAGGAGTTGGCGGGAGGCGGATTCGATCGCCGAAAGGGAAACGAGGCCGTCGGGCTTGGTAGGGATGCCGGTCGTCCGCTCAATTTCGAACTCGTTCATGATGCAATAGTCCGTGTGGCGAAGGGCTGGAAGAACGATCTCCGCGAAGCGCTGGCTGTCCTCGCTCACAACATCAATGCTGGTTTTGAATCCGGCATCCCGCGCCGCGTGCAGCACCCGGGCGGCGGCGGTGCCGAAGTCGGCATCTGGTTGATCGAGCAAATCGAGGAGCAGGAGGTAGCCAAGGTGGAAGATTTTGGCATCCGTTCCGGTGAAGGAAAAATGTTCGGGTGCGAGGAAGGCGTTGGCTCCACGCTGATGGAAGAATGTGCGGCGCCCGGTGGATTGAACGGTCATCACATCGGTGTAGGAGGTCGGTGCGGTCGCGTGTCGGAGAATGCGGGTGCGATCGACACCGTGAGTATCGCATTGTCCGTGAATCCATTCCCCATAGGCATCGGCGCCGATCAGGCCGATGCCTGCGAGCGGAAAGGGGGCGCGCAGGCGGGCGAGGTCGAGTAGCACGTTGAAGGGGGCGCCGCCATTGCCGATCGTTTCGGTCAGGATGTTGGCGAGCGCGTCCTGTTGTGGATAGGTGTCGATGAATTTCAGTTTGTCGACAATCCAGTTACCGCCAGAGAGGATTCCTTTGCGGGCACTCATGCGGTCTTGTCGCTCAGAAGGCGGAGAATGGCAGGCTCGTCCTCCTCGAGGTTTGGGTAACGGCCAATGTCGGGGTTCACAAAGAAGTTGTCATTCAGGTCGTCATTCGCTGTCGAAACCTCACCAATGATGCACTCCTCGCTGAGGGGATAAAAGGCATGGTAAACACCCGGCACAAGCGTCACGCGGGAGCCCTCAGGAAGCTCTATGATCTGCCCCGATTTAACCATCACGGGTTCGTGGTCGATCGGCATGGAGAATTCTCGATCCCCGCTCTCATCGGGAACGCCTGCCCACACCTCAACCGCGAGGCGCCCCCAGCGGCAGATGATGTCCTCCTTTTTTTTGCGGTGGCAGTGAGCCGGTGTGGTCATGCCTTTCTGCGCATACATGAGCTTTTCGCAGTATTCCGGTTCCTCCGCGAGGTTCACCAGAACGAGTCCGAAATTCCGCCAATCAGCGAGACCGAAATCGGTCACATCCCAGCGAGGGCGGGGCGGGAGGGCCCATTCGTGGGCTGCAAAACAGGATTGAGCGGAGCGGATGAGAGCGTTGATTTCACTGCGTTTCATAGTGAGTTTTTGTAGAGGAAGGTTAAGTCGAGTTTTACAGGAATGCGATGTCCTGCGGGGGAAACAAGGGTGACTCCATGAGTGTCTGGAATGATCTTTTTGACCCGCTCAAAATCACGCGGGATCGCAGCGACGGCCATGATGTAGTTGATGACGGTCGGTTTTTTGGGGTCGAGTATGGTAGAGGTTTTGAAGCCCTCGCGGCTGATGGGATTTGGCTTTTCGGCGGGTGAGATGCCTAGAAAAAAAAAGGATGTTACATCCTCGAGGCCCATGACATTCACATGTCGGCCGTTCCATGGCGCGTAGTGACGACCACCATTGGATATCCAAAAAACCGTGCTCTGCAGCACGCGCGGATCCTTAAGCGAAAACCACACATAGCCCTCCTTAGGAAAGGCCGCCGCCGTCCAAGCAAAATCGGGCCGGTCCTGATGGACTATTTGCACGATGTCCTCGAATCCCCTGCGGGCGGGATATCTGCTAAGGTCGGTGTATCCGCCCTGCGCGAGTGGAACGCGATCCAAGCGCTTGAAGGTGGCGGAGGGTTTCAGGGAATTGTAACCCCCGCGCGAAGGCTCCTCGAATGTCCCGGGAAAATTCCATCCTCCCGCCATGCGACTGGTGCTGATATGGCCGCTGCCTTCCTCATCGGGAAATTTCAGCGTCGCATGGTGCCCCAAAGTCATATTCCCCTTCATGCCGCTGAGCACATGCCGGGAGTAAATCGCCGTCTCGCCATTTTTTAAGCTTAGGAATTTATCCACATGCCCGGCGCGCACTTTGGTGTCGAGCGAGAGGTGCAAGTCAACGCCGTCGTTGCTGCGCTTCAGCGATTCGAAGTGCCAGTTGGCATTAGCCGTTTCACCATGAGGTTGGTGCGACTCGCCTCGGTAGGGCTTCTCATCCGCGCCGAATGGAGTGCAGAAAAAATCCCCGCGCAGAGCCTTCAGGATCGAAGGTGTGCTAACATCAATCTTTTCCTCTGCCCATGGGGCCACGGAAAATGGCGAGAACTCCATTGCGCCACATCGAAAGGTGACTGGAGCCAAGTGACCGCCGAGCCGCGTAATTGCAGCACTCACGGTGTCGGAGGAAAACTCCCACGAGGGTTGGCCGTGAATGAGTGCTGTTTTCACAGGGGTGGGGGATTTATAGAGTAACGGAGTTTTTGGCTGCCTGGGATTTGAGCGCGGCCTCGAAGAGTTCGTGGCTGCGAACCGCTTCCTCGGGAGTCACGCACCCGAAGCGACCATCCAGCTTTCCTGCGCGTTCGGCGATGTAAGCCGCCCACATTTGCAGGAAGCAATCCGGGAAGCCTGGCTCGAAGATGCCGCCGGTGATCGTCGGGAACGGGCCGTTGAAACCGAGGTCGGTCTTCTGCCAGAGTTGTTCCTTGCCGCGCTGGAATGTCCAGAGCGTCTTGGGCTCCTTGGTGCTGAATTTCACGCCGCCATCGGTTCCGAGAACTTCAATGAACCATGTGTTCGTCTCGCTCGGTGCGAGGCGTTTCATTTCGAAGCGAACCGGGACCTCGCTGCCGTCGATTTCCACTTCGGTGTGCAGCATTGCGTTGTCCCAGGTGTCGCAGGTGGCCATGCCGCCTTTGCCATCCGGGCGCTCGTGATAGATTTTCTGCAATTGCGCATAGACGCGCTTGGGATTCCAACCGAGGCGGAATGGCACATGAACGGCGTGCATGCCGAGGTCACCCATCACTCCGATCGCGCCACAGGTTTTGACCTGACGCTTCCAGTTGGCGGGCTTGGTGGGATCGAGGTCGCTGCTGTGGTGGAATCCCGAGTGGATTTCCAAAACCTTTCCCAACTTGCCTTCGCGGGCGATTTGATAGGCCCGCTGGGCTCCCGGCAGGAAGGGAAACTCGGAGCTACAACGCACAAAACGACCGCTGGATTTCGCCGCATCCGCAATTGCGCGGGCGGCTTTCAGGTCGATGCCAAACGGCTTCTCGGCGAGCAGGTCTTTTCCGGCTTTGAGCACATCGAGATAAATCGTCTCGTGCATATTGTGCGGCACGGCAACATAGACAACATCGACATCCGAGCTGTCCAGTAGTTCGTGATAATCGGCGGTGAGAAGCTTCACCGATGGAATCCGGCGGAACCACTCGCGTTGTTTCTCCGCCAGATCGCAGACGGCGGTGAGTTCCGCGCGGACAGGAAAATTTTCCAAAACAAACCAGCGTGAGAGGGCGCTGGCGACCTCGCGGCCCATGAGACCGCCGCCAATGATTCCAATGCGAGTCGTATGGCTCATTTTTACTTAAGAAACTTTGCGGCTTCGGTTGCTGTTGCTCCGTCGTGAACGATAGCCATCAGCGCGGCCACCATGCCGGCGGGGTTCTGGTGTTGAACCACATTGCGGCCATACACGATGCCGGAAACTCCCTGTTGGATGAGTGCCTCGGTGCGAGCGAGAATCTCCGCATCCGGCGCCTTGCCACCCCCGCGAACAAGAACAGGAATGCCTCCAGCGGCTTCGACGACTTTGTGGTAGATCGAAACATCGTCGGTCGGATCGGCCTTGATCACATCCGCGCCGAGTTCCACCGCCTGACGGACGAGATGTTGAATTTTCACAAGATCGCCATCCACCATGTAGCCGCCCGCCTCGCTGTTCGGACGGAAGACGAGAGGTTCCACCATCATGGGCATGCCATAGTGGTCGCTCTCGAGCTTGAGCGCGCAGATGTTTTCAATGCACTGGTTCGTGACTCCCGGCGCACCGGGGATCTGAAAAAGATTCACGCACATGCAGGCGGCATCGAGTCGAACGGCCTGAAGGCTTGGCTCCTCGATCATCGCGCTCAGCGCCTCGACCGGTAACTCGCGGCCATAGACATTGGCCACATCCGTGCGGAGAACGAGCGAAGGCTTCTGACGGCCCGGGATTTTTTGCAAATGCCGCGCCTGCCCGGTGGTGAGCTGAACCGCATCCGGAGCGGCTTTCACAACGGTTTCCACCGCCTTCGCCATGTCCTCGATTCCCGTGAGAAAGCCGGGTTGGTTAAAAAAGCCGTGATCGATGGCGACATCAAAGCATCGGCCGGATTTCGAGTTGAAGAGACGGTTGAGGCGGTAGTTTTTCATAGGTTAGAAATGAGCGAAAGTGATTATATGCAATCAGAGCGATCAATCTGTCAAACCGCTTTTGTTGGCATTCGATAGAACGCACCTTGGACCGAAAATTCTCCTCCAAATCAGGCTTCGTGACAAATCTGTGATAATTATACTTATCCTCATGGGGTTGAGTTGTTTGAAATGAGGTTGGGAAAATTGCGCATTCCATGCACTCCCCTCAGTGATGGATATTTTGGAGTCGTGGCTGGCAAATTTCCTCTATGCCAACAGCCGCACAGCCTCTCATTTGCACGCTCTCCGCGGATATGCCCGATCTCCTCCGACCAATCAAAGTCCAAAAACGCTGCGTCAGTTCCGGTCCGATCCTTCAGGTTAAATCAGGTTCCGTCACGGTGCCGGTTTACCGCTGTGGCGACGGACGCTTGCCCCGATTCTTCATCGCCTACTACAGAAAAATGGCCAACGCGTGTGGCAGAGTTTTTCGACAATCGACGAAGCGAAGCGGGAAGCTCTCCTAGGCAAAAGCCCGATCCTATCTGCCCAAGAACGAGGCTACGGAGGCTGAAGCGGTCTCAAAGGTGAAAGTGGGAGACACGGAACTGGCATATTTACTCCCGCTCAAATCAAGAGCCTGCTGGCAATCGCAACGCCGGAAATGATTCCCTTCATTGCCATAGGAGCCTTTGCAGGGCTGCGTGCGGCGGAAATCGCGAGGCTCGACTGGAGCGCCGTGGACTTGAAACGCAAGATCATCCACCTGCGAGCCGATCAGGCCAAGACGGCATCGCGTCGGATCATTCCAGTAAGCGACAACCTGCGCGCCTGGCTATTGCCGCGAGTCCGGAAAGGCAGGGTCGTTTTGATATGATGAGCAGTGATGGGATGAAGAGTTCGGTTCACCGTGTCAAGTTAGTGCTCTACTACTGAGCTAACCGAGCGGAAATAAGTTGAGCTTCCATCGCTCGTATGGCTTCACCGCAATATTTTTTCTGGTGCGCCAGCACCGCCAACCAAACCAATGAAATGAAAAGTGTTCATCATGCGAACTGAGCATCAAGCATGTAGTGAAGCGGGCGGGGTCGGGAGTAATTCCGGCATCGAAGCCCCGTGGAGC
>JBIIPZ010000073.1:0-4606 GCA_044342325.1 Terrimicrobiaceae bacterium
TTCGCACAAAACACCCTGCGAAAGCCGGATGCGGGAAATCCGCACGTCCGGTTTGATGAGGGGGAAGGAAGTCGGCGGTCATTGCCTTTGTGCTCTCATCCCGTGGCTTCCCTCCCTACTCTACCCTTTTTTCTTGGATGCTCTGGCAGGTAGTGTTGATGGCGTGAATTCACAGACTTGTTTTTTTGATGTTTCGACGCGCGGCAAGGGGCTCTATGAAATCACTCAGCAAGTGCAGAGAACCCTGATGGGCACATCGATTCGGGAGGGCGTGGTTACTGTTTTTATTCGGCATACTAGCGCGAGCCTTGTGATTTTTGAAAATGCGGACCCCTCGGCTTCGCGGGATTTGGAAAGTTTCTTTGAGCGGTTGGTTCCCGAGGATGCTGATGGCTATACCCATACCTTTGAGGGATCGGATGACATGACATCCCACATCCGAATGGCTCTCACCCGCACGAGCGAGGTTGTGCCTGTCTCCAAGGGGAAAATGGTTCTTGGGACTTGGCAGGGAATTTTTCTTTTCGAGCACCGCCGTGCTCCTCAATCCCGCCAGATCGCGGTGAATGTCACCGGTTGTTGAATTGCCTTGGAAAAATCAGACTCTGGCGTTAACAATTTCACACCAATCTGCGGGTGTAGTTCAATGGTAGAACGGCAGCTTCCCAAGCTGCATACGAGGGTTCGATTCCCTTCACCCGCTCGCCTCAAGCCATTTCCCCAGTCATATCGGATCATTGGGTTTTCACCTCATGGCGGCGAGTGATGCTGGTCGATAGTGTTTTTGTGCGGTTGGTGGTGGCCCCATATTGCCGTCTCGATTGTATGCGGCTCACAAGGGGAGCCATCAACCGCAACCTACTCCCTTCATGCGGATCGGGTATCAGGGCAATTTCCGAGGTTCTGGCATGGCATTGGTTTGATTTGAGGTTTGCATCGACTTTGAGGTGGCGGGCGTATTAGAAAGTTGTCGCTCTCAACCCATGATTAAATCATCCGCCTCTTCCACTCGTTCTGGACCATGTCCGGCTCACCTGTGGATTTTCTCATCCATAGGAAAAAAAACCATCGTCGCTGTGACCGGCATTTTGCTGGTGCTTTTTGTGATCGGCCACCTGATTGGCAATCTCACCGTGTTCCTCGGTCCGGATGCCTTGAATGCCTACGCCGATAAGCTTCACAGCCTCGGCCCGATCCTGTGGGTGGTGCGCATCGGATTGTTGGCCGTGGTCGGTCTGCATATTTTCTTTACGATGCTTCTCTGGAAGGAAAACCAGAAGGCTCGTCCGAAAAAATACATCGCTTCGAATCCCGTCGGCACGACTGTCTTCGCCCGCACAATGCGCCTTAGCGGAATCATCGTTCTGGCATTTGTCGTGTTCCACCTCGCCCATTTCACCGCGCGTGTCGTGGATCCGTCTTTTCAGAGCATGACCACCACACTCGATGGACGCCAGGTCCACAATGTCTATGGGATGGTGGTGAAAGGCTTCAGCAATGTGCCGGTCGTAGCCATCTATGTGGTCGGCCTGTTCCTGCTTACTTTCCACCTGAGCCACGGACTCAGCAGCCTCTTCCAGACAATGGGTATCACCAATACCCGTATTCGCAAAAACTATGAACTCGCCGGGCGCACGCTCGCCTGGCTGTTGTTCCTTGGTTATGTCTCGATCCCGATAGCAATCCTCGCCCTCGGACTTGGAAAAGGAGCCGCACAATGACACTCGACCCCAACATCCCCGCCGGTCCTCTCGATAAGAAGTGGACCAATTACAAAAACAACGCGAAGCTCGTCAGCCCCGCCAACAAGCGGAAGTTCGAGCTCATCATTGTCGGATCCGGTCTCGCCGGCGCCTCTGCAGCGGCAACGCTCGCAGAGCAGGGCTACAAAGTGAAATGCTTCTGCTATCAGGACAGCCCCCGCCGCGCCCACTCGATCGCCGCGCAGGGTGGTATCAACGCCGCAAAAAATTACCAGAATGACGGCGACAGCGTTTACCGCCTCTTCTACGATACGATCAAAGGCGGCGATTTTCGTGCCCGCGAGGCCAATGTGCATCGCCTTGCCGAAGTGAGTAGCTCGATCATCGACCAGTGCGTCGCTCAAGGTGTGCCCTTCGCCCGCGAGTATGGCGGCTTGCTCGACAACCGCTCCTTCGGCGGTGCTCAAGTTTCGCGCACCTTCTACGCCCGCGGACAGACCGGCCAGCAGCTTCTTCTCGGAGCCTACGCCGGCCTCAGCCACCAGATCGCCCTGGGCTCTGTGAAAATGTTTCCCCGCACGGAAATGCTCGATCTCGTGTTGGTCGATGGCCACGCGAAGGGAATCATCGTCCGCGATCTGAATACGGGCGAAATCACCAGTCACTCGGCCGATGCCGTCCTGCTCTGCACCGGCGGTTACGGAAATGTTTTCTACCTCTCGACGAACGCCCGTGGCTGCAATGTCACAGCCACCTTCCGCGCCCACAAGCGCGGTGCGCTCTTTGCCAATCCCTGCTTCACTCAGATCCACCCGACCTGCATTCCTGTAAGCGGCGACTACCAGTCGAAGCTCACGCTCATGAGCGAGTCGCTCCGCAACGACGGCCGCATCTGGGTTCCGAAGCGCAAGGAGGATTGCGGAAAAGAGCCGTCATCCATCCCAGAGGCGGACCGCGATTATTTTCTCGAGCGCAAATACCCGAGCTACGGCAACCTCGCGCCGCGCGATATCTCGTCCCGCTCGGCCAAGGAAGCCTGCGACGAGGGTAGGGGAGTCGGCCCCGGTGGACTCGGCGTCTATCTGGATTTCGCCGATGCCATCAAGCGTCTTGGCCAAAAAACCATCGAGGAACGCTACGGTAACCTCTTCGAGATGTATCAAAACATCACCGGAGAAAATGCCTACGAGCGTCCGATGCGCATCTACCCCGCCGTCCACTACACGATGGGCGGTCTCTGGGTGGACTACAACCTCATGAGTAATATCCCCGGCCTGCATGTGCTCGGGGAGGCGAATTTCTCAGATCACGGTGCAAACCGCCTCGGAGCCAGCGCCCTCATGCAGGGCCTCGCCGATGGTTATTTCGTGATTCCCTACACCCTCGGCAACTACCTCACCACGCAGTTCGGCAAGAAAGTCGATGCCAAC
This sequence comes from Terrimicrobiaceae bacterium, assembly GCA_044342325.1. Taxonomy (GTDB): domain Bacteria; phylum Verrucomicrobiota; class Verrucomicrobiia; order Chthoniobacterales; family Terrimicrobiaceae; genus UBA967. The sequence continues at coordinate 3,134 of JBIIPZ010000073.1, forward strand.
CACCCCGCCTTTGAACAGGCTCTCAAGGAAACCAAGGCCCATGTGCAGCGCCTCATCGACATCAAAGGCACGCGCCCAGTCGATAGCTTCCATCGCGAGTTGGGCCTCATCATTTGGGACTACTGCGGCATGGCCCGCTCGGCCGAGGGTCTCACCGAGGCGATTGGAAAAATTCAAAAACTCCGCAAAGAGTTCTGGAGCGACCTCAAGCTCATTGGCGGCGCCGATGGTATCAATATGGAACTCGAGCGCGCTGGACGCGTTGCCGATTTCCTCGAGTTCGGCGAACTCATGTGTCTCGACGCCCTCACACGCGACGAATCCTGCGGCGGGCACTTCCGCACCGAGCATCAAACGCCCGACGGCGAGGCCCTCCGCAATGACGAGCAATACTCCTTCGTCTCTGCCTGGAAACACGAGGGCGAGGGAAATACCCCCACGCTCATCAAAGAACCCCTCGTTTACGAACAGGTCAAACCCTCCACACGCAGCTACAAATAATCCGCAACCATGAAATTCCACCTCAAAGTCTGGCGGCAGAAAGATTCCAACTCCGAAGGAACACTCGAGGATTACACGGCTGAAAACATCCCAGCCAACGCCTCGTTCCTCGAAATGCTCGACATCGTTAACAACAGCCTCACTGGAAAAGATACCCCCCCCATCCAGTTCGAGTCCGACTGCCGCGAGGGCATCTGCGGTAGTTGCTCCCTCACGATCAACGGCATTCCCCACGGCCCTGGCCGCGGAACGACCTGTCAGCTCTACATGCGCAATTTCCGCGATGGCGACACCATCACCATCGAGCCCTTCCGCGCCGACGCGTTCCCTGTGCGTCGCGATGTGGTGGTGGACCGCTCCGCCTTCGACCGCATCATCCAAGCCGGTGGCTACATCAGCGAGCGCAGCGGGTCCGCGCCGGATGCCAACTCCGTTCCGATTTCAAAAACCATCGCCGACAAAGCGATGGATGCCGCTGCCTGCATCGGCTGTGGCGCCTGCGCCGCCGCCTGCCCGAACGGCTCTGCCATGCTCTTCGTGAGCGCCAAGGTCACCCATCTCGGACTCCTGCCCCAAGGCCAACCCGAAGCCGACCGCCGAGTCCTCGGCATGGTTCGCCAAATGGACAAGGAAGGCTTCGGCAACTGCTCAAACTACTACGCCTGCGAAGCCGTATGCCCCGCCAGCGTCCCCGCCGCCTTCATCGGTCGCATGAACCGGGAATTCACCGCCGCATCCCTCAAGGAAATGGCCGGCATGACCGTGTAATACTAAGATTAGGTTGTGAAATGTCGCGCTGGCTTGTTCAACGATGGCTGCAGTCGGAGGATTCGTTCCTCGCCTCTGCTATACCCTTAGTTGTTAATCCTTTTTAAGATTTGTTCGAATCCATGCGGGGCGCCGCCTGCAATCAACAATTGAGCGAATTCCTACAGTGTCATCGGCAAAAGTGTAATAGATGGCAACCGGAGA
>JBIIPZ010000053.1:0-16060 GCA_044342325.1 Terrimicrobiaceae bacterium
TGATGCTCTTGGCTACGGGGCGACTTTTTTTGCGATATACTGGACTACTTTATCCAGGCCTTCTTTGATCTCGGCGCAGATGGGAATGACCTTGAGTTTTGGGAAGCGGGTCTTGAAGGCCTTGAGATTCTCTTCGGCCTCAGGCAGGTCCATTTTATTGGCAATGATGCACGACGGCTTGGCTGTGAGCGTGGGATCGTAGAGGCGCAGTTCCTTGCGGAGCGATTGATAGTCGTCAATCGGGTTTCGGCCTTCGCTGCCAGCCATGTCGAGGACAAAGAAGAGGGATTTGCAGCGAACGATGTGGCGGAGGAACTCGTGACCGAGGCCGCGATTTTCGTGGGCACCCTCGATCAAACCGGGGATGTCCGCCATGGTGGAGCGACCGTATTCAGGAAGGTCAATGACACCGACCAAGGGATGCAGCGTGGTGAAAGGATATGCAGCCGTCTTGGGCTTCGCTGCGGAGAGTTCACGGAGGAGTGTGGATTTCCCAGCATTCGGATATCCCACCAGGCCGATATCGGCAATCGTTCGGAGCTCAAATAAAAACCAGCCCTCTTCGCCAGGGTAGCCTTTGGTGACCTGACGCGGCACACGATTCGTGGAGGACTTGAAATGCGTGTTGCCCTTTCCGCCGTCCCCACCTTTGCTCAAAATGAACTCCTGCCCCGGCTCGGAGAGATCCGCGATAGGCTCTATTTCCACCTCATCGCGCTGGGACTGGCCCGCACGGTAGATCACCGTGCCAATGGGAACTTTGATGTAGTTATGCTCGGCACTCCGGCCATGCTTGTCCTTCCCTTTACCATGCCCTCCACGCTTGGAGCGGATCAATGGCTCGAAAAACAAGGCCACCAAGCTGTCCACATCGTGGTCGGCCACGAGGATGATATCGCCGCCCCTGCCGCCATCACCACCATCCGGGCCGCCGCGCGGGACGAACTTTTCGCGGCGAAAGCTGCAGCAACCATTACCTCCATCACCCGCTTTGGCATGCACGCGGATCTCATCGACAAATTTCATACCCGCAAAGTGGCCGACATGACTGGACAAGTCGAACTCGAATTGGAAAACGAGGGAGTTTTGAGTATGGAAAATCGATCGGTCGAGTGCTATGATTTCAGCATGAGCACCAGCCCCTCGATTGAAACGCTGCGCGACTTGGACCGGCAATACCACCTGCATCCCTTCACGAACCATCTGGACATGCACCAGCCCGGCACACACCTGATCAAGTCAGGCGATGGATGCCACCTCATCGATGAGAACGACCGCCGTCTGCTCGATGGACTCGCCGGCCTCTGGTGCGTGAATGTGGGCTACAGCTGCGCCCCCATCGTTAAGGCTGTCGAAGCGCAGATGACGAGGCTTCCCTTTTACCCATCGTTTTTCAACACCACCACCGAGCCGCCCATCCGCGTTGCGGAATTTCTGGCAAAAAAAGCTCCCGCCCGCGTGAACCGCACAGTGTTTTCAAACTCCGGCTCCGAAGCGAATGAAACCGCTCTCAAGCTCATCCGCTCCTACCACAAGCTGCGCGGTCAGCCGCAAAAGAAGAAAATCCTCTCTCGCACATTTTCGTATCACGGAGTGACGCTGGCCACCTCGAGTCTCACCGGCCTGCCGACAGTCTATGAGCCTTTCGATCTGCCTCTGTCAGGCTTCATCCATGTTCCTGGCCCTCACCCTTACGGCTACAACTCGCCGATGGATGCCGAAGCGTTCGGCCGCTGGTGTCTTGAGGAAACCTCGCGCATCATCCGCGAGGAAGGCCCCGAAACCATCGCCGCCATGTTCGTCGAGCCTATTCAAGGCGCAGGCGGCGTCATTCCGCCGCCTCCAGGCTACCTCTCCGAACTCCGCGAACTCCTCCGAAAAAATGACATCCTCTTCGTTGCCGACGAAGTCATCACCGCCTTCGGGCGTGTCGGCGATTGGTTCGCCAGCACACTCTGGAATCTGGATCCCGACATCATCACATTGGCAAAAGGCATTACCAGCGGCTACCTCCCGCTCGGAGCCACCATGGTCAGTGACGAAATCGCCGAGACCGTTTTTAAAGGTGGCTATTTCGCCCATGGCTTCACCTACTCCGGGCACCCCACCAGCGCCGCCGCCGCCCTCGCTAACCTCGAAACGATTGAGAACCTCGGCCTGATCGAGCGCGTGAGAGATGATGTCGGCCCCTACTTTCAGAAAAAACTCCACGCCTTTGCTGACCACCCCGCCGTCGGCGAAATCCGGGGCCACATGCTCATCGGCGCCATCGAACTTCTCCCGAAAGGCGGTCGCGAAGCCATTACTCCCGCCACCTCGCTCGGCATCCCCGCTGCCGCACACATTCGCAATGAAGGCTCGATCGTCCGAGGCATTCGCAACCTCATCGCTGTGGCGCCGCCGCTCATCATCACCCACGCTGAAATCGATGAGCTCTTCGCCAGCATCGAACGCGGATTGGAGAAACTCTGGGAGTGAGCCTTTAAAAAAGGCGGAATACGAAAATCGCCGCGAACGGAAGATGTGATTTACTTTTCACGCATTCCCTGATAGACGCCGCTCAAGATGAAACCTTTTGACCCACTGGTTAAGGAACTTTTGGAATCCGTTCAGACAGAAACCTCATTCAAGAATGTCATGAGCAAGTTTTTAGAGTTGGTTGAAACGACAGATTTTATGTCGCACTGCAATCATAAGAAAAACGACACGGTGCAACAGTTGTCGGCTTCCGCACTCAAGGCCAAGCTGGGCATCGAGGCTCCGATCAACTCCATGAGGCTTATGCACTACCCCAAGTTTGATTTCTTCCATGGCACGGCCTTCATTGCCACAGGGTTCTTCCAAGTTTTCTATTTCCGACGCGAAAAGATCGGCCTCGTTTCAGTGGTCGGGCCCGCAGGAAGTATGGATTACATCCGCCTCTCGGTGGTCGGCGAGTCCCCAGACCCGTCCCTGAATTAGGCGTGGCAATCAACCGGGAATCCACTAACAGGAGGTATGCCCAAGATTCTACTTGTTGAAGACAACGAGATGAACCGCGATATGCTCTCCCGCCGTCTGGCGAAGCGGGGATTCGAAGTCGTCATGGCTGTGGATGGCGCAGAGGGCGTGGAGATGGCGCGCAGCGCACGGCCGGATGTGATCCTCATGGACATGAGCCTGCCAGTCATGGATGGCTGGACGGCGACGCGGAAATTGAAGGCGGATGCCTCGACGAGAGGGATTCCAGTGATCGGTCTCACGGCCCACGCTATGGCAGGCGACCGCGAGAAGTGCCTGGAAGCAGGATGCGACGAGTATGACACGAAGCCGGTCGATTTCCCCCGCTTGCTGGAGAAAATTCAAGTCCACATTGATAAAAAACCTGCCGCTTGAATCCAGACTCCCACAGCTCACCGGATGCAGCGTCCCAGCTGCGTCATGATCTGCGGACGCCGGTCAATCACATCATCGGCTACAGCGAGATGTTGCTCGAGGATGCGGAGGAGTGCGGCAATGAATCCAGCGCCTCGGATTTGAAAAAAATCCGCTCCGCCGCGCACGAGTTGCTGGGATTGATCAATACGCGGTTGAGTGCCGGCGGGCTTCAAGAGCTGCCGAAGCCATCCAATGCTGCGACATGGAAGGGCGGCGATTCCAAGCGGTCGGAGAAACTTTTTTACGGAAAGGTGCTCGCGGTGGATGACAACCGCGAAAATCTCGATGTGCTAGCGCGCCGTCTGGCTCGTCATGGCTTGGATGTGGAGACGGCGGAGAGCGGGCTTGTGGCCTTGGCTACGATCCGCTCCCAAGCGTTCGACTTGGTGCTTCTCGATGTCATGATGCCGGGCGTTGATGGCTATACGGTGCTGCGGGAATTGAAGTCGGATCCGGAGACCCGGGACATTCCTGTGATTATGATTTCGGCGTTGGATGAATTGGATAGCGTCACGCGGTGCATCGAGGCGGGTGCGGAGGATTACCTCCCGAAGCCCTTCGACCCGACGCTGCTTGAGGCCCGCATAGGCGCCTGCTTGGAAAAGAAAGCCCTGCGCGACGCCGAGCATGGGCATTTGCACAAAATCGAGGAAACCCAAAATCGCTTGGATAAAGAGCTCGCCGAGGCAGCGGCCTATGTGCGCTCGACCCTGCCTGTCCCGACGGAATCCCCTCTCCCGGTGAACTGGAAATACCGCCCCTCGAGCGAACTCGCTGGGGATTCCTTCGGCTACCATTGGATCGATGCGGAGCATTTTGCGATTTACCTGCTGGATGTCTGCGGGCACGGCGTCGGAGCCTGTCTGCTCTCGGTCTCCGCCATCAATGTCCTGCGCTCGGGTTCTCTCCCAGGCGTTGATTTGCGAAATCCCGGCGAGGTGCTCACGGCATTGAACAACGCGTTTCCGATGGAGAAGCAGAACAACCTCTACTTCACTCTCTGGTATGGCGTGTATCACGCGCCAAGCCGCACCCTGAGCTTCGCCAGCGGCGGGCATCCCCCGGCGCTTTTGCTTGAGCCCACCACTAGCGGAGCGTTTCAATCCCGCCGCCTGAGCTCGAATGGTATGATCATCGGAGTGATGGAAGACACGCCATTCAGCACGCAGAATTGCACCATCCTGCCGGGGGCCAGGCTTTATGTGCTGTGCGATGGATGCTATGAAATCCGCAACGCATCAGGGGAGATGGCGGATTATGCGGCATTCGAGGCCTTCATGACGGCCCATGCCGACTCCCCGGATCCGCTCGGCGACTTGGAAAACTGGGCCATCGCACAACGCGGCGAGAGCACTTTGGAGGATGATTTTTCCATCATGCAGATTCAGTTCCCCGCATGAACGAGCAGCACTCCATTCGCATCGGGAATTCCATGACAGAGGTGGCATCCGCGCTGGACGAAGTCGCGAACTGGATCGAGCCGCTTCAAGTGTCAGCGAAGGCGCGATATTTCTTGAGCCTCGCCATCGAGGAATTGGCTACGAACTGGATCAAATACGGATGCCGCGACACAGGTGCGCATTCCATGATATTTGATCTCTTGGTCTGTGATGGCAGGCTGACCCTCACAGCCACAGACGATGGCCTCCCCTTCAACCCCATGGACGCGCCAGTGCCCTCGACCAACCTTCCGCTTGAGGAACGCGATACCGGAGGGCTTGGCATTCTTCTCTTGCGAAAAATGGCCGATGAAATGAGCTATGAGCACCGCGAAGGAATGAATATTCTCACACTCGAAAAAGCACTCTACTGATCCAACGATGAGCAAACTTGATATCAAAATCCGCTCCAAGCCCCACTCCGAGCAATTCCGCGAAGTATTCATGACGCTTTCCGGGACATTGGACGCAACGACCGTTCTGAAATTCGAGAGGGAAATCGCGACGCTCATTGCGACAAAACCGCATCGGATCGTGCTGGAAACCGCCGAGGTCAACCACATCCATGGGCAGGTTTTTGAAATCCTGAACAATGCCCATGCGGAGCAGCGCCGCCACGACGGGGAACTCCTGATCATCAATAAGCATGAGGTTGTGGAATCCATTCGCCTGGAGGCGCGAGATCTCGATGGCGTGCAAATTGTGAAACTCAGCGGACACCTGGATATTCGAGGCGTGGCCAGCATCGAATCGAGGTTTCTGGAATTCTTTGAAACTGCAAATCCACAAGTGTTGGTGGATTTTTCAACAGCGGATTCGTTGTCATCCCTTGGAATTCGTCTGCTGCTTCAAGGCATTAAAAACGCGGCAGCACGAGGCGGACGCACCTTGATCTTGAACCCCACGCCACCGATCTCCGCCGCGCTGGAGACCGCCGGCCTGGGCCAATTCATTGCCCGTGGCACGGAGGCTGAGATCGCCGCCGGGTTCCCAGCCAGCAAAAAGTAAAATGTTACTCAAAAATATTTTGTTTAACCACGGAGGACACGGAGAGCACGGAGGAGAATTGCAAGCCGAAGGAAAAATCCTCCACGGCTTTTTGCCCTTTTCTACATGCTGCGAAACCTCATTTTCTACTCCGTGCTCTCCGTGCTCTCCGTGGTTATTCCCCCTCAAACCCATTCATGGTTGAGAAACTGATGAGTAAAAGCCACGAAGTCATTTTCTCGAAAGCAGGTGTTTTTATTCGATCCCTGCTGCGCTTCGGCATTGCCCGCCAGTTGCAATTCTTTGTCGCGCTTGCGGCCATTGTCACCTTAGGGATTACCACTTGGACAAACTACCGGCTTGGCAGGGCGGAATTGCTGAAAGTGGCCAATGCGCGGGCCATGACTGAAGTGACCGACTCCGCCCGCGAACTGGATGATTTGTTTTCCCGCATCGCCATGCTGCCGCGCAGCATCGCCACATTGCAGGAGGCCTACGGCAACACGCCCGACCCGGCCATGACGAATTTCCTCCGTGAGTTGATGGCTCGCACGCCGCCGGAGGATGTTTACGGGCTCTACATAGCCTACGAGAATGTCGACTCCTTCTTAGCCTTCCACCGCAGATTCTGGCCGAACCTCACCCCGCTCGAATACGACTACCGCGCGCCGGGGCAGGAATGGTATCAGGGCCCAAAAAACACAAGGACTCTGTTTTTTACTGAACCCTACTTCGACGAAGGCGCAGGAAATACCAGCATGGTCAGCCTGACTGTTCCCGTCATTGGAAAGAACCAAGAATTCCTCGGCGTGGCCGGCGCCGATCTGTCGCTGGAGCAAATCCGCCGCATGGTGAGCGCGATTCACATCCGGCTCCACATGGATTCGGTCAGCGAAAAAACTAACGATCAGATCGCATATCTCATCAGCCGCAGTGGCCGCATCATCGCTCATCCCGAGCCTACGCTCATGTTGAGAAAGGATTTTCCCGGAGCCGAGCTCGCGACCCTGCCGGCCGGAAAGGAAATCGCACAACGCGCGGAGGGCTTCGAGGCATTTACTGCCGGAGGGCACGCGATGCGGGCGTATTGGGCCACCGCACCACTCGCGAAGTGGAAACTTGTGCTCATCGTCCCCGAAGCCACCATCCTCGAGCCCGTGGTGCAAATGGCCTGGCAAACCCTGCAAGTTGGCTTGGGAGGAGTGGTGTTGGCCGTGCTCATGGCCACAGTCGTGGCACGACGGTTTTCAAGACCCGTCCTGCGACTCCGCACCGCTTCCAGCGCATTGCAGGAGGGCGAGTTCAAAAGCCTAGAACTTTCAGACCTCACCCGCCGGGCCGATGAACTCGGAGATCTTGCTCGCACTTTCGAAACCATGGCGGAGCGCATCAAGATGCGGGAACTTGAACTCGCGGATATGAACCTGAACCTCGAGTCCACCGTCGCCCAGCGCACTTCGGAGCTCGCTCAGGCCGTCAAGTTGGCCGAGTCGGCAAACCGCACAAAAAGCGCCTTCCTCGCCAACATGAGCCATGAACTCCGCACTCCGATGAACGCGATCATCGGCTACAGCGAAATGCTGGCGGAGGAGGCCGAAGAACTCGGTCAGGAAGGCTTCTTACCGGATCTCAAAAAAATACAAACCGCCGGCAAGCATTTGCTCGAACTCATAAACGATGTCCTCGACCTGTCCAAAATCGAGTCAGGCAAAATGACCATCTACTACGAAAACATCGAAATCGCCACCATGGTTCGCGACATGGAATCCACCATGCAGCCCGCCGTGCAAAAGAACGGCAATACGCTCACCATCGAAATGCCCGACGACATTGGCAGCATGCAGAGCGACCTCACAAAAATCCGGCAAACCCTCTTCAACATCCTCGGCAACGCCGCGAAATTCACCCAGGAGGGTCAGATCAAGCTCACAGTCGGAGCGCATACCAAAAGCCGCCGCCAATTTATCAGTTTTGCCATCTCGGACACAGGCATCGGCATGAAGCCAAATCAACTCGAAAGGCTCTTCGAACCATTCACCCAAGCCGACGAATCCACAACACGCAAATACGGCGGCACAGGTCTCGGACTCGCCATCAGCCGCAGATTTTGCAGAATGCTCGGCGGCGACATCGAAGCGCAAAGCAAACCCCGCAAAGGATCAACCTTCACAGTCACCCTACCCCGCAAAACAAAAAAGCCCCCAAAGACCGAGACCTCCACAGAGTCTTGAGGCAACTGCGAGGTATTGCTCGCCTCGTTGCGCGGGATGGTCATCGTCTCGCATGACCCAAATTTCAGCCGAGTAGCGGCGTTTCTGCCTGATACGATGGCGGCGCTGCCGCGCATATGCAGGTCAGCGACGGCGCTTGGTGGTAGGAGCGTGACGATGCGATGGCGGAGCCGTGCAATCTTGGGTCAAGCCGGAGGTTGACCCTCCAACGGTTTGCACGATGCCGCGCGGGTCGTGAATCCGGGAGGGTCATCGTCTCGCATGACCCAAGTTTCAGCCGCGTAGCGGCGTCTCTGCTTGATGATATTGCGGCGTTGCCGCGTAGATTGGTGAGCGACGGCGCTTGGTGTTGGGAGCGTGACGATGCGATGGCGGAGCCGTGCAATCTTGGGTCAAGCCGGAGGTTGACCCTCCAACGGTTTGCACGATGCCGCAGAATCCCTTCTCGCGGTTTTCGGGCTAAACTTCCCGGCCGCCGTAGAGCCGCTCCAACCGGATGCGGGCCACGGCCAAGCTTACCTCGAAGGTATCTCGCACCAGGGCATGGAGAGCCGGGTCCTCCCATGCACGAGTGGCCGCCATGCTCTCGGGCTCATGCCCCCACCCTCTCAGTGCCGCACGAAGAGGAAAGACCGGCAGGAGCAGCGCAGAAATCATCCGGTCTGCCTGGTATTCCCACCAGTCCGGGGAGTTCTTGGTAAAATGGCCTTCCACATTCTCGTTCCGCTCGCGCCAAGTAATGAGGCGACGCGAATCCTCAAAGCCACCGGTGCGTTTTTTCTGCTCCCACAGCTCCAAAAAGAGATCGGTGTGCAGCAGACCGTGGCCACACTCATGGGCGAGCGTGCTCCGGCAGCGGCGGTTCACCACCGGGTTTTCCGGATCATTGAGCTTGGTATGCACAAACAGACCTTTCGGCCCCGTCTCGCCAAAATGCATGAGGCCCAAACAATCCTCGCCGAGATCGCGGAACTCATAGCTGAACCCGAATTCCATATCTACGAAGAGTTCGATATTCACCGGCCCGGGAACTTTGGAAATGAGCCCATGCCGCTTGAGTGCCTCCCTTGCTATGTCGTCGAACTCGTGTTCCTCAAACCAGCGCCGCCTCAGGAACGGCCCCGACTTGGCCGGCAAATCCTTCATTCGCCTTTTTTCTCGTCCACCCGCACCTCGATCAAGCGCACCAGACCTCCCGGCGTGAGATTCGAGTTCTGCGCCTCCTTTACCATCCGCCGGAAGGCAGTGGCCCACTCGGGATTCTCCTCCACCAACCTCCGGATTTCACTCACCGGGGCGCGGTCATCGAGTTCCTTCAATTCCTCCACGGGCACCTCCAGCGCCTGCGCGATCCGCTCCAGATTTTCCGGTGCGGGTTTGCGATACCCCTTTTCGATGTCTGCGATAAACGCCACAGACTTGATGCCCGCCTTCAAAGCGAGCGCACGCATTGAGAGTTTTTTCTCCAGGCGAAGCTGGCGAATGCGGTCCCCCAGCGAGTTTGCTTGGCTCATATTTAGTTGGATTAATTTTTCATGCGTTGTCTGCTTGTTTGCGAACAACGGCCGGGAAGTCTCCATTCAATCCCGCAAAATGTCAAAGATAATTTTGTTACAAATTATTTACAGAAATAATAAAAAAACCGTTTGCAGCGTTCGCAGTGTGCGCGTAAAAAATTCACATGTCATGAAAGGAACCTTAAAAAACCTCCATGACAACGCACCTGCCACCGAAGCCGACCGGCCGCACAAAGCGGACCCGGAACTACCGGACGAGGCGGCACGGTGACGCCGGCGGCGAAATGCGCGTCGGCAAAAAGCAAAACGGCCCATGCCAAAAACCAACCAAATCCACGCAACATTAAGCCCCGAGGCGATGAACAACATCAAATCGGCCATCGCAACCATCCAATCGAACCTCCCGTTCCTCGTGGACCTCGGAGCCGATGAGATCCGCCGTTTGGCGAAAGCCGGAGACCTCACTGAGAGTTTCCTCCAAAAGGCCCTCGTCATCGCCGAGCAATCCCCGGATATCCTCCCGCGCAACTTCGCGATCGAGGAGTTCCGGGCTGACATGGCGCTTGCAGCGAACCTTGAGGAGATCACCCACGCCCTCCAGCAACTCCTCGAGCGCATCGGCAACACAATCACAGTCGCCCGCTCGGATGCCTACGGCCATGCACTGATCACCTACGACCGCAGCAAAAAAAGCGCCCCACAAGGCCTCCACGCTGCGACACTGGACCTCGGTCAGCGTTTTGCCCGCCGCTCCCAAGGTAAAAAGACGGAACCTGCCCCGGCCCCGCAGTCTCAGATTCTGAGCTGACGCCGGCCTGACCACGCAGTTCCTCCCATTGCGGCCGTGTGCTTCACCGAAGCACACGGCCGCTTTTCTTTTATTCGGGAACGACAGGAACCCAACGCACCCGATGCTTGAGACAAAAAATCCATGCAATGCCCCCCCCCTTGCGCGCCGCACTACTCACTGGAGATTAAAAATCACTCATCGATGAGTGCCACCTCACTCAACGGAGACCGAAATCAACTCGGCATTCTATACCACCTCACTCTATGGAGATTGAAAACGACTCGTCACTGTGTTCCACCTCACTCTATGGAGATTGAAAACAACGGATCGTTGAGTTCCACCTTACTCTACGGAGACTGAAAACAACTCATCGTTGAGTGTCACCTCACTCAAAGGAGAGTTGAATGCCCCTCACCATTGAGCCTCGCCGCACTCGATTCAGTGTAACTTTTGGACTCCTTCACGCGTCCTGGAGTGCCTCCCATTTGTTAGTAATTTTTTTTCAAAAAAATTTTTGCACCCCCAGCGGATGTCTAACCGGGCTTGTTAGGCTCCAGTCGAAATGATCACCAAAATTCTATCCGCCACCCAAGTAGCCACGCGCTGCTTCCGCCCGCAGTCCCAATTCCCAAGCCGCTTCGCGCGGCAGAGCGAGTTTGTGTTTTGAGCTATGGAGACCAACGCCTATGGAAAACCGATTCGGGATCGCGAGTTGCTTCGCCGAATCGAAAAAGCCCGAGCCGAACAGTGCCTGAACGACCCGCAAGGCGCACTCCATGACCCCATCGAGGATGCCCCGGACATCAGGCCAATCGTAAGGCAAGTCGAGCGCCGTGCCGAAAAGGAGTCAGCGATCCAAGGCATGGGCCGCTGCCACGATGTTTGGGGCCGCATGCGCAGTATTCTGAAAACCGAGCACGGCATAGTCTGGTATCCACCCAGCCAGATGAATACCCACATCCTCTTCGATTGAGCGTGAGATTTCTCGTGCCACGCATTCCTTTTATCCGCCTGCTCCGCGCTGTTTGCAGCGGTATGCAGCCGATGTTGCGCATTCGGGCCTCGGAGGGGCGTGTGACGCTCTCCTGCGGAGAGATCGGAGGCGGGTGTGAAGGCACTGTCGAGCGGGCCGGCGTGTGCTTTCTTCGCCATTCTAAGTTGAAGAAGCTCATCCAGACCTACCATGCCGATGCTGGGCACTCCACAACCATCGAGATCGAGGTGACGCCGGTCGGAATTCGTGTCGGGCGCACCGAGGTTTCGCGCGCAGGCTGGGAAATCTCGCTCTTTGCAAATCCCGCATCCGCCCCGAAGACGCTCCGCTTTCGCGATCCGTTTGTGCCAGAGGAACCACCCCAAGTGGACTTGCAAATGCAACCGCCCTTGTTTCCCGCTGGCGTTGACGATGCTGCATTGACCTCCACTCCGCGCCACACGCCATTTTAATGAACGCTATCACCCCGCTCTTTCTTGCTCTGCTCCTGAGCGCCTGCACCGCTATTCAGAAACCCGAGCCAGAGATCAAGCGCGCGCAGCCCAAGCCACAGGAAATCCAGATCCAGACCGCACCACCAGGCGCACTGGTGGATTGGAACGGCAATGTTCTTGGCGTGGCTCCCGTCACCATCGAGCTCACGCCATCGTTCTACCAGTATGCCTCGCATTACACCTGGCCCTCAAATGGAGCCCGCACCCAGCGCTTCCGCGCCCGCTGGCCCGACGGAGCCATGAACACCGAATTCTTCGACAGCAACACCCCGCCGCCGCAAGCCATCGCCATCGTCTCACCAAGCGTTGGCAACTACCGCGACATTTGGACCACACCCGCCAAGAAGGAACTGCAAATTAAGAAAGGACCATGAATCTCTGCCGCCTATCCATTTCATTCTTTGAAAACTCACCATTTAAAAATTGCTCCTCCACTTTTTCGGGTGATTCCGGTAAGCTTGGATATCCGAAGAAGATGCCGATGCATGAAACACGGTTCAAGTTCGCAGGACTCTGCGACTACCGCACAAGACCACTTGAAGGGATGAAACAGTGAAGGAAATCGCTTATATCGAAACGACCATCGTGAGCTATCTGGTTGCCCGGCCTAGCCGCGATCTGGTGCTCTCTGCGCACCAGCAGGTGACGAGGGAGTGGTGGGAGAACGAGCGTGTGAATTACCATTGCATCGCCTCCGAGGAGGTCGCGCGCGAAGCCATGCTGGGTGATACCGGAATGGCGCAGGCGAGGATCAAGGTCCTTGAGGAGGTGCAGATCGTCGGAATCACCGCCGAGGTCGAGGCGATGGCGGCCACATTCATGGCGACGGGTGCACTGCCGCCCACGATGCGACCTGATGCGACGCACCTAGCCGCTGCGACGCTGAGCGGAGCGGAGCGGAGCGGACTACCTGCTCACATGGAACTGCCGGCACCTGGCGAATGCCCATGTGCTGCGCAGGCTGCAAAAGGAGGCGGAGAGGCGTGGCTGGCAGTTGCCCGGAGTTTGCACGCCTCTGGAACTCATGGGAGACTGCGAGCCATGATCACTAATCCTCTCTTGGAAGAAATCTGGGCGGTCAAAGACCGGCTGAATGCGGAGTCCGGCGGGGACATTCATGTTTTTTGCCAGCAACTGCGGGACTGGTCGGCAAAAAACCTGCCCCGGAATATGGTAGTGTGCGACCCCGCGGGACTGCGCGCGTTGCTCGTAAAGGAAGACCAAGAGGATTCCTTGATTTTAAGGGAGGATCCGCCGGAATACGGCCGAAAGAAGGACTGACGCGGCATGAAGTTTCAGCTCAAGGATTTTCAGGCGACTTTCCGAAACTCGCAAAATCCGCTTCGTCGGAACCCACGCGCAGTATGACAAGATTCGGACGATGAAACCAACTCCTCACATGCCCGTTTGCCATTTGATTGCCGGACCAAACGGAGCCGGGAAGTCCACCTTCGCTCTGGAGCACCTGCCAGCTTTGGCAAAGTGCATTGAGTTTGTGAATGCCGATCTCATCGCCGCTGGTTTGTCGCCCTTGGACCCTACTCGCAGCGCGCTTCGCGCCGGGCGTTTGGTTTTGGAGCGCATCAAGGAATTTGGCTTGGCTAAAAAAACCTTCGGCTTCGAATCCACACTCTCCGGTCGAAGTTACCTCTCCACCTTGGCGGAATTGAAAAAAATGGGCTTCCGCTTAGCGCTTTATTACCTCTGGCTTCCGTCGCCCAAGGTCGCAATCGCCCGCGTCAAAGGACGAGTGAAGCTCGGAGGGCACCATGTTCCCTCTATCGACATCCGCCGCCGGTTCCAGCGCTCGCTTGAGAATCTCCCTGCCTATTTTGCCATCGCAGACGAGTTCTTTCTGTTCGACGCATCCACTTGCCCTCCGACGCCTGTTTTTTCGAAAACGATGGTCGGCGTCCAAATCGAAAACCCCGTCACATTCCGGAAAATCTCACCACATCTCGACCTGCCATGAAAACCGCTCACCAACGCATCCAAGAAATTTCCAAAGTCATGAAGAGGGCCGTGGAGAAAGCCGCCGAGAAGCACCGGCTCATGGGCGTTCCGATGGCCGTTTGGAAAGACGGGAAAGTCGTCGAGTTCCTGCCCGAACCCGCCCGCGAACCACACGGAAACAATCTTCTGCCCTCCGTCACCTTTCTGGAAACAAAACGCAAACCCGCCAAGAAATGAACCCCAATGTGACAATAAGCGGGGGACTGACCACATCCATTTCCGACACCCTTAGAGGCAACCTCATTCTCATGTCTGATGGTCTGCTTGCTCCCATAGACCTCCGCATTCAAAAACTCTCCGGAAGCCTCCTCGATATCGCGAAATCACTCACAGCAACGCAATGATGCCAGTGAATTTCACAAAACAAAATCCTCCGTCCTGCTAATTCTGCTAATTGACTCGCTTCCGCTTACCCTACGGGCTGCTTCCAGCGCTCTTTCTCCGCTCCGATTCTGTCCAAAAAATGCTTTCTGAATCGAAAATCCAATGCACCGTAAAGAGCATTTTTTATACTGAAACCGATTCGCAGTTTATTGAATGTCAATAAATAGTTCCTGCCCCCTTCACTACCGATCGAACTCACGCCATCGTTCTACCAGTATGCCTCGCATTACACCTGGCCCTCAAATGGAGCCCGCACCCAGCGCTTCCGCGCCCGCTGGCCCGACGGAGCCATGAACACCGAATTCTTCGACAGCAATACCCCGCCGCCGCAAGCCATCGCCATCGTCTCGCCAAGCGTTGGCAACTACCGGGAGATTTGGCCCGCCCCTGCCAAGAAGGAACTGCAAATTAAGAAAGGACCATGAATCTCTGCCGCCTCTCAATTTCATTCTTCAAAAAAACCACCATTCATTCAAACTCACGCCCAGCCCATCTTTGTGCCTGCTAAAAAATCATCAAAGTTGAATCCTCCAGCGCCGCCCGAAATCGGCAGTCGCTTGGCACGCGGTCGAACCCGCGAGGACGCTCGTTTCACCGCGCCACCTTCGCTGGCGGGCTTACCGGACTCCTATGGCACCACATTGGAGGAGATCAAGAGTCATCTGCGCAGCGCGCGTGTCCGTGCCGTTCTGGCAGCCAACCCCATCGTCATCGAAGCCTATTGGCATACCGGAAAAATCATCCTTCAGCGCCAACTGGAAGCTGCCTGGGGAGCCAAGGTCATCGACCGCCTCTCCGCCGATCTCCGCGACGCCTTCCCCGACATGCGGGGCCTATCGACACGCAACCTGCTGGCAATGAAAATATTCGCCCGCGAGTTTCCGAAAGCTCCAATTGCGCAACAACCTGTTGCGCAATTGCCCTGGGGCCATGTTCTGCAGATCCTTCAGCGAATCAAAGACTCTGCCGTTCGAGACTTCTACATCCAGCAAACCATCGCCCACGGCTGGAGCCGAAGCATCTTGGAAATCCAGATCGGGCAACAACTCCATTTGCGGATCGGCAAAGCTCAAAACAACTTTTCCGCCACCCTCCCCCCCTCGGACTCGGACCTCGCTGTTCAGGTCTTCAAAGACCCCTATCTTTTCGACTTCCTTGGCACAGCCGATCCCCGCCGCGAGGCCGAGGTCGAGCAGGCCCTTGTCGATCACATCCAACAGTTCCTTTTGGAATTGGGAGCCGGTTTCGCCTTTGTTGGACGCCAAGTGCATCTCGAGGTCGGTGACGAGGATTTCTACCTCGACCTCCTTTTCTACCATCTCAAGCTCCGGCGCTATGTCGTCATCGAACTCAAGGCCCGCGCCTTCGAACCCGGCGATGCCGGCCAGATCAATCTCTACCGCTCTGCCGTGGACGATTTGCTCCGCCACCCTGATGACCAGCCCACGATTGGCCTTCTTCTATGCAAGGGAAAAAACAAGGTCCTCGTCGAGTATGCCCTCAGCGGCCTTGAGCAATCCATCGCTGTCGCGGATTGGAAAACCCAGCTCACTGAGGCCCTCCCTCCTGAATTCCAAGGCAGCCTACCCACCATTCAGGAAATCGAAGCCGAACTCTCGCGTGATTTGCAGAAGGAGGAAGAGCGATGAAACCTCAGCGTAAAAAAGCAATGGGCCAAGAGACCAGCGTTGAGCCCTGTTCAAATCCACAATCCAACATTCAAAATTAGCCTGCTCTGCCACTTAACCCCCGTCCTGCTCATCGTGTTTATCCTGTAAATTGAATCGCTTCCGC
>JBIIPZ010000019.1:0-50767 GCA_044342325.1 Terrimicrobiaceae bacterium
CCGCATACGCCCCGCCTCCCCCTTACAAACCGGGCTTGTTCAACAATGGGTGCAGTCGGAGGGCTCGTGCCTCGCCTCCGCTACACCCTTTAACGTTCGGTTGCTCCTTCTCGCACCTGCCATGGTGCTTGATTGTGGTTAAATAATTTTCTTGTTGGTAACACGATAAAACGTGTCTGTTCGATTCGCGCATACCTTGAAGCCCCGCTCTCACCTTTTTGTTCCGCGAAAAAACGGTTTCGACTCCCTCCGCGCCGTCCTTCGAAATGGTGTCCATCGCTGATCGCCGCCGCCAGCGGGAGGCGGCTCAGGCCGATCCTCACCACCTTCATCCGGCGGCTCCTTGCCCCCGCCTGATTGGAACTTCGCCACCAACCAAATGATGCCGATCACCAACAGCAAAGGCCAAGCCGGCACAAACCACGCCAACATGAAAAAGAAAACGAAGACAGCGAGGCGATTCATGGGTTTCAGGGGGGTGTCTGCTTTTGTTGAGCGGCATTCCTCTTCAGGAGCAAATCCGCCTCCATCTGCGCGATTTGCTCTTCAGAAAGTTTGAGGAGATCCACTTGCCCGTCAACCAGGATGGAGTTTATCGTTGTAACAAGCGGATACTTTTTTTGCTGTGCAATAAGTTCTGAGAGGCAGGTTTTGTTCATTATCACACTCAAATAGAGGATCGTTGCTTCAAGGCAGCGTCTAAAATCCCTTTCGCTTCAGCAAACACCTCCTTTTCAAGCAGCATTTCCAACTGCTGAAGCGCAGGTTGGTTTTCATCAAATGGCAGCTTTCTCGTCTCCATCCATGCACGGATGCCAAGATAGGATTTCCACTGCCACTCTTCTGGGAGAGAAAGCCATGGGCATCCTCCTGCCTTGCCATAACGATCTTCGAGGGTGGGCAGAAGATCGCGAGGGTAAATCTCTTCGATAATTTGCTGGCGAAGGAGGTATGCAAGCATTTTAGCCTTATAGTCTTCAATCGAAGCATCTAATACATTCCAGAATTGGTGGTTCTCATCTTCATTCAGTAAACTAATCGACGACCGGTCTGAATTATTACGTCGCCTCAAGAAATAAAAAACAATTCCAAAAACAATTAAAATTAGAAGTCCTTTTTCTATAGACATATTATTGCTCTGTTTTTTTGTGTTGATGGACATAAGTTTTTATTTTTTCAACTTGCGAGTGACTCTCATTAAGTTTTCTAATCTCATTTTCTATTTTTTCTTGTTCACTTTTTTTGTCAATAAAGCCTTTAGACAAATTTTCTATCTGTTCTATGCGAATACTTAAAGTGTCACGCAAGTTATCTTCCATCCTGCTGGAAATATTGGATAATTGATTCTTTATTTGTTGGGTCGCACCTTCAATGTGATTGTTGAAAAAGCAAGTAAGCTTATCAGCTATGTTAGTAATGATTTGTGATCTTGCATTGTTTCGTCCATCCTTGGAGTTGAACCAACGCTCCCAGAATTCGGTGCTATCTTTGCGGATTTTCTCCAATCCCTGCACTTCAGCAATCATTCTCGTTTTTTTGTTGAGTTCGCTTATGGCGAAAAAAGTCTCATAGTCAATCATTTCATCCAGAGAGTGACCTGAGTCCCACTTCATCCATTTCCCCTTCATTTTCACTGAAAAATCCGTAATGCTCTGTTCAACTTGTGTTATGAGTTTATCCATTAGGGTCTTCATTTCATGAATTTTTGAATCATAAGAACGCGTGAAAGACCATGAAGCCTCCGCTGGTAGGCTGCGAATATTATCAATGCGCTGTAAATCCGCTTTAATAGTATCCACAATGTTAACTCTTATCTTAAGCATATCGTCTTTATAGACTGAAAAAAAGTCACCTACTGAATTTTCTTTGATTTTTTTTTGTTGCTTAAAATAGGCGCTCAGTTCTTTTTCCTCTTTTTTGAGTTCCTTTATCTGAAACTCAAGCTCCTCAACAGTTTTACCTAAATCTTTCAGTCGAACATTCCGTTGCGAAAGCTGGGTATTAATATAGCGAATTTTTCGCTCCAGCAATTTGTCGATAAAAGAACTATGGCTGTCGATACGATCTTTGCCCGTCATTGAGACCAAGTGCTCCTCGACCATTGACTTTAAAGCATCGATCCCGTTCTTTTCAGGGTGAAGCATTCCTTCTTTTGCAAATTTATCTTTATACCATGATAGCTCATCGGATAGTGGCAATCCCGAGGATTCCATTTGAGAGATCAATTTGGCCAATGCGCATACGAATACTATTGATTTTTTTGTGCCAAAAACTTCTCGAATTGAAGGTTCATTATGCGTGGATAGCTCTCTTAAATATGCTTCAAGGGCTTCTATGCCCCCATCAACAATGTCTATTTTGTTTAGCGCAATAACCCGTTTGTCTTTTGAAACATGAAGCAGATATTCATTTAAAAAATTGAAATCTGGCTGGGCCATCGCCTGTCCCGCATAGCTGACATAGAGAATAGAGTCAGCTTGGGTTACAAATCGCTTGGTTTGATCTTCACGGAATTTGTATGGATCGTCTACACCTGGCGTATCAGCAACGGTGATTGAGCGAAGCCATGGGTGCGGATAAAACAGGGTTACCTCTTTCACAAACGGTGAGAATTTTCCACCTTTTACCACAGGCGTCACATATTGATGTAGGTCAGACAGACTGTTGTGCGTCCGCACAAGAGCCACAGAGCGAATGCATTCATCCTTGTAGATACCCTCGTTTGCCGCAGCTTCAAGCTCTGAGCGGAATCTTTGGGCCACTTCCGCTGAGTTCTGCCCCATTTCTGCATTTAACAAATTCCATTCCTCGCTATTATAGAAGGTTATTCTAAGTGACTCTTTTTCTGCATATTCAATACGGGAATTCTTTGAGGTATGCGGCGTGTCATCACTCGGCAAGACAGGATTTTCAAAAAGGAGAGAATTTAATAGTGTGGATTTTCCAGCGTTAATGCGACCACAAACTGCTAAAATAAAACGACCTGTCAAAAGATTGGATCGACGCTCTTCGACTTGGGGAACACCAGTTTCCTCGACTGGTAAAATCCCAGATGAAAGTATATGTTCATATGCATCCAGGAGATGGTTTCGTTGTAATTCAAATTCGTCTAATGTTTTCATAGAAAATTTCTAATTAAAAAGCGTTTTCCCCTGCTGGTATGTTCGATGTAATGATTGCGAGGCACGATAGTGTATGAGCACACAATCTCTTTTTGCGCTAGTCTGGTCGCAGTATTTAGCAATGGTGTATTTCTGGATTCTTGTAATGGAATCATACAATGGTTTCCAAGTTAACTCTGCAATCGATTCAAATTCATTTTTCAATTCGTATTCAAGGTCCTCCTGAGCAGCTTCAACTGAGTTAAATTGTCTTCCAATTGATTCCAGTATTTCTACCTCCTGATTTGCAGCTGATGCACATGCATTTCTTTCATAATCAAAAATAACTGGCTTGAGTGCGTTGTCATTTCCAAGCAAGCGGCGAATAAACCTCTCCATTACCTCTTCGAAAATAGTAAATACTCCTGCGGATGCAAACTTTTCGAGGAGTTTTTCACTCTTATATACAACTCGGCCCTCATTCCACAAGCTGAAAATCCACCAGCTGCTGTTTATAACTTCCTCTACAATTAGTCCTTCCCGGCATGCAGCAAGCAATTCATCTTTAAAATTCTCCCCCACCACTGCAACGAATTCATTAAAGTTAGAAACAACCTTCTCAAGTCTTTGATCACGATCGAGCACCTCTTGCTTAATTTTTGTAACACGAGTGTCCAAATAAGCTTCAACTCCTGCCCCGTCCTTTAATCTTCGATCTAAGTGATTTTGAACTTCTCGGAGTAATGATGTATTATTCCTGGCTGCGGCATCCTTGCGGAGATCGGACAGCAAATTTGTGATATCTTGGCGGGAAGTAATATCGCTCCTCTCACACTTTGTTGAATAAGTAAAAATTTGGGAGTTAAAAACAGATTCGTATTTAGTTTGAAACTCTGTCTTGATTTTGTGTGTTTTTTCGGGAGGTTTGCTGTCTGCTTTATTGAGCACCAACAAAATCCTTGTGTCGGGCGCTTTGGACTTCAGTAGTTCCAGCGTCTTCTTATCAGATTCAGGAAGCTCTCCATTATTAATATCAGTGAGGTATAAAAAAACATCTGTTTCTGGTATGATGCTTTCGCTTACAGTTCCATCGTTAGGATTTTTTCGGTTATTAAAACCAGGTGTATCCATCAGTTCAAGCCCCGTGAGCGCATCATTTGGGAGCACGATTGTAAAGTGCATGATTTGGTCTGCGGTTGATGCTTGAGCTTCTTGAACGCGTCTTTTATACTCTATGTGATCGATTTTGCGGTATTTTTTTTCAGGAGGTTCTTGAATGAATATTTTCTGCGTGGAACCATACACGAACCTTGTGACCACGGAGGTAGTTGGACCAATATTTGTAGGACAGATTTCGTTTTGGAGGAAGTGATTGATAAAACTGCTTTTTCCTGCACTAAAAGAACCAACGACGGCCATTCTTAGCGGTAGAGAGCCCTTTTGGAACTTCTTAAGTTTGGATGCGAGGTCTTGTGAGTGATTCGCCATTCGGTCGAAGTAGTCATTGATTTCCGGGGGAGGCGGATCATCAATCATAATAGATTCAAGTCGCTTCAAGGCAGTATATTCTGCCTTTAGGTTATTTATGAGAGCTTTTATATCCCAATTGTTCATGCACCATTAAGATGGTTGTCGCATCGCTGCGGTAATGTCTTGCAAATCCTTTTGGACTTCGTTTCGTTTCGTTCTTAAATCTTGAACAGATAATTCTCGTGCGGCGCGTGTCTCACGCAAGCCGTCCTCGTGTGCTGCCAACTGATTAGATAGAGGGCGAAAGCAAGTTTGTTCAAGGTGAGACTGAAGATCGAGCAAAATGGAATCAGCCAAGTTTCCGGCTATCTGAGGGAATTGTTTTGCGATTTCTTGATCATTCAGCTGGCGCTTAACAAGGTCACCAGCTAACTCCAAAGGGTTGATTTCCTTAACTACACGAGCAACAATGATAAGAGATTTCTTGAAAGCTGACTTGGCGGCCTGCTTTGCGGCATTTTTAACGGTTTGTTTTGCAGCCGATTGTGCAGCAGCAGCTCCACCTGCTCCACTTGCTCCAGCGCTTACTCCAGCGCCTGCTCCAGCAGTCACTGCTGCAGTAACAGCTAATGTTGTTAAAGTTACGGCTCTATCAACGTATTTTGCATTATTTTTAAGCTGTTCTAATAGCGCTGAGGCCTGCGCGCTTGGAATCGGTCCCAAATCAAGTGTTTGGCCAGGGGAATAGTTATAGAGGTGTTTTTCAGCTACTTTCTTAAAGGCTGAATCCAGTTCGGCATAAGCTGCAGGGAGATCTTCAACTTCAGCATTTGCAAATCGAGGTCTAAGCATATCTGCCTCGGTGGCCAATGCTTTTCGGAACGCCAAATGCCATTCTTCCAATCTCTGATTTTCCTTTGTTCGGGCTTGGTTAATCGCCTGAATCTGGAGGAGCAAGTCTCTCTCTTTCTGTTCAAATTCGGCAGAGTTGAAATCCAAGCCCTCCAAATAGGTGTGCAGTGCAGTTATCAGAAGTGCTCCAATATGGCTCAGATGCTTTGCGTGGCGCTCCACAAGAAGCGCTTTTTTCTGCTCAACAAAGGTGGATCTAAACACGGAAGTGTATTCCTTGAGTTGCTCCAAATCGCCATTTAACGATGCTGGGGCATTTGTCAAAAGGATCTTCAGCGGAACAGATGACTGAAAAGCTTCGTCAAGTTGAGCTTCTATGTCTTTCCTGACCTTATCGGAGCTTTCATGAGGTTTTGTATCTGAGAATGTAAGGACGAAAAGAATCCTATGCTTCAAATCACGAATCTCCTCGCGTTTTAGAAACTCAATAATACTCGCGGGAACTGTGCCATGGGCCATGCTTAAACAGATCACCAACCCGTCAAAAAGGGAAAGTTGTGTGAGGGTAGCTTCTGAGTGACCGCCCATGAGTGAATTGAGACCTGGCGAATCTATCAACTGAAGGCCTGGGATAAGCGTGGGGCTCGGGGGCACATTCAATACAAGCGAGCCTGTTTTTTGCCCTGTTGCGATTTCCGAAAAGATTTCTGCGCTCACTGGGGTTTCTTTGCCATCGGATTGAACAGAAAACCTACACGGCGATTCGAGGTTTTCGACCGCCTCCACAGTAATAATAGTAGCAGTTGTCGGATCTACGCGTGACGGCAATAGTTTTTTTCCGAGCATTGCGTTAATGAGAGTCGATTTTCCCGACGAAAACTCTCCCACAAAGCCGATACGCGTTTTTAGTTTTTCAGCGTTCTGGCAAAACTGCTCGGAAATCGAAGGGAAACTATATCGTGCCAAGACTCGAGGGATCAGGGCAGATAGACTGTTATTATAATCGGTGGTATTCATAAATCGGATAGTGTTTAAAGTTGGATACAGAAAAAACGAAGCCAGACTTGCTCAGGTTCCCTCGGAACGGCCCGAGATTTACGGATTTGCTGTAGGTGAAGCCCATTAGAATTCGTCGAGGCCTGAGAGGCGGTTTTCGGTATCGTCGGCGATGCGAGCGACCATGCCAATGAGGTCGCAGAGCGACTGGGCGCGAAGGGCGGCGCTCACGGTGACGCTGAAGACGGCGTAGTGTGTCTTCTCAGTGTCAAAGATCACATTCCATGCTCCGAATTCGAGCCTGGCATTTTCACGAAGGAGGAAATTGGCGGTGCGGACTTCGAAAGGGCCTTGGGAGGTGAGGGCGATCGAGGCAATAGTGCGCATCTCGACACCCATGAACTCGCGAGTAGAGGAGTCTATGATAACTTGCTGGGAACGATTGTCTGTGCACTCGACATACACGATGATATCGCCGCTGGGGTCAATCTCGTAGGTAACTTCCATTTCGTCGAGCGCGGCAGTGAGGCGCTGATCAGGGATTGGCGCTTCTTCCGTCTGTGACTCGTTTTCGTCGTTCATTGTCTTGGGGTTCTTACTTCAGAGCGGTTTGAATTTGAGGCTCTGCGAGGAGCGTTGAAAGGCTGGCTCCGGTTTTTGAAAGAACGCTCTCTCTGGCATGGAGTGCGGGCGCGAAGAAGTTGCCGCCGAGGTTGGCGGTCTCGCTCTTGCTGGCCGTGGCGAGTAATTTTCCTGCGGAATCACGGACTTCAACAATGAATGCGTAGTCGAGTTCCGTATTGATGAGTGTGTCGCTGTTGTATTGCTGGATGCGGATCAAAACTTGGCGGTCCGTGCCTGTGCCGCGTAGCGCCGCGAGGGCGGATGTGGCATCGCTGCTTGTGATGGGCGGTGCGAGTTTGCGATTGGAACCGAAGCCGCGCGTGACAACGGCGGCGATCTCGGTGGCGACCGGAGACTTGGTGGCGGTTTTGACGCGGTAGGGGATGCCGTAGCCGTCGCGGGTCACGCCGATCAATTCCGGCGTGATGTCGCCTTGGCGGAGCGATTGCCTTTCGTCCACGCAAGCTACAGCGATGGATGACTGGCCCGAGGGGGCGGCGACCTGCGTTTGGCGGAGGTCGTATTTGTTCCACATGGTGCAGCCTGTGAAATGGAATGAGAGAGCGGCAGTGAGGATCGATAGCAGGATTTTTTGTTTCATGATTGGGTTTGGAGGCGGGAAAAAGTGGAGTGGGGAATGTGTGGAGAATGGTTTATTTCGTCAGACATTGACCGGTTTATTGCGGCAGGTCGAGAGCGTGCTTTCGTGGAGGATTCGGAAGACGAAACTCAGGAGCCTCTTCTCCGTTTTGCGGCTTGATTCTTGGCTCGGAGCTCGGCTGTCAGCTTGCGTATCGTCTTGCCGTCAACGACTCGGTATGTGCCTTGCTTGTAGAGCTTGCGGGTGATGTTGACGGTCAACTGCGTCGGGCTTGGGAGGGATAATGCGTCGAGCGATGCTTGGATTTCTTCGGCGGATATTTCGTCGTGTGGATTCATGGTGGATGAGGTGATTTGGGGATTGGGATTTTATTTCAAGAGAAAGACGAAGAGCGCATGAATTGCCACGCCGATGAGCCCGCCGACGACCGTGCCATTGAGCCTTATGAATTGCAGGTCGGTGCCCACAGTGGCTTCGAGCTTGTCCGTCATTTCCGCAGCATCCCACGCTTTGATCGTGCTGGTGACGATCTCGCGGATGTGCGGCTTGGCTGCCAACGCCGCTCCGAGCACTTGCTCGGCCAGGAAGGTATTGGTCCCTTCGCGCAGTGGGGTGTTTTCGGTCAATTCGCGGGAGGCCGAAAGCAGCGCCTCGGAAATCTTTTGCAAAATGACGGAGGCTGCCGCAGCAAGGTCGCGCTTGAGAAAGTCTGCAAGCTCCTCCAAGGCCTTTTGGAAAAAATTATCCACGAGCGGGCTATTCGCCAGCGCCTCCTGCATGGCGCGAACCCTGGCGGCGAGTTCGGGCGAGGATTCCAGGTCTGTGATGAGACGGTTCAGGCGCGTCTGGAAAGAAACCCAGAGCGGGTGGTCTTGATTTGAGCAGGCCTCATTGAGAGCGGTGTGGATTTTTTCAATCGTGCGATTGGCGACGGCAGCGGCGATTTGGTTTCGGAAGTGATCCAACGCAGGGCCTGCTGCGTTTTTGAGAAAAGGAATGGCATTCAGCAAGTCGGACGAGATCGGGACTTCCTCGCTGATCTTTGTTTGGATGGTCTCGCGATTCTCCGCGATCGCGGCCGCTCCCGGTGAGCGTCTGGAGTCCACTGGCAAGCAGGGGAGCGGCATTCGCTGTGAGGATGACATAGCGCGCACGCTGGGTGAGTAGGCTGGTGATTTGCTCGGATGGAATCCTCTCGACCAACACGGGGGCAAATTTGCCCACTCGCCTGCTCAGGCTCTCCGCGTTGGCACTCAGCCAGCGCGAGATCATGCCTGCAAAGTCGATCTGGCGAATTCTTGGGCCGAGCTGCGCCTCAGTAAGAAATCCCTCCTCCAAAAAGGTCGCCAACGATTCAGCCACGCGCGCTTTGTTATTCGGAAGAATGGCTGTGTGCGGAATCGGAATTCCCAGCGGGTGACGAAACAAAGCCACCACCGCAAACCAATCCGCCAGCGCACCGACAGTCGCCGCCTCAAAAAATGCCAGAGGCCGCGCCAGCCAGTTCCAATGGGCTTCTCCAAGCCGACAGCCTATCATTCCGACAAAGCAAAAGATGAGTGCGCCAGATGCGAACCACCGCATTTTTTGAAGGGTGATTTTCATGTTTCAAATCAAAATGAGGTGATCCGACGGATGGGATGTGCCATCAAGCCTGTCCTTCGGAATGCGCCTTGCGGTGAGCGTCCATAATGTCGAACCACAGCCCTTCGTAAGCCTTGTATTTCTTGCGCTGGTGCGGCGTGGCCTTGATCTCGTCTTTGAAGTTGTCGTAGGTGATCGTGCTGCTCAGGGCGTCAAAAATGGCGGCGAAATCCTCGCTGTTTTCGACATAGATCCGGTAGCGGTAGTCCGAGTAGTCCCAGTCATGAATGCTCGTCACGGATGTCTCCTTCCACTCGAAGCCATGTGCATGACTGGTTTTGGCATGAAGGCGGGTCAGATCGTTCTTGTCACGTGCGCGTATGACATGCACTTCGGGCCCGTCCTCATTGAGGTGGGAGGTTTTTTTGACGATGGAATAGAAGCCGATATTTGATGCGATCCACATGGGTGAAAATTAGATTTTTTGAGGTGTAATGGAGAGTGAAATAGTTTCGTTGGGGATGGCTTTTTCTGTTGCGAAAACCAAGTTTTTGAAGGCTGTTTTTGCCTTAAAAGAGGACGAGCACGCCGACCGCAAAACAAGACTGGAACTTGTTTTGCGGTTCACTGTCTGATTGGACTGCTCAGTCGAGGGTCTTTTCGAGCAGGAGTGAGGCGGATCCGTTCAGGGCTCTTTTTTCTCTCCGGCTGCGGGGTCTTTCGGCAGGGGCTTTTTCGAGTAGGAGGGAGCCTGCTCGTCCAGCGTCCAAGAGGCCATGCTTTTCATTTTCCGCATGTGGCTTGAACGGAATTTGGAGGCTCTACTGGAACGGGTGTCGAGACCTCCGTGGATTTCGAGCGTTTGTAGGAGGGACTCGAGGGCTTGAATTCCATCGGCGGCCTTGGATTCGTTGCCGAAGGATCGGATTTTTTCGAGAGCCTGCTTGAGGATGAGGATGGCATCCTGAACTCTGTTCTCATTTGCGGCTTGTGTTGCCTTGTCCACCGCAAGTCCAGCGCACTGCGTGGCGACTGCGGGAATAACATCCTCGTTGAGCCTTATATCTGCAGGATCCTGCGTCTGGAGGATGCGGATGGTCTGGGTGTGCGTGCGCGAGGCCAGCGAGGGGCTGGTGAGATCGTCCCAAAGAATCTCGAGCTCGAGCAGGCGCTCGCCTTCGAGCGTTGCCGCTGCCGTGCCATCTGGCAGTAGTGGCAGCGGGAGGACATCCAGGTGGAAGGCCAATGTGGCCGACTCGTCGCTGGTGAGGTCACCGAGGGAAATCTCCACGCGGCCATCTGGGAGGGGAACCGAGCGGAAGGAGGCGTAAAGGCTCCAAGCCTCGCAGAAATCGAGTTTTCGGACTCGAACACGCACATTTTGGCATGCTGTGCGCTGCAGCCCCTCGAGCTCCGACTCAAAAATAGCAGGGAGTTTTTCCGGTGAATTAGCGTCGTAGAAGTTTCCTCCCGAAGTTGTGGCCAGTGTTTCGAGGAGGTTTTCATCGTAGCTTTCGCCGAAGCCGAGCGTGGATGTGCGGATCTGAGAGCGCTCGAGGCCATCGCACACTATGCGGGAAACCTCGGGTTGGTCGATGATGCCACGATTGAGCAGGCCATCACTCAAAAGCAGGGTGCGGCGCGCGGCGGTATCCGCCGTTTTACGGAGTTCGTCGCGGCCGAGCATCCAGCCAGCACAAAGGTTGGTGCAGCCCCTGTCTTGAATCCGGCGCACCGCTTCAATGGCCCGGGCCTTGTTGTGGACCGTCGCCATCGGCAGCACAACCTCGGCGGTGTCATCAAAGGTGACGAGTGCGAATTGGTCGGAGGCGCGAAGATTTCGAATGATGCCTTCGCAGGCCGCCTTGGCATGCGCCAACGGGCGTCCAGCCATAGAGCCGCTGCGGTCCAGAATGGCGCAGAAGTTCATCGGGCTTCGTTCTCCGGCTTCGGCGAAAGGCGCTGTGAGTTCGAGGGCGAGATGCACGGGGCATCCCTGGTTGGCGAGGATTGTGGAGTGGTCGATCTAGGCTTGGATTTTCATTTGTTTGTCTTTGTGGTTCTGTGTTCTTCGTTTAGTGGGCTGTGGGTAGGCGGCTCAGTTTCCTTTTGGACGACTGTCCGCAGGATAAATCGAGCGGGTGTGTGCGAGTGTTCGAATGCTTGCAAAGGTGGGCTTCGACTTTTCCGGAATGAAAAGAAACTCGCTCTGCCATGCGAAAGGGCTTCTGGATTGGCTATGCAGGTGGGTGCGGCGTATCGCCGAGTCGATGAGCTTTAGGAGTTCTGTGATCATTTCGAGTGAAAGCTTATCAACCCCGATCAGACATCCGCTGGGGGAGGAAAAAAATTTCTTAAAAATTTTCCGCCTTGGGATTGAGGCCCTCTGGCGGTATCCGAGGTTGCTTTTTGACTTCAGAAGAAACGAAACTCTGCGCATGGGATTTTTAAGTGCGCTGATTGGCAATGCTTCTGAGGTCGATGCCTCGAAACTCGAAAAGGAATTCTCCGAACTCCTCATAGACGATGAGGAAATTCAGCATGCCTACAAACTTTTCCGTGATCTGGTCGTATTCACCAATTTCCGGTTGTTTCTTGTGAACAAGCAGGGCATGACCGGAAAGAAGCGGGAATACACCTGCGTGCCCTACAAGAGCATCGATTACTTTACTAAGGAAACAGCCGGGCACTTTGATCTCGATGCCGAGATCAAGATCTGGATCAAGAGCCGCTCGGAGCCCGTCATTTTAGAGTTCAGAAAAGACGCCCACATCCACGATGTTTTTCGAGTGCTGAGTTCCTACAGTCTTGCGACTTGACCTGATTTCGAGTCGCTGTGACTCGGGAGGGGAAGTGGAGCGGGTAGAGGGAATCGAACCCTCATGGCCTGCTTGGAAGGCAGGAACTTTACCACTAAGCTATACCCGCAATTGCTGTGAGCAGATTATTCCTGAGTGAGACGAAGTCAAACCGAAAAACGAAAAGTTATCGTGACTGTGGCGGTGGTGCACACGGGTCGGAATCTGATCCGGGCATGTTCTTTTTAGGCTTCGATCGTGAGTTGCTGGCCAGCTTCGTTTTATTCCCACTCGATGGTGGCGGGTGGTTTGCTGGAGATGTCGTAGCAGACGCGGTTCACACCCTTGACCTCGTTGATGACGCGGGCGGAGATGCGCGCAAGGATTTCCTGCGGCATGCGGACCCAATCGGCAGTCATGCCGTCATGACTGTTAACGATGCGAAGGGCGATGGTGTAGTCATAGGTTCGCTCGTCGCCCATGACGCCCACTGAGCGCACGGGCAGGAGAACGGCGAAGGATTGCCAGACTTTGTAATACCACTCAGAGGCTCTCATTTCCTCGATCACGATGGCATCGGCCTCGCGCACGATGCGCAAGCGCTCTGGAGTAATGGCTCCGATGATGCGGACGGCGAGTCCAGGGCCTGGGAATGGCTGGCGGTGGACGATTTCCTTGGAGAGTCCGAGTTCCTCGCCGACGCGGCGGACCTCGTCTTTAAAAAGTTGGCGCAGGGGTTCCACGAGCTCGAATTTCATGCGCTCGGGGAGGCCGCCGACATTGTGGTGGCTCTTGATGAGGGCGGCGGGATTTCCAGAAATGGAAACGCTCTCGATGACATCAGGGTAGAGGGTGCCTTGGGCTAGGAAACGGTAGTGGCCGGGATCGGTCTTCTTGAGGTCTTTGGCGGTGGCTTCGAAGACTTTGATGAATTCGTTGCCGATGATTTTGCGTTTCTTTTCGGGGTCGGTGACGCCTTTGAGTTTTGTAAGAAACTGCTTGGAGGCATCCACCGTTTTCATGCGGATGCGGAACTCGCCGGCGAAGAGTTTTTCCACGGCAGCGCGTTCGTTGGCGCGGAGGAGGCCGTTATCAACGAAGATGCATGTCAGACGGTCGCCGATGGCTTTGTGCAGAAGTGCTGCGGCTACGGAGGAGTCCACGCCGCCGCTTAAGCCGAGGATGACGCTTCCATCGCCCACCTGCTCTTGGATTTCCCGGCAGGTGCGATCGATGAAGGACTCCATCGTCCAGTTGGATTTGCAGCCACAGATGCGGTGGACAAAATTTGCGAGGATTTCGCCGCCGCGTGGTGTGTGGACGACTTCGGGATGGAATTGAAGGCCGTAGATGTTGCGCTTGGTGTCGCCGATGACTGCGTGCGGGGAGTTTTCCGTTTTGCCAAGCGGACGGAAGCCTGTCGGGAGCTTGGTGATTTTGTCCCCGTGGCTGTTCCAGACATCCAGCGTGGCGGGAAGTTTGTGGAAGAGGTCGCACTTGGCGTCTCCTTTGAGTTTGCCGGGTCCGTATTCGCGTTCGGTCGATCGTTCGACCTTGCCGCCTAGGCCATGGGCGATGAGTTGCATGCCGTAGCAGATGCCGAGCACTGGAACACCGAGATCATATATTTTGCGATCCACTTGTGGAGCCTTGGGAGCGTAAACGCTGGCCGGACCGCCGGAGAGAATGATGCCTGATGGCTTCAGCTTCGCAATGGCGGATGCCTTCGTGTGGTAGGGGACAATCTCGGAGTAAACTTGGCACTCCCGAACGCGGCGGGCAATGACCTGGGTGTATTGTGAACCGAAATCCAGAATGAGGATTTTATCCCCGGCGGGTTGTTGCGGCATGGCTTGGGCTTATCTGTAGTCTGGGCCAAAATCGTCGGAGAGTGTGTCGTTCGGGACGATCTTTCCACGCCCTTGGATTCCCTCTTGAAACTTCTCGCCGACATCCTCGGCTGACTGCTCTGAAATGGCACAGCCGCCCAGTAGAAGCAAAATTTGTAATGACAAAATAAAGAACACGCCTTTCATAAGACGCGCACGTTATTCATTCCTCCCAACCATGGCAAACATGATTCCTCCCGAGCTTTTGCTTGATTTCTATCGCAAGGGAATTTTCCCAATGGCGGTGGATGGTGAGACGCGTTTGTTCTCACCGAATCCGAGGGGCATTATTCCTCTGGACGAGTTTCGTATTCCCCATGGCACTCGCAAGACGCTCAAGGATCCGGTCTGGGAGCTGCGCTTGGATACCGCTTTTGACCAAGTCATGCTCGGATGTTCCGAACGCGAGGAAACTTGGATCGACGAGGGGATTTTTCAAAGCTACACAGCACTTCATAATCTCGGCCATGCACACTCTGTTGAGATTTGGCGTGATGGAAATCTGGCCGGCGGGCTCTACGGAGTCCAAATCGGCGGGGCCTTTTTTGGCGAGTCCATGTTCCACCGCGTGCCGGGAGCTTCTAAGGTTGCCATCTGCCGCCTTGTCGAAATGATGCGC
Organism: Terrimicrobiaceae bacterium; assembly: GCA_044342325.1. Lineage (GTDB taxonomy): Bacteria > Verrucomicrobiota > Verrucomicrobiia > Chthoniobacterales > Terrimicrobiaceae > UBA967. Next base: position 14,535 of record JBIIPZ010000019.1, read on the forward strand.
AAGGGCGGATTCCTGCTGCTCGATACGCAGTGGGTGACCCCGCACTTGGAGAAATTCGGTGCACGGGAAATTGCTCGAGCGAATTATCTGGTGATGTTGAACGATGCGGTAAAAAAAAATGCCTTGCTCTCATGCTGAGCCGTAGAACGCGGGTAGGGGACGCCCGGAGCGATCTGCGAGTGATTGTTGGTTGCACCTCTTCCTAGGCTTTTCTCGCACCAAGCCTGAAAAATAATCAACGCCGCGATTGTCAACCTCACCAATCTCCGTTATCAACACTCCTCGCTTATGGATGGGTGGCAGAGTGGTCGATTGCGCACGCCTGGAAAGCGTGTATACCGAAAGGTATCGGGGGTTCGAATCCCCCCCCATCCGCCAGTGTATTGTTTATGCGGGTCTTCGGGTTTTTAGGGGGGCGAAAAACGGTAAAGTGGGAAGTAGAGTGTGATATCGTCCCGCAGACTCTTCTTCTTTTCATAGATGCTTTCTGAGGCATTTTAAAAACGTTCTCTCCGTCGATGATCCACTTTCGCTCCACGATTTTTTTTGCTGGGGGCAGTCGCTGAAGTAGGTCTCAAAGCAAGCTGAGTGAGAAATCAATCTCAGGTGACAAAATCTGACAAAATCGTGTCCTCAAAACGACCGCTTATGGCCGCCTCCGAAAAAAATACAAAAGCCCGCAGAGCTAGGTTTCATGCGGTTTCAGAGGGGGGAATGCCACTCAAAAAAAGTGGCTCCTGAGGTAGGACTCGAACCTACGACCAATCGGTTAACAGCCGACCGCTCTACCACTGAGCTACTCAGGATCGAAAAGGGACGCAAAGTAAAGCTCGGGCGAGTTCTTTTGACAAGGGGAAAATCTGAAAAAGTTGGAGCCTCACTTTACCAGTGAGGTCCCCCATGCGATTGCGAGTGCAAAGCCGAGGCAGTAGGGGATGACTCCCAGTGAGAGGCTGAGAAATGTTTTCAGCGGACGCTCACCCACGGCGAGTGCTAAGATGCATCCGGTTTGGGGACCGATGGTCAGCGGTGCGAGCAAGCCGAGTCCGATGAGGCCGAAGCGGGACCAGGCTTTCCAAATCCACTTTTCGGGATCTCGCTCGAGGGGAATATGGAGTTTTCTTGCGACCCAGCTTCTGGCTGGTGTCCCGAGGAGGAGCATCACAGCGGCTCCTGCCGTGTAGCCGAGCCATGCAGTAAAAGCGGCGAGCCATATAGGGAGACCAGCTGCAACGCCACCGGGGACGGCTCCGACAAAGTAGAAGAAACCAAGCGTGAATGCTGCCGTGAGGCCTCCCGTGTAAGCCATCATTTGTCTCCAACATCGACCTTGATCGGCATGGTTTCAAGGAGGTCGGAGATTTCCGATGGGTTTGTGAAAAGGTAATCCGGCGCGGCTTCGGTGAGGGCCGGGGTGCTGTTGTAGCCCCAAGTTACAGCGGCGATGTGCACACCTGTTTCCTGGGCGGCCTCGATGTCGCGCAGTTCGTCGCCGACGAAAAAAATCTCACGTGGCTTGAGTTGAAATTCCCTCATGAGGCGGCGAAGCACGCTGCCTTTCCCGAGGAGCTTGGATGAGCTTTTGATGAAGTCGAAAATCTCGAGATCATGGTTTTTCAAAAAGGCTCTGACATTCGCTTCGGAGTTCGATGTGAGGATGCCCAACCGAAATCCCATGGCGCTGAGTTTTCGAACGAGTTCAGGCATCTCGGGGAGGGGAACGATCGAGTCCATGCGTTTGCCGATCTCCTCGGTGCCACGCTTGGAAATGTGCGGCAGCTTCATGCGGGGAATGCCGAGATGTTTCATGAGCCCTCGTGTGGAGAGGTCGCGGGCGAGGGAGACTTCCTCGGGTGGGAGTGGACGGAAGCGAAACTCGGCGGCAAGAATGTTTAGAATCTCGATTCCAGCTGAAAAAGTGTCTGCCAAAGTGCCGTCGAAGTCGAATAGCACATAGCGCGGGGGATTTTGCAAAGGCCCAGCGGGACCAACGCGGCGGCGTCCGCCCCTCAGGACGAAACGCGCCAACCGTCTGACCCGTGAGCGTTTTTTCATGCTGTCGCTTCTTCAGGCAGCACCATGGTTCCTTTGAATTTCGCTTCTTCGGGTTCGAGGCCGAAATTGGCATCAACGAGTTTTTGGATGCGGCTGACCTCCTCGTCGCTCAGCGGGACTTGGTCAGGGGCTGCGGAAAATTCGGTGATCTGCTCCTCGTCGTATATATTCGGCAGCACGCAGGCGGTGCGCTGGTCGCGGAGGAGCCATTGGATAGCGGCTTGCCCGAGCGTGCGTCCGTCGTGCTCGAGGAAACGGAGTTGCTCGACTTTGCGCACGCCATTGATGAGCCAAGTGCGGGGACGGTGGCGGCGGTGGTCGTTCTCGGCGAAAACCGTGTCCTCCGTGTATTTGCCTTCAAGCATTCCGGAAGAGTGGGGGACGCGGATGAGGAACATCGTATTGGTCCCTGCCGCTTCTGCTGCATTCTGGATCGTGCGGCCAGGCTCTTGCTCGAGGAGATTGTAAATATGCTGCACGACGGCCGGCTTGCGGCGGCGGATGGCCAGCACGCCTTCAGCCATCCAGCCGATGGCAGGCCCAAGAGCCACACCATAGAAACCGATTTTTCCTTCGGCGCGGAGGTCTTCCATAGTCGCCCAGATGGCGTCGTCATCGACCTGCTCCATGCGGATGTTGTGGAGTTGCATGATGTCGATGCGCTCGGCACCGAGACGCTTGAGGGCGGCATCTGTTGCAGCGCGTAGGTTGGCGGGCGAGAAGTCCTGGGGAATCTCGCGCTGGCCGCGGCGTCCATCGCCATGGTTTACGAAATCGTAGCCGATCTTGGTGGCGATTACGATGTCATCGAGTCGGCCCGCGAAGGCTTTTGCGATGAGGTCTTCGCTGCGGCCGTTGCCGTAGGTGTCGGCGGCATCGAAAAGTGTGATGCCCTTGTCCCTCGCAGAGTGCATGAGGCGCACGGCTTGTTCGTCCGAGTAGTCGCCCCACCATCCGGTCGAGAGCGTCCAGAGACCAAAACCCACCTCGCTGACCTTGAGGTCCGAGCCGCAGAATTGACGATATTTCATACGGTTTGAAATGTAGTTAAACCGTGGCGGGATGGCGAATCTTTCGTTTGAGGCTGAGCCTATACGAGAGAATCTGCTTTTCGTCGGCAGATCGGCGGTTAGATTTTCACGCCTTATGCAAACAACCCTGATTCTTCTGAAACCCGACGCCATTACTGGGCACAAGGCCGGCGAGGTCTTGAAGCGCTTTGAGGACGCCGGCTTCCAGATTCGCGGATGCAAAATGTTCCGTGCCGATGAGAGCCTCCTGCGCGAGCACTATGCTCACATCGCCACGAAACCATTCTTCCCCGAAGTGGAAGCCTTCATGGGCGCCACACCTCTCATCGCTGTCGCTCTGGCTGCGGACAATGCCGTGGATCGTGTGCGTGAGCTTCTCGGACCAACCGACTCCACGAAAGCCGCCAAGGGCACGATCCGTGGCGACTTTGGAACGACCATGATGAAAAACATCGCCCATGCCTCGGACAGTGCCGAAAGCGCGGAGGTCGAACTGAAGCGTTTCTTCAAGGACTGCGAGCTTTTCGACTACTCGATGACCCTCTCGGTCTGAGGAAACTCCCGCAAGAGATCTTGCAAAATGCCAGCGTGCGAGCGCTGGCATTTTTTTTGTTTTAATTTTTCCTCGGAACGACCGAAAACTCCTGCCGCAGCTTGGCGATGTGACCCGCAGGGAGGTGTCCCCTCCATTGGCTGCCGGGATAGATTACGCTGTTGCGTCCGACGAGGGACCCAGGGCTGAGAACGCTGTTGCAGCCGATCTCGGCGTGGTCGCCGATGAGAGCGCCGAATTTTCTGAGGCCGGTGGAGATGGGGCCCTCGGCTGTGTGGATGGTCACTGGTGCCTTGTCGAGGCGCACATTCGAGAGAATGACGCCCGCGCCGAGGTGGGACTCGTAGCCGAGAATCGAGTCGCCGACATAGTTGAAGTGCGGAATCTGGGCCTTGTCGAAGACGAGGCAGTTTTTAAATTCCGAGGAATTTCCTGCCACGACTCCGTCGCCGAGGATCACATTTTCGCGGATGTAACACCCATTTCGAATCTCACAGTTCTCGCCGATCCAAGCTGGACCTTTGATCATGGCCCCTTGTTCGATGACCGTGCCTTTGCCGACAAATACAGCGCCGCTCACGAACGGCTTGCCGATGAGGCGGCCGTGTAGACCGGGTTTCATGCGGAACTGGAGATAAGACGCGATCTTCGGCAGAACATCCCAGATATGCTCGGTGTTCTCAAAAAGGGCTTGGTGCTCGCAGTGGCTGAGATCAAAAAATTCGTCGATGGAAAACATGGTTTGTTGGGTTTTGGGAAAGAATGAAAATGCTCGTTAAAAAACCTCTGTGTTCTCTGTGCCGTCTGTGGTCAATCATTCTCATGCCCCTGCACGCGGTGCAGGGATGAGTTTTTGGCCCTCTTTGGTGTCTTTAACGATCCATCCAGCGGCGAGGATCTCGTCGCGGAGTGTATCGCTGAGTTTCCATTCCTTCGCGGTGCGGGCCTCTGCGCGGCGTTCGAGGAGTTCGCCAACGGCAGCAGAAATGGCCTCGGCTGCGGCTTCAAAGCCCAGCACCGAATTCACGCCTTCGAGCCATTTCAAAAGGCTCATGGCCTCACCCGTTGTGAGGGTGCCTTCGTCCATTTTGCGGTTGGTTGTGCGGATCATGTCAAAAATCACGGCCAAGGCGGCCGAGATGTTCAAGTCGTCATCCAACGCTTCGCCGAAAGCGTCACCGGTTTCGATAAGGTTTTCGCCTGATGCACCCTTCGCGAGCTCCTGAAGGCGGGTCACCCATTCATCAAGGCGTTGCAGGGCGCTGCGCGCAGCGGCGAGACCCTCGAAAGTGAAGTTGAGCGGTTCGCGGTATTTGACCGAAATGAGTGCATAGCGCACCTCTCGCCCGCTCCAGCCTTTATCCATGAGGTCGCGCAGGGTGAAGAAATTTCCCGCGCTCTTGGCCATTTTGGAACCTTCGACTTGCAGGTGGCGGCAGTGCATCCAGAGTCGGACGAACTTTTGTCCGGTCACGCACTCGCTCTGCGCGATCTCAGCCTCGTGGTGCGGGAAAATGTTGTCCTCGCCGCCGCAGTGGATGTCGAGTTCGGGCCCGAGAATGCCAGTCGCCATGGCACTGCACTCGATGTGCCAACCCGGACGGCCGCGTCCCCATGGGCTCTCCCAGCCGACATCACCGTCGGCTTCCGTGTATGCCTTCCATAGCGCGAAGTCGCCGACATTTTCCTTCTCATATTCGTCGTTGCTCACTCGCACGCCGTCGCGCAGTTCCTCCATGTTGAAGTGTGCGAGCTTGCCGTAGTCGGCGAACGAGCGGATGCGGAAATACACGGAGCCATCTTCGGCGCGGTAGGCATGGCCTTTTTCGATGAGTGTCGAGATCATCTCGATCATCCGAGTGATGTGCTCGGGAGCCGTGGCCTCGGGGAAATGATCTGCCCGCTTGATGCGGAGCGTGTCGAGATCCTCGAAGAACGCCTTCTTGAACGGCGCTGTGAAGTCCGCCAGCGCCATGCCACAAGCCCGGCAACCGCGAATTGTTTTGTCATCCACATCGGTGAGATTCATCACGCGATCGACCTTCAAGCCCCGATACTCCAGATGCCGTTGCAGCAAATCCTCGAAAACATAAGCGCGGAAATTTCCGATGTGGGCGAAATTGTAAACAGTCGGCCCGCAAGTGTAGAGCCGCACCTTTCCCTCCTCACGCGGCGTGAAGTCCTCGAGTTGACGGGTCAGCGTATTGAAAAAACGAAGTGGCATGGATCACGAAGTAAAGGCGGAACGGGCTGGAAAATCAATTTCTGCCTCGTGCTCCGCGCACGGCTTGGCTCAGGTAAGCGGGTGGTGTGATTTTCAGTCCTCCAGATAGAAGAGGATGTCGCTGAGTTTGTCTTGGTGTGTTTGCAGTGATTCCCAATCGGCATTTGATATGGCGGAGGAGACGGATTCCAAGATTTCGCGGATCGACTTGGCATCGGTCTCCGAGATCGGGCCTTCGAGCGCTTTCATGGCGCGTTGGCGAAGGTTTTTTGCGCTGGCAAGAATCTCGCGGGAGGTGCTGGATTCCGTTGAATTCATAAGCGGGAACACGGGTTCCGGTGCCTCGTCGTTCTGATCCTCAAAATCGGAGTCGTCTTCGAAGAGGGCGGCCAGGTTGATACGGGCGGCATCGAGGTTGATGCGGTGTTGGCCTTTGGTATCGATGGTCAGGGATTTCGAGAGGCCTGTGCTTTTCTCCGTGGCGCTGGCGTGGAGCATCCCGTTGAGGTCGATCTGGAATTCGATGACAACCTCATTGCCTCGTGGGACTTTGGCGAGGCCTTCCATCCGGAATTCCCCGAGGGAAAGATTGCCATGGGGACGGGTGTCCTCTCCTTGCAGGACGGCGACAACGACGGAATTCTGCCCGTCATGGATGGTGACGAAGACTTTGGACTTTCTGGCGGGCAGCGGAGTTCCCCGGCGAATGATCGGCGAGCAAATCATAGTTTCGCGGCCAAAGAGCATGTCGAATTCGACAGTTTCCGTGCTGTAGGTGTGTGCGGAGATGTCCACCAGGATGGCGGGCGAGGGTTTTCCCGCGAGTGCAGCGCCTTGGATGGCTGCGCCCATGGCGACGATGAGATCGGGGTTGATCTCGTGCTGGGCGCGTTTGCGGAGTTTTTCTTCGATGAGTTGCTGCACGAGCGGTGTGCGTGTTGCGCCGCCCACGAGCATGACCTTGTCGATCTGCGAGGCGGTGAGTCCACTGTCCGAGAGCGCCCGCTGCACGCACTCCAGGGTTTTTTTCAACCAAGGGTCGATGAGTGCCTCGTAGTCGCTGCGGGTGAATTCCGTGACAAGATGGGCTTCGGGAGTGATGAAATCCTCACGCACATTGGCGAAGTCGTGGTCGCTGAGCGTTATTTTGGCTTGCTCCATGACAGATTTGAGTCGCCGCCGTGTGGATGGGGAAATGGAGGCCTCATCCGTTTTTTCCTGCTCCTGGAAGCGTTCGATGGCGGCATTGGTGAGGGCTGTATCAAAGTCGTCTCCGCCGAGTTTCGTGTCGCCATGGCTGGCGCGAACTTCCACGACATTGTTTTCCACAGACACCAGGGAAACATCGAATGTGCCTCCGCCGAGGTCATAGACCAGGATGTTCTCCGGGGGGCGCCCAGCCTCTCCAGCTCCGTAGGCAAGGGCTGCGGCGGTGGGTTCATTGATGATGCGCATGACTTCCAGTCCGGCCAGGCGTCCGGCATCCTGGGTGGCTTGGCGTTGGCGATCGTTGAAGAAAGCGGGAACCGTAATGACGGCGCGTGTCACCGGCACGCCGAGGTGTGCTTCAGCGGCGGCTTTGAGTTCGCGGAGGATGATGGCGCTGATCTCTTCGGGCCGGTAGGAGCGGTCGGCGAGGGCAACGGTTTCATCCGTGCCCATGAGGCGCTTGATGGACAAAATGGTATTCTCCGGGGCCGAAACCGCCTGGTTTTTTGCAGCTTTGCCGACGATGATTCGGCCCTGTGGATCAAGTCCGACGGCGCTCGGCATGGTAGACTCGCCGTGCACCGGTATGATTTCGATAGTGGTGTCTGTAACGATGGCAACGGCGCTATTGGTCGTTCCGAGGTCGATGCCCACGATGGGGTCTGTGTTTGTCTGCATGGTGATCTGTTTTTTTACAGGTTTATGGAATGAAGTGTGAAGGTGGTATCTGAAGCGCGGGATTCAAGCTCGGCGGGAGACGCGGACTTGGGCGAAGCGGATGATTTCCCCGCTGGTGGCGTCGCGCCAACCGGGCAGGATTTCTTGCAGCACGGTGTGATCGGGGCGGGAGGCATCGGGGACGACCTCCACGGCTGTCATGCAAGCCGGGTCGAAGGGGAGGCCGGCAGATGGGATGTGAGCGAGGCCAAGAGACTGAAAGATGGCGTTTTTCTGTCCTTCCAAAAGCGAGAAGGACTCGGTGAGAAGACGGCGCTCGCTGCGCCATGCCTCGAGGGTTTTGTGATGGGCGGGCCACCATGTTTTTTCGGCAGGCAGTTCTTTGGCGAGCGCCTTCTCGATGCGGTCCAGACGATCGGTGAGTTCGATAAAAGCAGGAGCAAGGTTGGGTGCGCGTGGCGCCGGTGCGGGGGAGGGGATATTTAAATTCCGGACGCCAGCGTGCAGGTCTCCAAGGGTGGTCGCCATGGCGTCCAAGACTGTGCCAAACCCTTTGAGCCCCTCCAGAAGACGCCTGGCGGTGCGGCGATTCTCGGCATCCGATGCGGCGATTTGATTGGCGAGGTTTTCAAAGAGCGGGGCAAAAGCCTCGCCCAAGGGCTCTTCAGGGGCTCCAACTTCAAGGGTCGGGCCCACATGGTCTTCGGAAAAGTCGTTCATTTTTTGTTTTTTTGGGTTGCTGCGCAGCAGTCGCGCATAAGGCTTTTGAAGGCTTCAAAACCTGGTGGACGAATCCGCGCGGGGAGTTTCTGAAAACTCTGCAATGCCTCAAGCGGAGATTTGGGTTCATCCACACTAGGATTGAACCAAGCCAGCCAGCGATCCCTAGCGGTGCGCAGCTTGGTGGCGGACTCCTGAATCATCTGAAACTCCTCGGGGCAATGCTCTGGCGGATACTTCCGCAAGAGTCGGGTGTAGGCGGCGCGAACCTCCTCGTCGGTCGAGTCGGGAGTGACATCCAGTGTAAGAAACGGGTTCATTCAGAGTTCAAATTCCAGTTGTGCCTCGTCATTTGGCGAGGCCATCGGTTTGGTTTCAGTATTCATTTTCTTCACCGGGGAGGCCTTTTTCCTCGGACGGGGTTTTGGAGGAGAGCAATCGTCGATGTCCTCATCAGTTTCGTGATCCAAGAACGAAAACTCGCGGAGTTGATCTCTGAAACTTGCAACAGCTTGTCGCATGTAATCGAGGCCTTTTTCCTGGGCCTCTTGGTCGATTTTCTTCAAATCTGTATCCATGAGGCTTTGACTCTTGCATTGTAAGATAAAATCGCATAACAAAAGGCAAAATCTGATATGAATATCGCGCTGTATCAGTTTTTTCTTGAGTAATTTGTGAAGCGAATCATTGAGTGCGTCAAAGCAACATTCCACAAAAACCTGATCATAGGCTTGTTCCTCTTCGGACCATTTCAACAAGTCAACCGCGAATGAAAAAATGTCCCGGGGATTTTCTTTAATGCTGTTTTCCAGATCCTTAGGATTCAACTTGTTGCAAAGCGCGGCTTGGAAGTCATCCAGTTGCCAAATCGGGAAATCCGGACTTGATCTTACAGCTTCAACGATTTGAAGCAGAGAGACCCAGTTCTTTCCGGTGACTGGAGTGTTGTTCCATTGCGTATGCCAGTTTTTGCGGAGTGGTCTTTGCAGCCTGCGGCAGAGGTATATCTCAAAGAAAAGGGAGTTGCAGTCTGCGTTTCCATTCATCCGCTCCTCCAGCATGTCACGCAACTTGTCCATCGCCCATTTGGCTTGCGTTAAATCCCTGCAATCCGGGGAGGAATCCAGAAGTGGCGCGACGCGATCCCAAAGCGAGGCTGTGCTCTGCTTTTTCTTGTGGCGGTTGATGATATAATCCGTGAGGCCGGCGATGAGTTGTGTCTTGCACTTGGAGTCCAAGGGATCGAGTTGGTGCGCGGCTTCGAGGTAGTCGATTCCCTTGGCGAAGGCTTTGCGTTCCACCGCCAGCACACCGGCTTTGCTGAGAATGTGTTTGTTTTGCGGGAATCGCGCGACAAGCTGGTCGAGAAGTTGGTGGACCTCGGACTTGTTTTGAAGCTTCTCATGGACACTCAGAAGCTTGACCCAGGCGGATTCATTGTCCGGGGCGGATCGAGTGGCTTGCATGAACGCTTTGATCGCGCGTTCGGCATTTCGTGGTTTGTAGAGGCTTCGGGCTTCAACTGCCGATTTTCCTCTGTTGGAATCGAGTGCAAAAATGTCGCCCAATGTCTCGTATATCACGCTGTCCCGTATAGGGTTTTTCCCGTAAAAGTCTGACGACATTTTCAGAACATCGCCAAACTCGCTCTCCAAATTGGAATCCGGTATGGAATGGGCATCGATCAAAACCAAAACGATCCATACGGAATAAAGAATTTCACTGGCCGATTGCGGGATGGCGCGCTGCTGACAAAAGAATGACTCGATTTGTTGGCTGCGTTTGATCTCAACCGGCAATTCTTCGAGACCCAGGGAAAAAAGGTGCTCGCTCAACGCGTATTCGATGCCACGAAGTTTGATGGAGAAATTCCTGCCGAGTGCTCTTGCGAGGGCGTCCTTTGCTCCGTTCCAGTTGCCTTTTTTCCAGCACTCGTCTGCTGTGGCGATTTCGCGTGCCTTCGTGGGCGATTCCCCAACCGTGGCAAGAATCCAACCTGTTTTGCCGATCGCAGGAATTTCCGCAGCGTGCGGTTTGTTCAGAATCACAGCCGCCGCAGTGGCACACGCTCCGCCCTCCGGCAGGCGCGAAAAACAGGCCTCGGCCTCTTTTTTTGCCCCCGTGAGAAAATGCCGCATTGCGCGGAGAAAAATCTTCCAGTGCCGAAAAACAGAATTCGCCGGCAGGGCCCGAATCGCTTCGACCGCATCCTCCATGCGACCGTCGGATGTGGCTTTGCAGGCCGCGTGCACCATAGCAAGCTCGGCGGCCAGTTGGCTGCTGAGGGCGTCTTCACTTTCAACCGGAGCCGGAGCAAAGGCCGTCACCACCGAATCCACCAAAAGCCAATCGGAGGGGGCGGGATCAGCTGTGTCTGTGACTTGCGCTGCAAAACGCTTGAGTTGTTGCCAGAGCAAATTCATCCCCGACTGGGGTATCGAGGTGGTGCTGCTGGTTTTCGCAACCTGAGTGGATATGATTTCACACGCAAGGCGTTCCACGACTTCTTTCGGACAGAGTGTTTTTAAATTATCCAGAACGGATTGCGCATCGCTTGACAAACTGCGGGAGAGCAAATCGCGAAAAAGCCCGATATTGGCGAAAACAAGGAGCGGGAGGTATTTGTTTCGATCCTTCTTACATAGCAACTTGGCTTCATCCCTCGCTTGCCGCCACTTCCCTTTGCCCAGCAGGATGATGGTTGCGTTTGCCATCGGGTCAGTGGCAAACGCAAGCTGAGGATCAGGGCTGTTTTGTGAGTTCACGGATTGTTGTAGCTTACGATTTTTCTTCGAATGAGTGACGGCTTTTCGAGGTCAAAAGCATATCAGCCAAACTGTTGGCAACCTTTTCTGGATGCAGATGCTGCCGCCATTCGTTTTTGGGGAGTCCGGGCTGGGGGATGATCCAATGTTGCTGGCCGGTTTTTGAGTAGGGGGCGTAGACTCCAGGATGTTGGCCGGCGGAGACGATGACGGCCGGTGTATCGAGTGCGCACGCCATGTGCGCGGCGGCGGTATCCACTGTCAGGACGAGGCGGGCTTCGGCTATGGATTGCAGGAAATCAGGGAGTGGGACAGGCGGGGCGAGGTGGATGTTGGTGATGCCAGCGGATTGAAGAGTGCGGGTGAATTCTTGGAGACGGTCTGATTGACTTGGCCCTGCGGCGAGGTGGAGCGGGGCCTCAGCGCGCTCGTGGTCAAGGAGTTTTAAAGCGCGAGCCCAGGCCTCGGCGGGGTAATCCTTGGATGTCGTCGAGCTGAATGGGCACAGTAACCAGTGGTTTTTGGCAGAAACCTCGCGAGGCGGCGTAAGCGTGGGAAGAATTTCTTCGTCGGATACCTTGCGTTGGAGAACTTCCTCGGCGACGAGGCGGTTTGCTTCGATATCCGTGGGAAGTCGTCCCGGCGGAGGGTAGGGGATGAGGGTTGGTTTGAAGGCGTAGCGGACGAAATTCTCGACGGCGGGTCGCCGCATGCGAGGGTTTGCCAAAAGGAGATTCTGGCAGGCGATACGGTGTTTGGCTCGAGGGAGATAGAATGTGATTGTGTGCAGATATGCGCGCATGCTGCGCAGGCAGATGGCGGCGTCCACACGCAAGGTCAGTAGACGAAGCCAAGCCGGCAAGCTGTTGATCACATTCACCGTCGCTAAGTTAACGAGACGGCGTTTTTCCTTTAGAGGGAGCGGGATGACTTCAGCTTGAGGAAACTGAGCTTTTGCCAGCGGAGCGACATCCGCCCTCACCGCTATGATGAGATTTTTTTCACTCAATTCCCTAGCCAAGAGGCGAATGCATCCTGTTGCGAGGATGAAGTCGCCTATGGCGTCGGGTTTGAGAATGAAAACGCGCAAGCGCGATCAGACCGTGTAGGTCGTGGAGGCTGTGGTGCCGCCTTGGCCGGTCCAGTTTGTGTGGAAGAACTCTCCACGGGGCTTGTCAACGCGCTCGTAGGTGTGGGCCCCAAAGTAGTCGCGTTGGGCTTGGAGCAGGTTCGCTGGCAGAACCGCTGAGCGGTAACTGTCGAAGAACGAGAGGGCTGTGCTGAATGCGGGAACCGGGATTCCACGCTTGGCGGCGATCGCGACCACATTGCGCCAGGCCTTCTGGTTTTTCTTCATTTCGCCTTTGAAAAAGTCGTCGAAGAGCAGGTTCGTGAGCTTGGGTTTTTTGTCGAAGGCTTCTTTGATCTTGCCGAGGAAGCGGGAGCGGATGATGCAACCTCCGCGCCACATGAGGGCTATGCCGCCCCAGTTGAGCTTCCAGCCGTATTCGGCAGCTGCGGCGCGCATGAGCATGTAGCCCTGGGCGTAGCTGATGATTTTCGAAGCGTAAAGGGCTTGACGGACTTCGTCGATGAGCTTGGCGCGTCTCTTGGCATTGCGCGCGGCTGGAATGGACGGGTTCGGGCCCTTCAGTTTGCGGGCAGCTTTCACGCGCTCCTCCTTGAGAGCGGACACGCATCGGGCGTAAACAGCTTCCGCCATGAGGGTAATCGGGACTCCCATTTCGAGCGAGTTGATCACAGTCCACTTGCCTGTGCCTTTTTGGCCAGCCGTGTCGAGGATTTTGCTCAAGAGCGGTGTGCCGTCGGTGTCTTTTTTGGCAAAAATATCGCGGCTGATTTCGACGAGGTAGCTGTCGAGGTCGCCTTTGTTCCACTCGGCGAAAACATCGTGCAGTTCCTGCTCGTTCAAGCCGAGGCCGTTTTTCAGGATATTGTAGGCCTCGCAAATTAGCTGCATGTCACCATATTCGATGCCGTTATGCACCATTTTTACGTAATGGCCCGCACCTTCTTCGCCGACCCAATCGCAGCATGGCGAACCGTCTTCGACCTTGGCGGAAATGGATTGGAAAATGTCTTTCACATGAGGCCATGCGGCAGGCGATCCACCAGGCATGATGCTTGGTCCGCGGCGAGCGCCCTCTTCTCCACCCGAAACACCCGTTCCAATGAAAAGCAAATCCTTGGCTTCGAGTTCACGCTGGCGGCGGTTTGTGTCATTGTAGAGCGAATTTCCACCGTCGATGATGATGTCGCCGGGTTCCAGATAAGGGGTGATTTGAGCAATAAAGTCATCCACCGGCTGTCCGGCCTTCACGAGCATCATGACGCGGCGCGGACGCTTGAGTTTGGAAACCAGTTCCTGAATCGAGTGGGCGCCCTGCACTTTTGTGCCTTTTGCCTCATTTGCTAAAAATTCGTCCACTTTTGAGGTGGTGCGGTTGTAAACGACGACTGTGTAGCCGTGGTCGTTCATGTTGAGGACGAGGTTCTGGCCCATCACGGCCAAGCCGATGAGACCGATGTCTCCTTGTGGTGTAGTGTTTTCCATTATGTGTTTTTTATGATTTGGCCGGCGGATGCGAGGTGCACTCCAGTGCCAACATGTCGACAATGTGAAAAATCCGCCGAAATGTTAAGAAAAAAATCAAATTTTATCGGGCTGGTAAAAAAGCAGGAATCACAACGTCATAGTCAAAAAAGGACTATAAACAAGATTTAAATATCTGTTATTTATTAACTTCTGTTATTACTTTTGCTGAAACTTCGCCTGCAATTTCCTCGACCGAACGCGAGGCGTCGATGAGGTGCACGCGCTTGGGATTTTCTTTGGCAACTTTCAAGTAACCTCGACGCACGGCTTCGAAAAATTCCGGCGACTCTCGTTCGATGCGGTCGGGTTTCCGATTGGCGGCCTGCATGCGGGAAAGTGAGGTTTTGTGGTCTAGATCAAGCAGGAATGTGATATCCGGCAAACAGTCCCCGACTGCGAAGGCGTTGATGCGGGCGGTGTCATCCGCAGGAATGCGGCGGGCTACTCCTTGATAGACGGTGGTGGAATCCAGAAAGCGGTCGCAAATGACAACGCGTCCTTCCGCGAGTGCGGGGAGGATTTTTTCCCTGACCAACTGTGCGCGGCTGGCTGCAAAGAGGAGCAACTCGGCCTCGGGAGTCAGCGCCTCGCCTTCGGGCGCATGTTGCAAGAGGTGCCGAATCGCCTCGCCGGCAGGCGTGCCTCCGGGTTCGCGAAAGAGCAGGGGATCGAATCCCAGGGAGCGGAGCTTGTCGGCCAGGAGGGTAATCTGGGTGGATTTGCCACACGCCTCGGAGCCTTCGAATGTGATGAAGAGACCTTTTTTCGACATTTTGTTGAGAAGTCCTTTGATATTCGCGGAATTTCATTTTAGCAAAGCTCGAATGAATTACTGGCTCGTTAAACAGGAACCCACAGCCTACGCGTGGGAGGATTTCGTGAAGGATGGCAAAACCGCCTGGACCGGGGTTAGGAATTTCCAAGCCAGAAACCATCTTCGCGCCATGGCACCGGGCGACCATGTCCTCTACTACCACAGCGTGACTGGAAAATGTGTCGTCGGAATTGCTGAGGTTGTCCGTCCGGCCTACCCCGATCTCACAGCTTCCGAGGGCGACTGGTCGTGCGTGGATTTGAAGCCTGTCGGCGCTTTGAAGCGTCCCGTCTCTCTCGAGGAAATCAAAGCCGAACCCTCGCTTGCTGAGATCGGACTCTTGCGTCAATCGCGACTCAGCGTGATGCCACTGACGAAAGCGGTCTTTGAAAAAATCGTGCAGATTTCAAAAAAGTGATCTGCCATTTTTGCCATCGCTGAAAATCTTCCCATGTCATCACTCCACTTCGCCGTCGCATCGACATTTTCACCACGCTTTCGGGCAGTCCTAGCCGAAGCTGATCGCGCGGCGAGGATGTTTGGCGCCCGCCTGAGTGTGCTCCATGCGGGCGAGCGCACGCAGGAAAAAGCGGCCAGCTTTCAAGAGGCCTTTGCAGACTTGGGGCGGGAAAATGTGGAGATTTATTGGTGCGAGGGCGGGGCTCCGGCGCAGGTATTGGTCACTGCCGTAGCGAATGAAAAATTCGACCTCTTCATCGCTGGCACGATCGCCCGTCCGAATGACCCTCGCAACTTCACTGGCACCATCGTGCGAGAGCTTTTTTCGCGCACGCCGTGCGACCTTCTTCTCATCCCGGATCCCAAGGAACTGGCTCCTGCCGGGCTGAATGCCTGTCTTCTGGTGGAGGCTCATTCGCCGCGCTGGCGGGCTGCTAAGGAGACGCTCAAGACCCTCAAGCCTTCCAAGATCTCGATCCTCGCCGCCGATAGTCCCTTCGCGCAGGCGCGCCGCTCACTCCTCGGAGCCGAGATGGAGGAGGGCAGTCTGGAGGATATTTGCGACGAACTCAGTGAGATCACTCCTGCTGTGGACCTGCGCCGCATCCGATCCAATACCGGTTTTATGATTTGCGAGGTGGTTCAGGAAACCGCCCCGGATTTCCTCTTTGTAGAATCCGGCTGGAAGTCCGGCCAGCGCGTCCTGCCGCCGTATCTGGGTTGGCTTGAGCAGGTCATTCCCAGCAGGCTTTTTCTTTTTGGAAAACCTCCCCGCAGCGCGATGGAGGGAGGCGCTATCATCCCGCTTTAAGGCGGTTTCCAACCCGCATGGGAAACGCCCAAGCCTCATTGGTTCTCGCCTCTTGGAGTTTCGAGCCCGTGCCCGCGATCGGTTTGATCCTCACGGCATTTCTGTATTGGCGCGGCTGGCGCAAGGTTCGCCGACTGGCTCCCGAGCGTTTTCCCGAATGGCGTCTCGCCTCTTTTCTGGGGGGCTTACTCGTCATCTACATCGCGCTAGCATCGCCTCTTGATGCCTTTGCCTCGTGGTTGCTGAGCGTCCACATGGTGCAGCACCTTCTTCTGACTATGGTGGCGCCGCCGCTGATTCTTCAGGGAGCCCCTTTTTTGCCGATGCTTTCGGGATTGCCTCGTGGATTTGTGCGCTCGGGTTTGGGGCCTTTTCTCAACGAACCCCGACTCAAAAAACTCGGTGCACTCCTTGTGCATCCCTTCTTTGCCGGGCCGCTTTTCATGCTTTCGAATGTGCTTTGGCACATCCCCGCGTTCTACGAACTGGCATTGAGCTCGCAGGCCTGGCATCAAGTCGAGCATCTGTGTTTTCTGACAACGGCGATGCTTTTCTGGTGGCCCGTTGTGCAACCATGGCCTTCGCGCCCCGCTGTGCCTCGTTGGGTGCTCATTCCTTATTTGCTGGTGGTGGATATTCAAAACACAGCGCTTTCAGGTTTTTTCACATTCTATGGTCGAGTCATCTATCCGACCTACGCCGCCGCGCCCCGCATCACAGGCCTTTCTGCGATTGATGACCAAACCTTCGCCGGAACGATCATGTGGGTGCCCGGTTCGGTGGCCTTTCTTCTGCCTGCAGCTGTGATCGCTATCAAATACCTGTCCGGCTCCAACCTCGTCAGTAGGCGTCCGAAGGTAAAAATAAAGCCGCAGCCCCTCGAGCCGCGCAGGCCGTTTGATCTCCTTCGCGTGCCAGTTCTCGGCGCACTCATCGGGTCGAAGTATTTCCGGGTATCCATGCAGGCGTTGCTTTTTGGCTTGGCTATCCTGGTAGTGCTTGACGGCCTTTTCGGTCCACAGGTCGGGGCAATGAACCTCGCTGGGGTGCTGCCATGGACGCACTGGCGAGGCTTCACCATTCTGGCGCTTCTGGTAGCGGGAAATCTTTTCTGCATGGCATGTCCGTTCACCTTTGCGAGGGATCTCGGACGCAGAATCTTTCCCGCCACACACCGCTGGCCACGATTCCTGCGATCCAAGTGGCTCGCCATCGGCCTACTGGTCCTCTTTTTCTGGGCCTACGAGTTTTTCGACCTCTGGGAAACCCCGTGGTGGACGGCATGGATTATCATCTTCTACTTCACCGCCGCCGTGCTCGTGGATGGCTTCTTCAAAGGCGCGAGCTTCTGCAAACATGTCTGCCCGATTGGCCAATTCCACTTTGTTTCCTCCCTCGTCTCCCCATTGGAAGTCCGGGTCCGGGACTCCAGCGTCTGCGCCACTTGCCGCACCCATGATTGCCTGCGTGGAAACGAATCCCAGCGCGGTTGTGAACTCCACCTCTTCCAACCCGCCAAGTCGGGAAACATGGATTGCACCTTCTGTCTCGATTGCGTGAAGGCCTGCCCGTCCGACAATGTCGGCTTCCTCGCCGTCCCTCCTGGGCGTGATCTCTTGCACCAAGGCAAACGCTCCGCCGTCGGCGACTATTCCCGCCGCCCCGACCTCGCCGCATTGGTTCTCGTGCTCACCTTCGCCGCCTTTGCCAATGCCGCTGGAATGACCTCGCCCGCCTTGGAGATGGAAAAAAAACTCGGTCCCGCGAGCGGCCTTGTCTTCCTCGCATTCGTCCTCTTACTCCCATTCCTGCTCGCCTCCGCCTGCGCGTGGTTGAGCATGAAGTGCGGCGCAACCACCACCCGCTGGCACGAGCACCTCTGCGGCATGGCCGTCCTTTTCGCCCCGCTGGGAGTCTCCATGTGGGCCGCGCATTTTCTCTTCCACCTCGTTACCGCCGCCCTCACGCCTTGGCCCGTCCTCCAACGCCTCGCCAAAGATGCCGGTCTATCTGCATCCCTACCGAATTGGAACATCGCCTCCCTCGGCTTCGCCGAACTCCCCGCACTCGAAATCCTCCTCCTCAACGCCGGTTGCCTCTTCACTCTCTGGCTCCTCTGGAAAAAAACACTCACAACCTCCAAAGCACACCCCCTCCTCAGCTTCCTGCCGTGGGCCGTCCTCGCCTGCGCCCTCTTCGCCCTCGGCATCTGGATCGTTTTCCAACCAATGGAAATGCGCGGCACTCTACAGCTTGGCCTGTTAGGGTAAAAAAGTGTCCGGAGTGTTTGTCTTCCGCACGGGGGAGGGGAGTGGGTTGGGAGGGACTCGAACCCTCAACCAACGCCTTAAAAGGGCGCTGCTCTACCATTGAGCTACCAACCCGGTGGAGGGGTGGAAGATTAGTCGTTTGTTGTCGGTTTGCAATCCTGAAAATCATAAAAATTTCGGGGCGCGATTTTACGCTGCCTGGATTTCAAAATCCTTGAACGCTTCGAGCGTGGAGTCCATGTTTCCGCCCTGCCTTGAAATCTTCCACTGCCCACCTGCATAAACCAACTCACGAATGCGGCGTCTTCGCGGTCTTCAACCACCCGGATGCTGCGATGCTTTCCTACTACGGCCTCTTTGCTCTGCAACACAGGGGACAAGAAAGCGCCGGAATTGTCTCCGCCGAGCCTGGAGCGCAAGTCTTCAATACTCACAAAGGCATGGGACTTGTATCCCAGGTTTTTCATTCGCGTGATCTCGAGAGGCTGAAAGGCACCCGCGCCATTGGTCATGTGCGTTATTCCACTACGGGGTCCAGTAACCTGAAAAACGCGCAGCCTTTCGTGGTAGACACAGCTCGCGGTCGTCTTGCGATCGCCCACAATGGGAATCTGGTAAACGCCGCCGCCCTGCGTGCCGAGCTCGAAGAGCGGGGATCGATTTTTCAAACGACGGTGGATAGCGAGATCGTGCTGCATCTCCTCGCTCAGCCGACATCCAACGGCGGCGGCATAGCTTCGCTGCGGCGTCTCGAGGGTGCGTTCTCGATTGTTCTCATGGGTGAGCGCGAGATCATCGGTTTCCGGGATCCGCATGGCTTTCGTCCGCTCTGCCTGGGAAAACTCGATGGAGCCTATGTGCTGGCATCCGAGAGTTGCGCGTTTGATTTGATCCATGCGGAGTTTATTCGCGATGTGGAACCCGGCGAGGTCTTGATCATCGATGAAAACGGACTTCGCAGCGAGTGGCCGTTTCCCAAGAGCCGGACTTCCTTTTGCATTTTCGAGCATGTTTATTTTGCCCGCCCCGACAGCAATATCGGTGGGACCAATGTCAGCATGGCCCGTGTCAACATGGGGCGCGAGTTGGCCAGGTTGCATCCTGTAGAGGCCGATCTGGTCGTGCCGGTGCCGGACTCTGGCATCTTCGCCGCGCTGGGTTTCTCCGAGGAGACCGGTATTCCTTATTACCCCGCCTTTGTCCGAAATCACTATATCGGCCGCACATTCATTCAGCCCACGCAAATGATCCGTGACTTCAATGTGCGGGTTAAACTCAACCTGATTCGCTCAGCCGTGGAAGGGAAGCGTGTGGTGGTGGTCGACGACTCCATTGTGCGTGGCACGACCGCCCGCTCCCGTGTGGTGAACCTCCGCGAGAACGGTGCCAAGGAAGTGCACATGCGCATCAGCTGCCCGCCGCACAAGCACGCCTGCTACTACGGCATTGATTTTCCAGATCCTGAGAAACTTCTCGCAAACCAGTGCACGGCCGAGGAAATCCGAAAATATCTCGGTGCTGATTCCCTCGGCTATCTCGATGTGGATGGCATGGTGCGCTCCACTGGCCAGCCTGCAAATAATTTCTGCATGGCCTGCTTCAACGGCGACTACCCGGTCGCCTTCGATGACCAATTCGACAAACTCATCATGGAAAAACGGGCCGTCAAAGCCCGTCTTCTCGAACCACCCTCCGAACGACTGCTTTGAAAACTCCACGCAAACAAAAAGCCTACGCCGCCGCAGGGGTCGATGTGGACCTCGGCAACACAGTCAAAAAAGGAATCCACTCCCTCGTCAGCGCCACGCACGGCCCTGAAGTGCTCGGAAAAATCGGAGGATTCGGAGGTCTCTTCCGTCCCGATTTCCGGGGAATGAAAGATCCCGTCCTTGTCTCCAGCGTCGATGGCGTCGGCACGAAACTCAAAATCGCCTTTGCCACGAACCGCCACGACACCATCGGGCAGGATTTAGTGAATCATTGCATCAACGACATCGCCGTCATCGGCGCGCGTCCGCTCTTTTTCCTCGACTACATCGGCGGTGAAAAGCTCGACCCCGTGGTGTTTCGCCAAATTCTCAAAGGCTTTGCGAAGGCCTGCAAAGACGGGGGATGCGCCCTCATCGGCGGCGAGACCGCTCAGATGCCCGGCATGTATCAAAGCGGGGAATACGATGTCGCTGGCACGATTGTTGGTGTTGTGGACAGGCCGAAAATGCTCGACGGCTCAAAAATCAAAGTCGGCGATGTGATTATCGGCTTGAAGGGACATGGTCTCCACACAAACGGCTATTCGCTCGCCCGCAAAGTCCTTCTGGAGAAGCTACGTCTTCCATTGGACAAGCACGCTCCTGGCATGAGCGTGCCGCTCGGCAAGGAACTTTTGAAGGTTCATCCGAATTATCAGCCACTCATGGCCTCCTTGCCACAAGGCATTCTCCACGGCGCAGCGCACATCACGGGCGGCGGCTTGCTGGATAACCTTCCTCGTGTCCTTCCCGAGGGCTGCAGGGCCTCAATCGACAAGGGATCATGGAAAGTGCCAATCATTTTCAACATCATTCAAAACGCGGCGGATATCCCCGACGATGAGATGTTCCAGGTCTTCAACATGGGCATCGGCATGACGCTCGTCGTCCCAGCCAAGCGCGCGGAAGAGGCTTTGAAACTCACGAAGGGCATTCTGATCGGTAAGATCACGGAAGGTCCGCGTGATGTGGTAATTTCCTAAATAAAAAACATTGCAAGAGGTGGTTATGCGGATTTGAGGCGGACTCCTGCCCGCCCTAGTCCTTATCTCGTAGAAAGACACCGGAAACCTATTGCGGCGGGGATGTTATTTGCTCTACACATGCGCCAGTGAATTCCAAAAACACCACCATTAGTTTAGCGGGCGTCATGAAAAGCGAGTCGGCGCTCTGGATGGGCATTCTTGCGGTGATTGTTTTTTACACTGGCGGGGGTGTGTTGTTGGGCTCCACAGGAAATGCTGCTGCGGCTGCAGGGTCGTTTGCGGTGATATTCGCGGTCATGCTTTGGCTCTCCTTTGGTGTGGTGCACCATGCGGAGTGCTTGGCAGTAAAGCTTGGCGAGCCTTATGGCACGCTCATTCTCACACTTTCAGTCATTTCCATCGAGGTGGTTATGATCTGCGCGCTCATGATGAGTGGTTCTGAAAATCCCACATTGGCGAGGGATACCATGTTCTCGGTCCTCATGATTGTTCTTAATGGTATGCTTGGCATTACCTTGCTGATCGGTGGGTTGCGTCATCACCGGCAGGTATTCAACCTCGAAGGTGCCCGGAGTTATCTCATCGTTCTCTCCTGTCTGGCATTCCTTGCCTTGGTGCTGCCGACCTTCAGCCGAACTGGCGGCGTCGGTTCGGCCTCGCCGATGGTGTTCGGCTTTGTAGCGATTGCTTCCGTCGCGCTCTACGGCGTTTTCTTGTTTCTTCAATCCACGCGCCATCGCGATTTTTTCGAGCATCCTTCGGATGAAGGTGAGGTAGGCGATGGACACGGCCATCTGGAAACGCGTTCCACGGCTTATCATGCCATTTTTCTGGTCCTTTCGCTGCTGCCCATCGTCTTGCTTTCCAAAAAAATCGCTCTTGTGCTCGAATTTGGCATTTCCGCCCTGCAAGCGCCTCAGGCTCTCGCCGGCTTCGTGGTTGCATTGCTCGTTCTCGCCCCCGAGGGCCTTGCAGCCTGCAAGGCCGCAGTGCAAAACAGCCTCCAACGCACGGTGAATATCGTCCTCGGCTCTGCGTTGGCCACCATCGGTCTCACCGTCCCTGCCGTTCTGTGCATCAGCGCCCTCACAGGTCAGCGCATCATCTTGGGACTCGGGCCTGTGGAAATGGTGCTTCTCTTGGCCACATTTTTGTCCTCCGTGCTGGTCTTCGCCGGCAATCGCACGAACATGCTCGCAGGCGCTGTGCATCTGGTCCTCTTCGCAGCCTATGCCGTTCTGATTTTCGACTGATGGAATTCGGGCTTGTGGAGACCGTTTTTCAAGATTAGCTGAAGAGCTTCGTATGGGTCCAAGCATCACCTCACGCCAAGTCAGCAATGCCGAAGTGATGGCGAATGCCGTCAAGTCCTCTCTGGATGATGTGATGGGCACTTACCAAGGGCGTAAGATCACCGCAGGCGGAAAAAGCCCCTCCGAAGCAGGACTCGACCTGAACGACCCGACGAAGTTTTTCGAGCCCGAGACCGAGGCGCCAGTCAAGTCGCAGAGCAAGCAGTCCGCCGATGCCAAGGCCCAGAAGATGCGCGCGGCCATCGGGAAGATGTTCCCAGAGATGCAGAATTCCGCCGGGCTCCTGCGTTTCGCGGCTCTCCTACGCCGGATGCAGCGGGAGAACAATTTCAACGAACTCGCCGAGGAGATGGAAAAAATCTTTCCCGATCCCTCTGTCCGCTTCGGCGTCATTCAAGCCATGGCCGCCGACCTTGGCGGCGGGGGAGGGGATGATACTTCCCAAGAAGCTCTGCGCGAGCATTTGCAGGAATACGGGGCGAAGCTTGAGAAAGAGCATGGGCCAGCCATCGCAGCCGGTAACAACATCGCGCCGGTTCTCAACGAACTCGTCCAATCTCGCCCACAGGATGCCGGTGATGTGCGGGATTTCTACCGTCAGTCAGTGCTCGGCTACCAATCACCCTCTGCATCCTACCGACAGATCGCCTCGCACCTTGGCCAATTCAGCGGGCAGCAGGACGCTCCGGGCGCGAGCCCAGTCGCGGATGGACCCGAATTTGAGAAGCATTTCTCGGCGACGATTGATTTTCTCACAAGCGCACTGGCAGCGGATCTGGCGGCCTCGCGTCCCTCGGGCGAGCCTGCGCAGTTGAATGAAGTCGTCGACGGGCTTCAACAGGTCCGCCTCCTCGGAAATGCCCACAATTCCAGCCGCGACCTGCTCACGAAATTCCACAAATCCACAAACAACTCCGTGCCGGTGGCCCCGTTCCGCCTGATGACCGGCATGTTGGACTCGGCCAATGGCGGCCGCGTCTCGGACGCCGACTTCGTGCGAATGGCCTTGGATTTCAACCTCCCGCCCCTCGAGCCGACCATCAATTTTCTCACCCAGTTCCGCGATGTGGTGCGGAATCTCCCTCCGCGTGCTTATGATAAACCCGAAACCCGCGAGCGCGTCCTCGATGCCATGCAGAAGGCCATCGACCACTCCATTGACGAAGAGGAGGCGGCTCTCGGATGATTGACTCCGTTATCAGAGAATTCGGCGAACTTCTTGGCATGGGCGGCTTGGAGCTTCAATCCGACGGCAGCCTCGTGCTCGAGATTGAGCCCTCCGACACGCTTTGTCTCGTCTCAAGCAGGGACGGGCTTTTTGTGAGCCTTTCACGCTCGCACCAGTATCCCAATACTCCCACAGCCGCCCGCTTGTTGGAGTTTCTCCACTTTGAAAAAAATGACGGCCAGGGCGTGCGTTGCCGCCGCACCGATTTCGGCAGGACCAATGTTCTCATGCAAAGCCTCGCGCTGGACGGCCTCCGTGGGGCTGATGTGCTTGAAGCCCTCGACCGTCTCACAAAACTTCACAATATGGCCGAAGCCGTATAGTCTTCGTCACTTCATGGCTACCGTCACCAACTCCACTGGCGCACTCGATTTTCGCACGGGAATCGAGAAGGTTTCCTACGCCGCCAGCGGCCAGAGTTCACCGACGCTGCCATTGAATCGCCCCTCGATGAGCGAGCAGGCGGTGCCCAGCAAGTTGGCAGGGCTTTTTCAGGATCAGGCGATGGATTTGTTTCTCACCGATTCGCTCAAGCCGCGTGAAATGACAGCCAGCCTCCTTGGCGCTGCCTCCTATAGTCAGCATCTGGATAATCTCAGGAAGCGTTTGCGCGATCTGCGGGCGGGCTATTCTCGCCGTGACGAGACCTTCCAGTCCGGCCTCGCCCTTCTCGAGGAGGACTGCGAAAACCTTCAACTCCTCGAGGCCCTGCGGCGGGTCATGGTCGGAGGCTGATTCTAATGGGGGATTCCAACGCCATGCCGATCCAGACCGTGAGGGAGACCCTCCATCTCCTCGGCTACCTGAATGCCCGCTACGGTCGCCCCGAACGCGCCATCTGCTACTTCGAACTCATGACCGTGGTGGATGCCATGAATCCCACCGCTTGGCGCACGCTCGCCACGATTCAACTGGCTCTCGAAAAAAACCCCGAGGCCGCCGCCAGTGCCTCAAAGGCCTTGGAACTCGGTCTGCCACCGGATGAGCAGCCCCTTTGCCATTTGGTCAAAGCCATCTCCGCGCGGCGTCTTGGCAACACCTCGGAAAGCGACGCAGAGGCTCTCGTATTCCTCAAATCCCGCCGGGAAGAGGGAGGGGGACTGTGATGGAAGGCTTCTTGTTGCGGTTGCAGAATTTCGCCTTTGCCTCGAAGCGCTACGGCGACATCTACATTGCCACCATCATCGTTTGTGTCATTGCTCTGATGATTGTGCCGATTCCGGCATTCGTCCTGGATACCCTTATCGCAGTGAATCTCGGCATCTCCTGCGTGCTGCTTTTCATGTCGCTTTACATGAAGAGCGCGCTGGCCTTCTCGACCTTTCCCAGCCTGCTTCTCGTCACGACACTCTTCCGGTTGTCGCTGAATATCACTACCACCCGCATGATCCTGGTGGATGGCTACGCCGGCGAAATCATCTACACCTTCGGCAACTTCGTGGTGGCGGGAAATTTCGTCGTGGGCGTGGTGATTTTCCTCATCATTCTCATCGTCCAATTTATCGTCATAACAAAAGGCGCCGAGCGTGTGGCTGAGGTCGCGGCGAGGTTCACCCTCGACGCCATGCCCGGCAAGCAGATGAGTATCGATGCCGACCTTCGCGCCGGCAACATGACGGTTAAGGACGCCCAGGCCCGCCGCAGCGTCATCGAGAAGGAAAGCCAACTCTTCGGCGCGATGGATGGTGCCATGAAGTTCGTCAAAGGTGATGCCATCTCCTCGCTGATCATCACAGCCATCAATATTATCGCCGGTATCGCTATCGGCGTTGCCCAAAAGGGCATGGCCATCGACAAGGCCGTCACCACCTACTCGATCCTCACCATCGGCGACGGTTTGATTTCCCAGATTCCCGCGCTCCTCATCTCCATTTGCGCGGCCATGATCATCACCCGCGCCGGCAGCGAGGACAGCGGCGGGCTTGGTGGCGACATCGTCGAGCAGATCTTTGCCGCACCCAAGGCACTCATTATCGGCGGTATCGTGGTCTTTGTCATGGGCCTCATCCCTGGCTTTCCCAAGGTTCAGTTTTTCATCCTCGCAGCCGTTATTCTGGCTCTCGGCTTTGCCCTGCAGCGCGCGGCGGAGAAGATGAAAGGGCGAAGGCGAACCGAGCGCCTCCATGCCGGTGCCGACGGGGCTAAGCCAAGTGCCTCGGCGCCACCCTCCGAGCAGGATGACGAGGAGGACAGTTCCACCGAATTCTCCATCACCGTCCCCATCATGCTTGAGGTGGATGCTGCCGTGCAGGAGCATGTCACAGCCGACAGGCTGAATTCCGAACTCGTTCAGGTCCGCAAGGCCCTCTACCTCGACCTCGGCGTGCCATTCCCCGGCATTTACCTCCGCTTCAATCAAAATCTCCACTCTGGCAAATACCAGATCATGCTCCAAGAGGTGCCGATGTCCGATGGAGCCATTCGCCCTGGTTACCTTTATGTCCGCGAGACCGAGGAGAACCTCTCGCTTTTCAATATCCCGTTCGAGCCCGTCGAGAAGCCGCCAGACCGACGCGCTGCATTCTGGGTGCCTCTGGCTTCTCAGCCGCGTCTCGTCGAGGCCGGTATCGCCTACATGGAGCCGCCGAAGCTCCTGAGCTTCCACATTTCCCTCGTCCTGCGCCGCTACGCCTCCGATTTCATGGGCCTGCAGGAGACCAAGGGTCTGCTCACCCGCATGGAGACCGAGTTTGGAGAGTTGGTGCGCGAGGTGCAGCGGGTCATCCCGCCCCAGCGCATCGCCGAGGTGCTCCAGCGCCTTGTGCAGGAGGACATTTCCGTCCGCAACCTGCGCCTCATTTTCCAGGCCCTCATCGAGTGGGCGCCGAAGGAGAAGGACACGCTCATCCTCTCCGAGTATGTCCGCATCGCTCTCCGGCGCTATATCAGCTACAAATTCAGCGGCGGTCAGAACATTCTCGTCGTCTACCTGCTCGAGCCGCAGACCGAAGAGACCATCCGCAAAGCCATCCGCCAGACCTCCGGCGGAAGCTTCCTGGCGCTCGACCCCGCCACATCCAAAAAGCTCGTCGACGAGATCAAGGCCAAGGTTGGCGGCGCCCTTCAGCGCGAGCGCACACCTGTCATCCTCACCTCCATGGATATCCGCCGCTTCCTTCGCAAGCTCGTGGAACTCGAGCTTCCCGACCTCCCCGTGCTCTCCCACCAGGAACTCACCGAGGAGATCAACATACAGCCCCTCGGCCGTATTGGACTGAAATGAAAACGCTCGCCCTCTTCCTCTCCGCTTTGCTGTTCGTTGCCGCTCCGCTCCGCGCCGCCGACGCCCCTGATATGCTGCGAGTCCTCGCCTATGACCGATCGATCCCGCGCGAGGTGTGTTTGAGTTTTACCGAAAAAACCGGCATCCCCGTCGAAGTCGTTTCGACTATTTCCAGCATGGAGGCCGCAGATTTTCTCTACCGTAAGAAGGAAGCCTTCGACCTCCTGATCCTATCGAACGATGTTGTGCGGGCCATGCGCGACCGCGACCGGCTGGTTCCCTTGAATCTCAAAAAAATCCGCAACATTTCCGAGATCAAGTCCGCCTGGAGCAAGGCTGCGGGCGATGCCCAAGGAAAATTCCGCATCCCCTTCGATGTCGCCGCCATGGGTATTCTGGTGAACAAGAGTGTGCGGCAGCCTCCTGTGACCGGCTACATGGACGCCTTCCGCAAGCCCCGCCCCGGTGGAGTGGCTGTGATGACCGACCAGCGCGATTTGCTGGCTGCTGCGCTGCTCTCCCTCGGCGCCTCCGTGAATGAACTCTCCACCGACAATCTGCGGGCCTCCCGGTCGATTCTGAAGGACTGGCTGCGAAACATCGCCCCCGGTTCCAGTGCTATTTGGAGCAACGATCATGCGGCTGCTTTCAATGCCCTCCGCAACGACCTCGTCGAGGGTCGTCTCGGTGCCGCGCTGCTCTACAGCGGTGATGCCTACTCACTCATGACGGAGTATCCCGGCCGGTTCGAGTGGATCACTCCCACCGAAGGCAGTTTGAAATACATGACCGTCCTTGCCATTCCAGCGAGCTCCAACAAAGCCGACGCCGCCCATAAATTCATCGACTTCATCCTCGATCCCCGCATCGCCGGCGAGCTTGTCACCTCCGCCAGTCCCGGACTCGGACTCAATTTGCCCAAAGAAAAAATCCCGCTGAATTTTTATGGCAACCCGGCCAACATCGAGGCCTCGCAGTTGATGGACGACTTCTCCGTGCAGGCCGACATCACCCGCGAGCCCCGCCAGGAGGTGCTGGACTTGTTTAAGTCCCTCCCCGCGCCCACGGCCCCGCCTGCCCCGTGATTTAACCACCGAGGACTCGGAGAACACGGAGGGGAAGAAAATGCTGAAAATTAAAAAACTTCCGAAATGTAGCGCGGGCGTCCCGCTGCGGATTTGCTTCACTGGCAAGCGAGACGCCATCTCTACGATCTGCCTCCGACGATAAGACTCCGATTCTTAAAACTCCAATCCCCATGCCCGCTGAAAACCAGCAATCGACTCTCATCGAAGCTCCGACTCCCCACCAAGTTGCGGAGCGGATTCTCACGCTCCGCGGGGCTCAAGTCCTGCTCGATCGCGATTTGGCTGTGTTTTTTGAGGTCAAGCCCATCCGCCTACGCGAGCAGGTGAAAAGGAATGCCAACCGCTTTCCCCCGGACTTCATCTTTCAGCTTGCCCGCAGCGAGGTTCACGAGCTGGTATCGCAAAATGCGATACCTTCCTCGCGCCACTTGGGAGGCTACCTACCCTATGCCTTTACCGAGGAGGGCGTGGCGGCGCTCACAGCCGTCTTGCGCAGCGAACGCGCCGTCGCTGTGGGTATCCAGATCATGAGGGCCTTCGTGGCTATGCGTAAATTCATCCTCCACCACGCCAAGATTTTCGAGCGTCTCGACCAAGTCGAACGTCGCCAAATTTTCTCCGATCACAAGATCGAGGAAATTTTCTCGCTGCTGGAAAGCCACGGCAACCACACCCCCGCGCAGGGCATCTTTTTCAACGGCCAGATTTTCGATGCCTATGCATTTCTCACCTCTCTCATCCGGAAAGCGAAAAGTTCGATCATTCTTGTGGATAATTATGTGGACGAGTCCGTTCTTCTGATGCTTTCGAAGCGGCAGGTATCCACCAGCGCCACCATTTTCACGCGGAAAATCAGTCGCCAACTCGCGTTGGATCTCGAAAAGCACAATGCCCAATATCCACCAGTCGCAATCCATCCCCTCGAAGGATTCCACGACCGGTTCCTCATCATTGATAAACATGATCTCTACCACCTGGGAGCTTCATTAAAAGACCTCGGAAAACAATGCTTCGCCTTTTCCAAACTCGATTCTTTAGCCTCCGAAGTCCTCTCCCGCTTCCCTGATTCATTAAATCTCAGAAATTAAACAACTACCACCGATCTCAATATGAAAAAAACCACCACCCTCCTACTCGCAGCGGCCTCATTGTCGCTGCTCACCTCCTGCGCCACCAAGCCCGTTCCCGTCGCGCCCGGCTATGTGAATGACAGCGACGACTTCGACAACGACATCCCAAAAAACGAAGTCCCTGCAAATGTCCTCGCCGCTGCCAAGGCGGAAATCCCCGGATTTGTCCTCACGGAGGCCAACCTCCAGCAACGGGGCGCCACCCGCCTCTTCGAGCTTCAAGGTCGCGCCAACAGCCGCCCCTACGAACTCGACATCACGGCCGACGGCCGAGTTCTCCACATCGAGCGCGATTGATTTTCAACGCCGGAACTACAGGAGAGAATTACAACCACTTATTACCCGGATGAGCACGGATATGAAGAAATGAGCACGGGTGCATTCTCGGTGCGAATGGAGCAGGGCAAAAACAAAAACTCTGCAAGCGGGCTTGCCAGATTTTTGCTTTTTTTCTGCCAATCCCAGCTCGCTGGGATCATCCGTGCCCATCCGAGCAATCCGTGGTCAAACCCTGCTTCGCTAAAATCTGAAAAACTTCCTCTGTGCTCTTTGACTCGCTCGCTCGGTCGCCCTTCGGGCCAACCTTTGGTTGCTCTTCATGAAAGGCTCCCCAGCCTTTTCGGTTGTGTCCTCTGTGGTAAAAACCTGTGCTCAAACCCCGCTTGAACAAAACAACTATATGGTTGTCGAAGGTGGTTCGATTTCCGTAAAACCTTCCCCAGAATAAAACCAAATACATATACCCAAAACCATGAAAACACTAAAAACCCTGCTCCTCGTCACCTCCGCCGCCCTGCTCGCCGCCTGCGCCTCCACGAAGGACTGCGGAAGCTGCCCCACAAAGCAGAAAGCCGCCTGCTCGACCAGCACATCCTGCAGCACTGGCACATCCTGCTCCACGAAGCCCTGCGCCGTCCCGGCCAATATCCTCGCCGCTGCCAAGTCCAGCGTGCCCGGATTCGCTATGACCTCGTATGACACCGATACCGACAGCGGCCGCAAAGTCTATGATCTCGACGGCACCGCGAACGGCCGCCAGTGCGAGATCAAAGTGGACGCCAACGGCAAGGTCCTCAAAATCGATCGCGACTAACTCCAAAAATCAACCAGCGGGGCCTGCAAAATCCGCACCTCGGCCTTTCAGAGCCCCGCTTTTTCCCACCGCCACCTGACCAACTTCCCACCCACTCTTTCCTGACACTGAAAACTCAACCCTGAAACCTGAAAACTTCCTAAACTTAATTGCTGAAACGCCATTCCACTCTTCAAGCCGCCTTCGACAGACCATCTCCACTTCACTCCAATTCTTAAAACTTAATTTTTAAAACTTAAAACCCCACACAGCCATGAACAAAATCACATCCCAAGAAGTCACTATCGCCCTCGACGAACTCCGCCAAGTTCTCGGAAAAACCGTTGAACTCAACGAAAACGGAGCCTGTTATCTGAACTACCAAGACGAACTCCCTTTATTGATCCAATACCTCGAGGAGGAGAGTAGGCTTGTGTTGGGCGCGGAATTCCTCGGTAACCTCGAGAACGCTCCTGGCGAGGACTGGCTTGCCGCGCTTTCTTGGAATTGGATGGGCATCCAGAGTCACGGTTGCGCGCTGTCTCCGGACTTCAAGTCCGGCACCATTCTTATCTGGCGCGATGTTCGCACCTCGCCACTCAGCGGCGAAGGCCTCGCGGGGGAACTCGCCGATTTCCTTTCGCATGTCTTGATCTCCAAAAAAGCGTTTGCTGAGGCTTCTCTCGCCGCGAACTAACGAAACCCTTCGCCTACACGAACCATGACTTCTCTTACAAAAATCGAGCAATTTTCCGCCTCCAAGCCCGCCTTGGACGGCGTGAACGCCCCTCTTCCGAAAGCCCCGCTTTCTATCAAGAGCCATGATTTCCAGTCACTTCAGATCAGTTCAAAGTTCTGCAAAATCGAAGAGGCGACAGTCCAGAACCGCTTAAAACTCGGTAAAGTTGAAGAGCAGACCGAAAAGAAAAAACTCGATCAATTGCACAAGGTTACCTTGGCAATGAAAAACGAGAACACTCCGGCCTCGATGAAGAAGTTTTTTTCGAATGCTTGGACCTCGGTTAAGGACTCGAAGGTCGGAAGGTTTTTTACCAGAAATATCATTCCAAAGTTTACGACCACTGAGATTTCAGAGACCCAAGTCCAAGCCAATGTGGATGCAAACAGCAAGAAAACCACTCTTGAGATCAAACTTAAGGGCAAAACCTCGGAATTGGATGAGCAAGGGCAGTGGCAAGAAAAGGACATGGATTCCGACGATTCCAAGATCGTGGTGGAATACGATCGGCTTCGGGGATCCAAATGGACGGAAAGGCTTAAGGCCTGGTGGAAAAATGAGCCCGCGCCCCCCGAACCTCTGCAAATCGCCCTTAAAGCCCAAGAGGACATGACTCGCCAAGCCCGCTTGAGGAATTGTGGCATTGGCTTCAAGGCCGAGTCGACCTACAAGCAATCTCATCCAGGCTACCTCGCTATACTACAGAGGCCAACGAAACTTAAGCTCAGCGACTTCAGTGTTGAGGAGTTGAAAAGGTTGCAAACTGAAAACTCGCCTGAAGGTAGCCAGCAATTGGAATCAGCCATTGCAAATCGGGAACAAGTTGATCGCTTGAAAAGCGAGATTAAAGAACCGGGCATTAAAAAGTCGGACCGAAAGCAACTGCAAGCCCAGCTCAAGGAAATTGAAGGCAATGCGCAAACTCTCGGTTCCCTCAAAAAGTTGGTTCTCCAATCCGAACTCGAGCGAATTCGTGCTGTGGATAATTTGTGCGGGCAAGATTCCTTCACCTCGACCCAGCGCGATAATCTTGATAACCTCCAAAATGCTCTTAGCGATGATAATAACGATGCGCTGGACTCGGCACTCCTTAATTCGGGAGCGGAGCTTGGGGAGATGTCCCTCATGGTCGATGCCGCACTTCGCAGGGAAGGGGACTTCAACAAAAACCTCCAAACCCTTCTCTTGGGTGAAAAGCATGGCATTCTGCCGAGAAGTGTCATCTCCTCACCCTGGTTTTTCAGTCCCGGAGCAGCTATCCATTTGGCAGAAAATATCGATAAACTCGCCGTTATTCCCAAGGTTGATCTAACCCCAGGACAGAATACTTTCATCGCAAATATAACTGAGAAGCAGCCGGTTGCCAGTCTTGAGCTCAACAAGCAAGAGCCCAACCTGCAGCAGGATTTGAAGGAATTGGGCGATGTCTTCAGAGAGCTCGCAGCCAATAAAAAAGCAATGTATCGCTTCCAAGGGTTGATGTTTGCTTTGGCTGGTAACAATGCGGATCAAATAAAAACGGGCTTGATTGATCAGATTCATGACGGAATGCAGGTAGCAACGGGTCTAAATGATTCAGGTGCGAATGCCTACAAAACAGCATTGGGCACTGTCCTCCTCGCTGGAGGAGCCATTCAAGCGGCTCGGGGGAAATTGAAATCTGCTGCCGTTCTCGGATTATTCGGCGGCGGAGCAGTGGCATTGGGTGGCCCAAATAAAGAAACCACAAAAGTTCGTGCGCGCACCGGGATGATGGTCGACGCCCTCCTCGCAGGCATGAATGCTGGCACGCTGGACCATGTCGTAAAGGCAAATAAGATTATGGCTGATATCAAAGCCGATGAGACAGCCAAAGAATGGGTGAATCAACAAATCGGCAATGTTCCGGAGGATGGTCAAAATGTTACCGGTATCCTTGGCGATTCCCACAAAATTGACACTCTGGAGAAAATCGACTCCACTATTTCTGACTTTGAGAAATTCAGAGAAAATGACTTCCAGGGGGAGGCGAGCCGTGCCGACCTTCTGGGTAAGATGGAGAAAGAGATTAAAGATAAGATCGATACCTTGAAACCTCTTGAGGGTTCGATCCAAACGAGACAACAGAGCTTGGGTGAACTTGGAACCGGGTTGAACCCTCTCCAAGTTGGAGTGAAGGTTCATGATGAGTTGAAGTTGGACCGAGAGGACGCACCTTTGGAAATACAAGTGGCCGATGAGTTGCGGACGGCAAACAAGGAAAATCTCGAGCAAACCCAAGCGCTGGTTGGTTCGCTAACCATTCTTAAATCGGCATTTGCAGGGGGTGGAGAGGTGCGGGAATCAATTACCTCGATCGAAGGGAAGTTGGTAGATCTCCTCAAAACGGATGCTTCGAAGTTGGATGAACAGAAGATTAAAGATATCTCTGCCGAAATCGAGAAAGTGCGCAGCGCTATTTCGAGTTATGCCGACAAGTTGACATTTAGCCATGCCGCTGTTCTTAACAAGGTGGTGGATGCCTTGGATGAAAATGCAGGGCGCATCGTTGGTATGAAATTGGCCATGAATCGAATAGCCGCAGCTTTTTCTAAGGCGGACGACACCTATTTAAGCGACGGTGGATTTCAGAGCGATTTAGAACTCCTTGAGAAGGAGTTGGTAAATGCCAGTGAAGGCGGCAAGCAAAATCTGGCCCTCTTTAAAGAGAAGGAAACTGCCGCTGCGGCCAAACAAATCTTGGAGCCATTCCTTAAGGATGCGACAGAAGCTCAAAAGTCTTGGAATGACTTTAAGACATTCCGTAATGAACTGCAACGGTATCCAGGCGATAGGCAATCCATGAACCTGGTGCTATCAGCTCTCCCAGCCAGCAAGAATGGAATGCTCACGGCTGCCGAGGGATTAAAGACTTTTGCAGACAAGCACGCCGAGCCCGCAGGCGTGGAGTCGGAGAATTTTTACGAACTCACCCAAAAAGAGGCAGATGGCGCGTTGCTAAAATCTGCGGCCAGCCTGCTTGGGGTCGAAAATAATCCCTCCATGGCCAAGAGTCTTGCCTTGTTTGCCGGACCTTTCGCCAAAAACGATCCGATTTTCCAAGCTGCAAAAAACTACCTTGATCAAGCAGATGAGGGAAAAAACGAAAAAATCAACGAGCTTTTCAAGGAACTTCCGGAGTTTTCCATCCGCACCGCCCACTCGGATGGAGTGGATGGTTCCATATCCGATTGGAAAAATCAGGTCGATCCCCGGAAAGCTATTGATATTGTGAATACATTGGTTCCCGGTTCCGATAATGACAGCACCGCGCTTGGGTATGCTGTAAAGATTGCTGGTGCCTTTGAAGGGTCAGACTCCAAAACCATTGAGAAAAAAATCTATCTTAATCACACTGATACTCAATTCACCAACGCTTGCCAGAACAAAGATATTTTAAGCATTTATGGTGAAGAGAAACTTGATATCCAAAAAGTTATTTTGAACCACTCTTCCAAATTGGAGGTGTTAAAAGCCCATGGTCATCAAGTTGATGAACGCTTGGACATAAAATCGATTTTGGATAAATACAAGAGTAACCCTGATTCATTGGAAATTAGCGAGCTCAGCCAGTTGGCTGCTTTAAGTAAGTCATTGGCCACGCTCAGTGAAAATGTGGAGGTGACGGAAAAGGCTCGCCGCGAAGCCGACATGCTCACCTTGCTGACCAACTCGAAGCCTGAGCTGAAAAACCTCCAAGGAAATGATCAGGAGTTGAAAAACCTAAAAGCTGCGGATTTTTCCTTTAAGCCGATTCAGCAGGAGCAACAATATCTCGACCTTAACAAAGTAATTGGAGAGACGCAAAACAAGTTAGATGACGAACGAATTACAAACGAAAAGGCCAAAATCCAAGTATCTGAAGCCAGGAATCTCTTGGCCGATGTAGGTGTTTCAAAGGATGTTGTTGAAAAAATTGGGAGCGATAAAGAAATCACCTATGCTGCCAATCAACTCGCAAGAGCGGCTGGTCATTGGAATACAGGGCTTTGGAGGAAAGATGTCGAAGATTTTAATAAAGCCAATAATAACAACCAGAAGCTATCTGAGCAGAATAATAAAGATTTCAAGGAGACAAAAAAGCAAGAGAAGGGTCTCTCAAAGCAACTTGACCATCAACTCCTGAAATACCTTGATGCCGGAAAACTGGAATTAGACGAAAAAATTAGACAGGAAGATTTGGTAATCGCTGGCGAGGAGGAGATGATAAAAAACTCTGCCGCACATCGAATACTTGGAAGCCTTCGATCCGATTACGGCGGTGGAAACCTCATTTCAAAGGATAATATCCGATATGATTTCAGCCCAGATGCCCAAGGATATCTGGCTCAACTTTCATTGGATAAAAGGCCCTACAAAGAAATTAACTTAAGCGACACAATAAGCCGCATGGCCAACGATCCCCAAACACGATTCATGGAGCGAGGGGAATACGCCAAAAATCTTTTGGACAAGATTGTTTCAGAAAAAATCTCTTCGGATGCAGTCCAAGAGACTTCAAATATTGTTGAAAAAGCGAATTCGAAGAGAAGCAAGATTCTTACCGAGGTGCAAAAAGCTCAAGTCACGCTTGGCATTCGCTCGGCGGTTATTAAGGCCTGCTTGATTGATCAATCCATCAAGCCGGAAAATTTAAATAACGACAACAAGGTAGATGTGAAAAAGACGCTCGAAAGTTGGGGTTGGTCGGGGGAGGCTTTCCCGGCCGACCAACTTATCGAGAAAGAAATAGAATCAATAAAAACTGCAAAGAAAATTCCTGAAGCTTGGCTCCTAGAAGCAGGAGGACTTAAACATAAAATATCCCAACAATTAGAGCAACTTTATAACATACAAGGGGAAATAAGATTGGCTCTCAATGGATTGGCTAAGAAACTTGAGGCCAATTCAAGTTTGGAAAAAAACCTCAATGATGCCGCAGATTTTTCTGATGAGAATGCCATGAACTCCATCGCTGCTGAGACCTTGAAAAACGCTGTCAAGGATTCTAAAAACTTGAATTTGACCTCCTCTTATGACATCGCCCGAGGGTCTTTGAACTCTCTCTTTGATTCCTATAGTTCGCAGTTTTTAGGGGCAAAAGACAAGTTGGATGTCAAAAAGGCCGAAATACTCACAAAAATCCAAGACTGTGAGAATAATCAAGCTTCTTGGTATGACATTTCCAAGGCCGTCTCGGAGAGTCTTGATGGAACAGATGGAACCAGACCTCTGTTTGACATCGCTTTTAATGTGGAAAAGCCCGAGGATCGTGTTGCCTCTCACGATGTGCTAACATCCATTGCCAAGCGGGAATTCGAATACTTCTCTTCTAAAAACATGAACGATAACTATATGGAGGTTGATCGCGCCATCAATGGAGAGACTAAAAAAATCAATGACCAAGTATTAAAAGTGCAGAACTTGAAGGTTGTTGACCTGCTGTCGGATCGATATGACATTAAATTTTTTATAAAAAACGACAAACTCAGAACTTGGGTAG
>JBIIPZ010000020.1:0-50460 GCA_044342325.1 Terrimicrobiaceae bacterium
GAATGATGACCGCATTCAGCACCCGTAGCTCAATTGGATAGAGTGACGGTCTCCGAAGCCGTAGGTTGTGGGTTCGACCCCCGCCGGGTGCAAAATTTTGCGGGTGGATCATTTTTGGTGTTGCGCTAAAATCCCGATTCATTACTCTGCACGACCTGTCTTTTCCAAAAGCGACTGAACCAAACAAGCCGATGGAAGCGACGAAAAACCCACAAACCCTTTTGCCAGGGTAGCTCAGAGGTAGAGCAGGGGACTCATAAGCCCTTGGTCGGGAGTTCAATTCTCCCCCCTGGCACCAACATATTTTATGGCCAATACAAAATCAGCAGAAAAAAGCGCCCGCCAAAGCGAGAAGCGCCACGCCCGCAATACAGCCGTGATCACAGCTATCAAATCACGCCAGAAGAAGCTTCGTGCCGTCATCTCCAGCGGTGACGCGGCAGCGGCCAAGGTCGAATTCGACGGTCTCTCCTCCGCTCTCGACAAGGCAGCCAAGCGCGGCATCATTCATCGCAATGTGGCGAACCGCCGCAAGAGCCGCCTGAACAAGGCTGTGATCGCTGCGAAAGCCGCGAAGTAAGATTTCGTCATTTCCCCCTCCTTCGAACGGCGCGATCCGCAACAACGGACGCGCCGTTCGATATTTTTTTGCCGTGCCGGCGCACGGCGAATTTGTTTGATTCAGGCATGGCACCGAAACGGCCGCGTTCCGTATTAAAGACGCGACAGTCTCTTTACTCGACTCTCACTGGGGTGGAGGTCGGTTATGTCCCGAAGCGTTGGGTGAAATTTCCGACCGGTGTTCTGCTTCTCCTGCCGGCGGCTGTTCTCACGCTCACATTTTATGGGGCGTTTTTAAAAAGCGCAGCCCATGGCGGATTTTTGGGCAGCGAGGAGGTGCGGGGTTTTGCGATTGGAGGGTTGGTCGGCCTGCTCTGGTTTTTTTCCTGCACCCCGTTGCGTTTGCTTTATGTGATGGGCCATGAACTCACTCATGCGCTGTGGGTCTGGATTCATGGTGGGCGGGTGCATGATTTCCATGTGCGGGAGGATGGGGGCCATGTGGTGACGGACAGGACGAATACCTTGATCATCCTCGCGCCGTATTTCTTCCCCTTCTACACGCTCTGCTGGGTCGCGGCGTATGGATTTGCGCTCTTCTGTTTTGATCTGCAGGGATTCCCCAGCCTGTTGTATTTTGGTCTGGGCTTCACTTGGTTTCTGCATCTCGCCTACACGGTGTGGATGATTCAAAAAGGCCAGCCCGACCTCGAATACGGCGGCGCCTTTTTTTCCCTCACTGTGATCTATCTGGCGAACCTCTGCTTCATCTCGGCGCTTCTGGTTATCGCTTCTCCAAGCGTTAGCTGGATTGGGTTTGCGGGCGATCTTTTGCACAATGCCACCGAGGTATCCGCCGTGATCGTGCGGGTCGTGGAGATCGCCATTCAGAGCCTCTCGCGCTTGGCGTAGGAGGATTTTTCAGGCGGTCTTTTCGCAACTCGCGACCACCCAAGCCGAGTAGGCTTGCAAGGCTTGAGCCGCCTCAAAGGCGGCGATCTCGGGGGTCTCGTAAGGGTGCAGGGAACGGAGTTCGGACTCGAAGTCTGTTGCTCCTGTTTTTGGGATTTTAAAAATCACCACCACCTCGGCGGATTCTTCTATGGCATCCCTCCAGCGATAGATGGATCGTGCGCCGGGAATGATCGTGCCGCAGGCGGCTGATTTTTTCTCAACGAGCTGACGGATGATGCTTGCAGCCGTGGATTCGTCAGGGAGCGTGGTGACGACAAAGAGGATCATGCCGCAACCGGGGCGGGTTCGCGTGTGATCCAGCCTCCACCGACGACGACATCGCCATCATAGAAGACAGCCGCTTGGCCGGGTGTGATGGCACGCTGCGGGGTGTCGAGTTGGATACGGGCCTTGCCGCCGGGCAGGGCTTGAACGGTTGCCTCTGCACCGGGATGCGCGTAGCGGATTTTCACTGTGATGCGCTCGCTGGCGCCGGGTTCGCCACGTAGCCAATTTGTGCGGTCCACTTCGAAGCCCTCGCGCACCAGGTCTTCTTCGTCGCCGACGATGACGCGGTTGGTCTGCGGGTCGATGTCGATGACATAGCGTGGGCGTGGGGAGCCGCCTGGGAGGCCCTTGCGCTGGCCGATAGTAAACATTTCTATGCCCTCGTGGTCGGCGATGAAATTGCCCTTTGTGTCGTAGATGCCGCCCTTGTGGAATTCCTCTTCGCCGAGGTGTCCTCGAAGGAAGGCTTTGTAGTCATTGCCCGGCACGAAGCAGATTTCTTGGCTGTCCACCTTGTCAGCGACCTTCAGCCCGAGTTCGCGTGCGATCTCGCGGATTTCGGGTTTTTCCATTCCTCCCAGCGGCGTGAGGGCGTGTTGGAGTTGATCCTGACCAAGGCTGAAAAGGAAATACGATTGGTCTTTGCGGGCGTCGCGACCTTTGCGAAGGACGGCGTGGTTCTCGTGATGGTCAATGATCGCGTAGTGTCCGGTGGCGATGAAGTCGGCGCCGAGCGAGCGGGCTTTTGTGCGAAGATTGCCGAATTTGAGATGCTCGTTGCACATCACACACGGGTTCGGTGTGCGACCCTTTTTGTATTCGCTGGCGAAGTAATCGATGACGATTTTTTCGAAGTTGTCGGCCTCATCGACGACATAGTGTGGGATGCCCAGCTTGTGGGCGACGCCGCGTGCATCGGCGATGGCCGAGGGGCCGCAGCATTTGTCTTCAGCGCGGGAGATGCAATCCTGCGGCCAGACTTTCATGGTCACGCCGATAACCTCCCATCCATCGCGCTGCAAAAGCGCAGCCGCCACGCTGGAATCCACACCGCCGCTCATTCCGAGCAGCACCCTTCTACCATTGCCTTTCATGAGAACGAGCATAAGGAGCGGCGGCGGTGGCGTCAAACCGCAGGCGCTTGGGCGGGAGACACGATTCTTGCGAAAGTCCGCCTTGGCGATTAGCAATAGTGGCATCCTGAGAACAGGATGCGGAGCCGCGCCGTCCACTGC
This sequence comes from Terrimicrobiaceae bacterium, assembly GCA_044342325.1. GTDB lineage: Bacteria > Verrucomicrobiota > Verrucomicrobiia > Chthoniobacterales > Terrimicrobiaceae > UBA967. Next base: position 3,039 of record JBIIPZ010000020.1, read on the forward strand.
GGCCTTTCTATGGCCACGGATTTCTCGAATAAAAACAATTTTATCAACCGCGAGTTGAGCTGGTTGGAATTCAACCAGCGCGTGCTGGATCAGGCATTTGACGAAGCGAACCCGCTTCTGGAACGCTTGAAGTTTCTGTGCATCGTCAGCTCGAATCTGGATGAATTTTTCGAGGTCCGAGTTGCGGGTCTCAAGCAGCAGCAACAGACTGGCTCCACCGACACTGGGCCGGATGGCCTTTCCGCCGCCGAGACGCTGGCCCGAATCAGCGTGCGCGCCAGAAAGATGGTTGATGACCAATACCGCTGCTGGCGCGACCACATCGCTCCCGCGCTGCAACAGGAGAAAATCCGTTTTCACAACTACCCCGAGGTTCCGGAGTCCGAGAGGGAGTATTTCGAGAAGTTTTTCCGCGAGACCGTTTACCCTGTTTTGACTCCGCTGGCGGTAGATCCCGCGCATCCTTTCCCGCAGCTTCTGAACAAGAGCCTGAATGTCATTGTGGAGTTGGAGGGCGAGGATCTGAGCACCGACATCGCCGTCGTGCAAGCGCCGCGCATCCTTCCGCGGCTGGTGCCTTTTTCTTCGAAGGTGGATGGCGACGACTATGTTTTTCTGGGAAACATCATCCAGGCGCATGTGCAGTCGCTCTTCCGTGGGGTGAAGGTGAAGGGGACGCACCTTTTCCGTGTGACTCGCAACAGCAATCTTTATGTGGACGAGGAGGAGGCCAGCAATCTACTGCACGCGATCGAGGAGGAGCTTCGCAAGGTCAAGCGCGGGGCGGCTGTGAGGCTCGAGGTCAAAGACGATTGTCCCGAGCATGTGCAGCGCCGGTTGCTTGAGATTTTCAACCTCGAGCAGGAGGATGTATTCCGCATCGATGGTCCCCTCAACTTCTCGCGTCTCATGCCGCTGGCGCTGCAGTTGGATCGTCCCGACCTTCGCTACAAGCGCTTCACGCCTTGCTCTGTGGTTTCATTGGATACGGAAGCGGATTTGTTTTTCCATATTCGGAAGGGCGACATCTTGCTGCACCATCCGTATGACAGCTTCCAGACGGTCGTCGATTTTCTGGCGCAGGCGGCGGAGGATCCCCAGGTGTTGGCGATCAAGCAGACGCTTTACCGCACCAGTTCGGACTCGCCGATTGTGCAGGCGCTGATCACAGCGGCAAGGAATGGCAAGCAGGTGACGGCCGTCATCGAGTTGAAGGCGCGTTTCGACGAGGCGGCGAATATCCAGTGGGCGCGCATGATGCGGGAGGCGGGAGTGGATGTTGTGTATGGTGTGACCGGACTTAAGACGCATGCGAAGGCGATGTTGATTATCCGCAGCGAGGGCGAGCGGATCCGGCGCTACGCCCATATGGGGACGGGGAATTATCATCCCTCGACGGCGAAAATTTACACCGACTTGAGTCTGCTCACCTGCCGCGAGGAGCTCACGAGTGAACTGGCGGAGACCTTCAACTGCCTTACCGGCGTGTCGCGTTTTCCGGCGATGAAGGAGTTACTGGTCGCGCCATGGTCGCTTTACGAGGGCTTTCAGGAACTCATCGAAAACGAAATCGGCCATGCCTGGGCAGGGCGGCCATGCGGGATTTATGCGAAGGTCAACTCGCTTGTGGAAGAGGGCATCATCGAAGCGCTCTACCGTGCTTCCGCAGCTGGTGTTCCGATTCGCCTCCTTGTGCGAGGCATGTGTGCCATCAAGGTCGGTATTCCGGGAGTGAGCGAAAACATCGAGGTTCGCAGCCTGGTCGGTCGCTTCCTCGAGCACAGCAGAATTTTTCAGTTTGTGAACGGTGGCGAGAACCGCATTCTTTTGGGCAGTGCGGATTGGATGCCAAGAAACCTCTTCCGCCGTGTGGAAACGATCTTCCCGGTTACTGCACCGGGAATGAAGCAACATGTGCAGGAAATTCTGGATTGGTTCTGGCGCGACAATGCGAAGGCACAGGTCATGCAGACCGACGGAACCTATCGTTTTCGAGAGCGCGTTGAGGGCGAGGCTCCCTTCGATGCGCAGGCAGAGTTTCTTGCGGATGCCCAGCGGCGCCGCAAAAACCAGACGAAGACCATCGAGCGCTGAGTGCGGGATGTTGCAGTGGGGACGGCCGATTGTTAACTTACCAGTGTATGCCAAACTACGATTACGAGTGCGAAAAGTGCGGAAAAACCTTTGAGGCCTTCCAGTCCATGAAGGACAAGGCGTTTGAAACTTGTCCGGAGGCCTCCTGCCTTATGGATACCTGGGGGCAGGGTAAGGTGCGCCGCCTTTTGGGAACCGGCGCGGGACTCATTTTCAAGGGATCCGGATTCTACATCACAGACTACCGCAGCGAGGGCTACAAGCAGGCAGCTAAGAAAGACAGCGGCGATGGTGGATCAGCCAAGACCGAATCCAAACCCGCTGCGCCCGCAGCAGCTCCTGCGCCCTCATCCACTCCCAAGACATGAAAATTTGCACTGCCTGCAACACAGAGAACGACGACACGCGCGTCTTCTGTCTGGAATGTGGGCAACGGCTGCCGCAGCCCGTGGCGGCGGCATCGGTTGGCCTCAAGCAAGCTGCTGCCGGGGCTTCGGCTCCGCCTCTGCCTTCATTAAAGCCGGTAAAAAAACAAATTCCGCGCAAGCCTTCGAACACGGCTCGAAACTTGTTTAGTCTGTTTGGGAATCTCCTTTTCTGGGCAGTTCTCGCTGGGATGGTTTTCGGGATTTATCTCATTTCCCAGACGCCTCCTGTCATACGACCTGCGGTGGAAAAGGATGCCACCGCCTCTGCTGCTTTGGCTTCTTTCTTTCGCAAGGCTTCGACAACGCCGGGCGGGGCTTGGATGGGCAGCGAGGATTCCATCAACAGGTTTCTCTTGGAAAATGTGAAACTCGTTCCGGTTGCCGCTCCTCTCGGTATTCACTCGGAATTCAAGCGCTGTTTCGTGCAGTTGGGCGAGGGGCATCTGGATTTTGTCATGGAGCAATCTCTCGAAGACTATCCGCTCTACTTTTCGCTTCAGCTTGAACCATACTCTCAAGACGGTGATTTGAAGGTTCGCGTTCTTGGAGCCTCGCTTGGCAAGCTTCCCGTTCCTGCTTTTGTTGCGCCCTATATTCTAGCGATTTGGCGGCCGTGTTTCGACTCGCTGGGGGCGATTGTGGAAACATTGGATTCCGCCAGTTCCGCCTCGGTCACTCCGAAAAGCCTGGTTGTGCGATGGCCTGGAAAAGGCGACTCCTGATCTTGTTGGCTGCAGGAGTTCCTCTCCTTTACGCCGAACCGGCGCGTGTCGCCAATGCTTCGCTTGCCGCCTCCTCATCAAGCCGAAGTGGTGCATTTATCGCCTTCTCCCAAGACCGCGACCTTCGAAACAGAATGCTTCGCGCGGCCGACGATGCACTGCTTGAGTGGGAGAAAATCCATGAGACCAAGGCTGGCTCTGCGTCGCCGATTATTCTTAACGACAAAACTCGCTCTGCCATTCCAAGGGGTGGAGGTTCCGTTGTGCCTCTAATTTTTGAAACGGAGACCGGCATGAAGGTGCAGGTCGATCTCTACGATGAAGCCGCGCTTCGCAGCGGAGGCTTCGATGCGGGAGTCCTCTCAGCCCTTGCGCTCCACGCCATGCATCGCGATCAGCCTCCGCGCGCGGGGAAGTCCTTTGCGTTGCCTCCACCATGGTTCATTGAGGGGCTTGCCGAGGAGGTGCGCCGATCGCGGGATGGTGCGCCGGACGGAGTCTTCTCGGCGCTCATCCAGAGCGGGCGACCGCCGGAGTTGGAGGCGTTTTTTCGACAGAAGCCGGAAATCCTCGATGCGGCTTCGATTATTCTCTACCGCGCCCAGGCGGTGTCTCTCTTGCGTGTTTTAAAAAAGGCGGACGGATCGAAAAAAGGCTTCGCCGCCTTGTTTACAGATCCAGCATTTTCCAGAGGAGGGGAGGATCCGATCCGCTCTGCATTTCCTTCGTTCGGTTCGCGGAGTGAACTTTCCAAACTTTGGACGCTGAACATTGCGCGCAGCTCGCTGCCGCCGCGCATGGCCTCGCTCACCGTCGGGCAGAGTGAGCGCGAGTTGGTGGAACTTTTAAAATCCGTCAATGGCGGGCAGACTCTCTCTGAGGCAGCCAAGGCGAAGGGGGGAGCTTTTCTCATGCGGGAATGCGTGGTGCGGCTTTTTAATCTGGAATTCCGCGCACATCCGCTCTTCCAGCCAATCTTGGAGCAGTATCGAAACATCGCCTCTCTGCTCGCCAGCAAGCCGAGGGCTGCGGTCTCGGTTAAAATCCAAGAACTGGAGAACACCCGCGTGCTTCTCGTTGAGCGCTCTGAAAAAATTGCGGATTACTTGAATTGGTTTGAAGTCACTCAGCTTGATGAGGCTCGAAGCCTCCGCGATGAAAAGCCGGGCAGCAACGGCTCGATGCCTTTTAATAATCCCTATGCGCTGTATCTGGATAGTTTGGAAGCGAGAGGTTGGTGAATCTTCCCGAAAATGAAATTGAAGTCAGACATGTGCATTATTAACTTTTATTTCAATGAAACTACCACTGCTGAAACCACTCACGGAAATCGTCATCATTGAGACTCGTTCCTTTCCTCAGGAAGGTTTGCAGGATTCTTCCGAAGTTATGGAGGTCTCCTTGGAGGCGATCATTGACGAATTTCTTTTAAAGTTGGGGCAATCAAACGCCCATGTTTTGGGGGTCGTCATCCAATTGCTAACATGTGGCAAGGTGCGCGTTGATTTTCGTGATTACAACCTCCGCTTGGAGCTGGGTCCGAGTGAAAATCTCATGGAGCGTTCGCAAGCCGTGGCTGTTTTTGATGACTATATCAAACGCCGTAAAAACTCCGATGCTGATCGTTCGGTTGATGTGACGCAAAAAATCATGGTTCAGGCACCGAGGGTTGCGTTGCCGAGGGCTGGTCAGCGCTGAAGTCTCAAGCGCCGCTTCCCGTGCGGCGGGTGAGTTCGTCGCGGCGGGCGGTTTGGATTTCTTTTTCGAGGGCTTGTCGAGCGTTTTGGCGGTCTTTGAGTTCTTGCATGAAGGAGGATTGCAGGGCTTCGCGATCCTTGAGCAGGGCTACGACCTCGTCGCGGGCCTGGACGATGAGCGGTTCCACGGCTTTGGCTTCTGGGCTTTCGGGGGTCTGTGTGAGGAGTGGCTCAAAAGGTTTCACCGCCTCGCCGAGCCAGCGGATGACGCAGTCTGCTCGCCTTGTCGCGGCGAGGTTGTTCGAAAGCGAGATGTCGCTGGCGGCGATTTTTTTAAAGTAATCGATCGCCTCGTTTGCCGTGGGAGTCAGGACGGCAACTTGGTAGGAGCTTGTGGCAGGTCCGCGCGACTCTTCCGGCGGATTCACAGGAATGGCTCTGGCGACTTGCGGCTCTTTTTGCGGAGCGGGTGCAGGCGCTGGGGTCTCCTGTGGCGTTGGTTGCGGGAGAGTTTCTTGTGTTGGGATAACGGCGATCGCGGAGGGTTTTGGTGGTTGTTGCGGCGTGGTAGCCGAGGCCATGGGAGTTGTGGAGGCTTGCTCTGGAGCCAGCTGAGGCGTGGCAGCGGGCTCCGGCTTCGGAGGTTCGGGAGTGGGAGCCAGGGCGAGATCCACGACAGGCGGGGTTTCCAATGGCTCGCTGTCGAGCAGTGGAGGAGCAGGCTTGGTCAGGAAAGCAGTTGGTGCAGGGGCCTGGGGGTCGGCGATGCGTGCGGGAGGGAGGACGGGTTCTGGAGTGTCCGGCGGCTCGTAGGTGGCGGTATTTTCAGCTTGAGGAGGGAGGCCCAGGTCATTGAGGAGGTCAACTGTATCGTCTGGGGCAGCTGCCTTCGGAGCACTCGAGAGGAGGGCGTTTCCTGCCGGTTCGAAGGACATCTCCGGCAGCGGGGTGTCGAAATCGACTTTCTGTATCTCGGCAAACAGAGCTGCATTTGATGCCTTCTTTTTTTTGCTGACGCGAATGAAACGCGGATCCTCCCATTGGCCGAGAAAGCGGCTGGGATCATGGAAGAGGGGCGGGGCTTTGCCTGGCGAGAAGCGTCGGGGATCGCTGATGGCGCGCTGCATGAGGTCGCCAGAGAGTTTGAGGTCCGAGCCGGGGGCGGTTTTTCTGAGTTGGTCGGCGAGGTAGGGCATGGTGCGGACGGCGAATCCCTTGAAGGGGTTTTGCACATTGTCGCGCGGGTTTTCCGCTTTGAAATTTTGGATAGCCTGAAGACTGCCGCCCGAGAGGATGTTGCTCAGGTTGACTCGGAGGGGAGGCACGGATTTCCGGGAGGCTGTGCCGGCGATCGGGCTGTATTGGCGCGATGGGAGGCTGTCGAGGAGGGCGAAGTAATCGAGTTGTCCGTTGCGGCCGCCTTGTTGGACGAGGTGGTGGTAAAGATCGTCCATGCGACCGGCGTAGGGACGGAGAAAAATGCCGTCCGCAACCAGGTGCTCGCCTACATCTGCGGCGTAGATGCGGGTGAAGAGACTTTGGAGCTCGGCGAATTTTTGCGAAGACCAGCCCGCATTGCGTGAAGAGTCGAGAGCCTGTGCTCGGGAGGGTTCCAGGGGAACGATCCATGCGGGGAGTTCGCGGTCGAGTGCGATGGGGCGCCCGCCGAGGCCAATGATGGCATCGATGTTGCGGAAGTTCCCGCCGGTGAGTCGGGATCCATCGAAATTTATGGTATCGGCCGGCGGGAATTTCGAGGCTGCGGCAGCCTGCTCGGCTGTGTCGGGATTTTCCGCCAGAAAAATGTCGGCTAGCTGGTTAAGGGTCGTCGGCTGAAGGCGTGGGAGGAGGCGGTCGAATTTCGTGAGAAGGATGATGGAAAGAGCGGCCTGAGTGGTGCGCTGACGCTCGGAATCAGGAAGATCTCTTGCAGCGCGGGCAAGCGCGGTGGCGGTCGCAGCGGATTGTTGAAGGACGGGAACAGCCTTTTCCTGCGACGCGGTGGCATCTGCAGCCCTCAGGGGAGTGCTGGCGAAGATGAGAGCCGAAATCCCAGCAAAGCCCAGCATTACCGTCTTCTTTCCAGCTTCGCAGGCTCTCGGGAGAGATCTTGTCATCTCAATAGAAGATCAGATAGCCCTCCTGCTGGCGGTGCGGGTCAATAGTTGCACTGCAGGGTGATTTTCTCCCCGCAGGTGCATGTGATGACGATATGGCCGATGCGCCCCTCGGTATCGGGAACGAGTTCGACTTGGGGTTCGGAGGAGCCCTGCATTGTGATGGACTCGGGGAGGGATTGGCTGTCGAGATCGATGTCGGAAAGGTTGATGCTATCCGGGTGGATATGGGGCGTGTTGATCGGCGGCAGAGGAGTTGAAGCTACAGAAGACTCTGCGCGGCGATTGGATGCGCCTCCTGCGAGCGGACGACCTTGGAGAAAATCCTTCATCGGGCGGTGGGATTGGGAGTGGCTGGAGCGGCTCCTGGACTTGGGGCAGGAGTTGGTTGAGGAGCTGATTGCGTGAGCGAAAGGCTAACGGTGATGCGTTGGTTATCCTCGGAGTCCGCTGGAACATTTGGGAGCGGCTGGGAATCTCCGCAGCCGGCGATGCGTTTCATTTTTTCCGGCGTCATGGCGTAATACTCTAGGAGGCGTCGTGCTGCATTGGCGCGGTCGGTGCTCAGTTCCCAGGGCGTGTAGTTTTTATTCGGTCCTAGGTCGAGCCCCTTGGGAGTGTGGCCCTCGAGGTAAACTTGAAAGCTGTAGCGTTGAATGAGCCAGGAGAGGTTTTGGAAGACGAAGTTGCCCCATTCGGTGAACTCTGTGGTGTTGTCCTTGAAGAGCGGCTTCTTCGTGCGGTTGTAGATTTCCATTTTCAGCCCGTCGTCGGTGATGGTGATCTCGATGGGCCTTTTCTCCTCGTCGTTGACATTGAGGAGTCGGTTGAAGTCACGCGCGATGGCACGAAGGAAACCCTGATTCTCGGTATGGGTCTGGTCGTTGAGTGAGGCATCCTTGCGGGTGGCTTGGATTTCCTTCTCCATGACGCCCCATGTGGTCGGCCAGTTCTTGTTGGTGGGATCCTTGAAGTAGAGTGATGTGTAAACAAGGATCTCTGGCTTGAAGTTGGCAATCCACAGAACGAGGAAGAGGGCCATCATGGACGTGACGAAGTCCGCGTAGGCGACTTTCCACGCTCCGCCGTGGTGTTCGTGTTTTTTCTTGGCCATGAATATTAGTTGCCGGGGGTGCCGACATTTTTGACCATTTCTTCGACGGCTTCCGCTGTGGGTTGGAAGGCGGGATCAATGGCACGGCGGGCGGCCTCGATGGCCATGATGGGGGCCATGCCGCCAGTGAAGCCCAGCACACCCTTCATGATGACCGCGTAGTATTGGAGTTCATAAACATTGTTGAGCTTGATGCGGGCGGCGAGGGGGTTAATGAACCCGTAGGCTCCGAGCACGCCGAGGAAGGTTCCGACGAGCGCTGCGGCGACCTTCTGGCCGACTTTTTCGGGGCCCATGGCAATCGCGGCCATGGTGTTGATGATGCCCATAACAGCAGCCACGATACCGATGCCCGGCAGGGAGTCGCCGACGAGGTTGAGAATGTGAATCGGCTGGACGGCATCCTCTTCCTTGGCTTCAAAGTCGGCATGGAGGAGGCCACCGAGTTGCTCGGGCTTGAGGCGGCCGTCGATGACCGGTTTCAAGCTGTTTGTGAGAAACTCCAGGCGCTCGTGGTCGTTGATGAAGGAAGGGTATTTCGAGAGGATGGGGCTCTCTTTGGGAGACATGACATCGTCTTCAATCGCGATCAAACCGCCGCGGCGGGCTTTGCTGAAGAGTTCGTAGAGGAGTTTGAGGAGGTCGGTGTAATCGGATGTCGGAACGGCCTGATTGCGGAAGGCGACCTTGATTTTTTTGACGATGTTTTTCAGCAACGATACCGGACTGGCGATGACCATGAGGCCGATCGAAATGCCGATGATGATCACATAGTCCGAAATCGGGAAAAGGAGGCCTAGTTTGCCGCCGGCCATCATAAAGCCGCCGAGTGTCGAACCGAGAACGATAATATAACCTATTATGAGAATCATGAGTGGTGGATGGTTGTTTTGTTTTTTGAGAGTGTGGGATCAGGGTGAAAATCAGCGTTCCATGGCTTTGCGGATGTAAGCCTTCAGGCCGAGAACCGCCTGAGTGTGGATTTGGCAGATACGGGATTCTGTGACTCCGAAAACCTTGGCGATCTCTGCGAGGCGGAGGTTTTCAAAGTAATACATGGCGAGAATTTTCCTCTGCATGTCGGGAAGCATCTGAAGGCGCTCCACGACGAGCTTGATGAGTTCCTGTTTCAGCGCGATGTCGCGGGCATTCGGCTGGTTCTCGTCGGCGATGACTTCGTGCAGGCTGGAGTCTTCGTCGTCTCCAGCCAGCGCGTCGAGTTCCACATAGCTGAGCGGGCGAACTTCATCGAGTAGGATCGAGTATTCCTCGCTGGAGATACCGAGTTCATCGGCGATTTCCGCTTCAGTGGCAGGGCGGCCGGCGTTTTGCTCGAAGGCGGAGATGACATCGGTGAGCTTTTTGGCTTTGACGCGGAGTGTGCGGGACATCCAGTCGACGCGGCGGAGTTCGTCGAGCACAGCCCCTCGGACGCGCATGGCGGCGTAGGCGGCGAAGGTAACGCCGTGTGTGGGGTCGAAGCGGCGTTGGGCTTGAATGAGGCCGAGGAGACCTACCGAGTAGAGGTCATCGACATCGAGATGTGCTGGGAGGCTGGCACGCATGCGGTCCACCACGGAGCGGACGAGAGGCATGTGGTTTTTAAGAGTCTCCTCTTCGCTGCCCTGTGAGACACCGCCGTAGGCACGCCATGCCGCCGTGTATTTTTGAGCATCGGGCCGGGGAGGGGACATGATGGGTTCGGCGAGTTGCTGCATGGTTAGGCGGCCGGTTGGGCAGGCGTCTCAGGCATGCTGTCCTGTGGCGGCTGGGCTTCCTCCGCAGTGGCTTTTTCGATATCGCGGAGGCGGGCCTTCTCGGCCACGACTTGCTTGGCGCAGTATTCGACAATAAATCGGAAAACTCTGAAGAGCAGTGCTGTAAGGACGCAGCCGATGGTCGCATTGAACACTGTGTCTTCAAGGTTTTTGCCTGCAATAAGGCTCACCAGAAAGGCGAGAATGAAGCCGGTGAAGCCTCCGATGAGCGTGAAGTATTGCATGTGGGTCGGTGGATATAAAAAATCGCTTAGTTCATAGCAATTCTTGCGCCAAAAAACGAAATGCTAGAAACATGGGGCGATGGCATGAAAAACAACAAATAAACAGCATTTTTCAGCTTTTTTTGAATTTTTTAAGTGCGGAGTGGAAAAATCTGCCGATGGGGATCAAGCGGCTGCAGGCATGCGTTCAGCTGGTGGGGGAACGATGATGCCTGTATTTTGGATTTCGGTTTGCGAGGGAAGTTCTTGGTAGGAGAGAACGATGAGTTTGGGCAGGGAGGGCTCGAAGAAGCGCTTGAAGGCCAGGCGGAGTTCGGCCGTGAGAATGGTGATGGGTGAGAGACCTTGCTCGGCGAGGGAGTTTGAGCGGATGGTGAGTTCGCGGAGGAGGTATTGCGCGGTGTTCGGATCGAGCGCGAGGGTGGTCTCGAAATGGGAGCGCTGGATGCGGGTCATCAGGGTTTGCTCAAGGCGTGGATCGATGGTGATGCACTTGATGAGACCAGGCTCGGACTCGTATTGGCTGATGAAGTAGGTGCCGAGGCGGCGGCGGACCTGCTCGGAGAGTTCGTCTGGGTTTTTTGTGACCGGTGCATAGTCGGCGAGCGTCTCCAGAATGAGCGGCAGGTTTTTGATCGGCACGCCCTCGCGGAGGAGGTTTTGCAGGACGCGCTGGATGATGCCGAGGTTGACCAGGTCGGGGAGGAGTTCGGCGATGAGTGCGGGGTTGGACTCTTTGACGCGGTCGATGAGGGACTGGACTTCCTGACGCGTGAGGATGAGGTGGGAGACTTGTTTGAGGGTTTCCGCGAGGTGGGTGATCATCACGGATGTGGCATCCACGACGCTGTAGCCATTGATTTCGGCGGTGCGTTTTTCTTCTTCTGCGATCCAGACGGCTTCAATGCCGAAGACGGGTTCGCGTGTGGGGACGCCTTTGAGGTTGACCATGCTGCCGGAGACATTCATGGCAAGCCAGCGGTTGGGGATCACTGAGGCGCGGGCAAAGGATTTGCCCCGGAGGAGGAAGTTGTATTCGTTCGGCTCAAGTTCCAGACTGTCGCGGATGGCGATCGGAGGAATGACCATGCCGTTGTCGCGGGCAAAGCCTTTGCGAACGCCGGTGATGCGGTCGAGGAGGTCGCCGCCTTGGGTTTTATCGGCAAGGCGGAGGAGTCCATAGCCTACTTCGATGGAGAGGACTTCGGCTTCGATGAGCTTGTGGAGATCTTCCGGGCCGGTATTGGCGGGGGATCCTTGACCACCTGCGGCTACTTGCTGACCTCCTTGGTTGGCATTTCCTCCACCAGGTGCGGGAAGTGCAAGGGTGCTGCCTTTGGCGCCGGCCGCGAGCGGGTTTTGGGATTGTTTTTTCAGCATATAGGCCACGAAGCCTGTGATGCCGCCGAGTATGAGGAAAGGGGCTGCCGGCATGCCGGGGGCGAGGGCGAGAGCCGCTATGAGGCCGGAGGCGATGCCTACGGCGCGAGGGTAGGCTCCGAGTTGTTTTCCTATCTGGGCTCCGAGGCTGTTGTCGCCTTGGGCGCGAGTCACGAGCAAACCGGCGGCAACGGAGATGACCAGCGCGGGGACTTGGGAAACAAGGCCGTCACCGATGGAAAGGAGTGTGTATTTTTGGAGGGCTTGGTCGATGGGCATGCCCTTTTGGAGCATGCCGATGCCGAATCCGCCGATGACGTTGATGAAGGTGATGAGGATGCCGGCCACGGCATCGCCTCGCACGAACTTGCTGGCACCGTCCATCGCACCGTAGAAGTCGGCTTCTTTTTGGACTTTGAGTCGGCGGGATGTGGCGGTGAGTTCATCGATGATGCCGGCGTTGAGTTCGGCGTCGATGGCCATCTGTTTACCCGGCATCGCGTCCAGGGTGAATCGTGCGGCGACCTCGGCGATACGGCCCGCGCCCTTGGTGATGACGACGAAATTGATGATGACGAGAATGATGAAAACGACGGCTCCGACGATGTAGTTGCCTTGGATGAGCACATGGCCGAAGGCTTCGATGACATTTCCGGCGAAGCCGTCGAGCAGGATGAGTCGCGTGGAGGCGATGTTCAGCGCCAATCGCAGCAGGGTGACGGCAAGGAGAATAGTTGGGAAGGCGGAGAACTCCGGAGGATCCTTCACATAGATGATCACGAGCAGGATCAGCAGCGAGATGCCGATGTTTACGGACAGTAAAAAATCAAGGGCCCATGTTGGAACCGGGATGACCAGCAGGAGTATGATGGCAAAGAGGCCAAGAGTGAAGATTAGGTCGGTCTGTTTGAGCAGATCGCTCCACTTGAATCTTGAGGTTTGGGCGTTTGCGGTGGCCATGTGGCGGACGGATCAGGATTTCAGACGGCGGGATTTGAGTTGGTAGAAGTAGTAGCGGTGTGTGCGGTAAACGTAACCAAGAATTTCGGCTATGGCTTGGTAAAGTTGGGCTGGAATGGGTTTGCCGACCTGACCGAATTTGTAAAGTGCACGGGCAATCGGTTTGTTTTCCACTGTGGGGACTTCGTGTTTCGATCCGATGGCCTTGATGCGTTGGGCAAATATATTTTGGCCTTTGGCAAGAACGACAGGGGCCGCATCCACGCCGCGCTCGTATTTCAGAGCCACCGCGTAGTGCGTCGGATTTGTGACGATCACATCGGCATTCGGCACATCGGCGAGCATCTGTTTTTGCATCAGTCGGCGGGCCATGGCGCGTTGGGCCATCTTAACATTTGGGTCGCCCATAGCTTGGCGATTCTCGTCCTTGATCTCCTGCTTGGTCATCATGAGATCCTTTTCGGTTTTTTTAAGTTGGAAGATGTAGTGGAGGAGGGCGAGTCCGCCCATGGCGAGGGCGAGTCGGAAGAAAAGGGAGAGCGTCGAGTCGTAGATGAAGCTCCCGATGCGGAAAACGGGAACTGGAGTGAAGAAGATCGGGTCGGCGAGGATTTGTTTGACGCTACCGTAGATGAGGACTCCTACGACGAGACACTTTCCCGATTCCACGAATAGCTTAACGATGCCCTGTTTGCTGAAGATGCGTTGGAATCCGGTTACGGGGTTGAGCTTTTCAAATTTGAAGCCTGCCACCTCTGGAGTTGCTTTGAAATGGGTCTGGAGTCCTCCGGCGAGGATGCTGGCAACGGTTGTGGCCAAGAACATCGGGGCTAGTAGACCGAACATGGTCAGGAAGGCCATGCCGGTCCATTGTGGGATGACATCGCTGATGATTTGGTATTTTTCGAGGTTGCCGAGGATGCTGGCCACCATTTCGGTCATGTAGCGGGATTGGCTGTCCAGCGTGAAAAGGAAAACGAAGTAGGCTGCGACGAGGCCAAACACAACCTGAATCTCAGGCGCCTGGGCGAATTGCCCCTTGTTGTGGGCCTCCGACAGTTTTTTCTCTGTCGGTTTCTCTGTTGCGTTGTCGTTTTCGTTCGCCATCGCAGTTTTACCTCAGAAAATGAAGCATCAACTCCGGCAGGTGTTGCATATCGCGGAGGATGTATTGAATGGTGAGCCCGAGCGTCATGGAAAAGACAGTCAGACCAGCGAGAATTTGAACGGGGAAGCTGAGCATGAAAACATTCCAGCTCGGCGCTGCACGACCAAGGACGGAGAAGGCCATGTTCACCAGGAAGCTGATCGCCAGAAGTGGCGCGGAAATTTGAACGGCGAGAAGAAAGATTCGCCCGCTCGCGGCAAGCACCGTGTCAAACGACTGGGGCGCAAAAATCGCGCTCGGAGGAAAAACCTCAAAGCTCCGCGCGAAGGCCAGCAGGCAGAATTGATACGCACCGGTCACCAGAAAGAGCACGGTTCCGAGGGAAAAAAGCATCGTGTTTGGTGGAGTCGCCGAGGTGCGTGTAATGGGATCGATGTTCGTGCTCATCGAGAGTCCAATCTGCACAGCTATGATTTCACCCGCCATTTCCAAAGCGTAGAGCAGGAATCGCACCGCAAATCCCATGAGGAGACCGGTAAGGACTTCATGGATGACTTGCATCACCACAATAAACCAATGTCCAGGCACTCCTCCGAAATCACCGAAAATCGGGGCAAGCAGGTAGGCAAGTATTGCCGCCATGGCAATGCGCACCGTGGAAGGAATCATACTCCCTGAAAAAACTGGGAGGATTAGAAAAAGTCCGCTGGCTCTGAGAAAAATCAGCAATCCGGGGTAGATATCCTCGACATGGATCGTGATCATCTCGTCATTTCCGGGATTTTATTGATGAAAAAAACCGTGAACTGCATCAGTTGGCGAAGCATCCAAGGGGCTCCGATGACGATAATTGCACCGACTGCGATCAGCTTTGGAGCGAAGCTCAGCGTAGGTTCTTGAATGCTGGTCACGGCTTGAAAAAGGCTGATGACCACGCCCACGATGACCGCTGCCAAGATGATCGGAGTCGTCACGAGCAGGGACACCGTGATGAGCGAGCGGAGCATTTCGATGGCGGTCTCTTGATTCATGAGGCAAAACTTTGAACCAGAGAACGAACCACGAGCTGCCAACCATCCACGAGGACGAAAAGCAGAAGCTTCAAAGGAAGCGCCACCATCGTAGGCGGCATCATCATCATGCCCATGGACATAAGAGTAGATGCTACCAGGAAGTCAATGACCAGAAACGGAATAAAAATAAGGAATCCCATCTGGAATGCGGTTCGGAGTTCGCTAATCACAAATGCAGGCAGCACCACGCGCATTGGGAGGTCTTTCAGGTCTGTGCGGCCCATGCCCGCAAGGTCTAGAAAGAAATCGATTTCACCAGGGCGGGTTTGGCGCAACATGAAATTCCGGATTGGCTCGACGGCGCGGTCCATCGCCTCGTTGGAGCTTATCTGCTCGTTCATGTAGGGATTGATAGCCTGCTCTTGAATCTGTTGCCAGACGGGGGCCATGATGAAAAATGTGATGAACATCGACAGGCCAATGAGAAGCTGGTTGGCTGGGGCGCTTGGAACGCCGAGCGCCGTGCGGACAAAACCCAGAACGATCACGATGCGGGTGAAGCTGGTCATGAGCATGATGAGCGATGGCGCCAGCGTGAGCAGGGTCATCACGATGACGATCTGGATCGCAGTGCTCAAGTTTTGGCGGTCATTGCCATTTCCGATCTGCAGGTTTACGAATGGCGTGCCTGGAGCCGAAACCGAAGGAGGTTGTGGCGCGGTCGGAGCTGTTGGAGCCCTCGGAGCTGCTGGCGCGGTCGGGGAGCTGAGCAAAGGCGGAAATGGCGTCGGTCCAGGTGCTGGAGTCTGTGCAGTCGCCGATGACGCGAGCAGGGCGAGCAACAGAGCCAGCAGAAACGGCTTAAAGTAGGAAAAGCGGAAAAATGTCATGCCGATGTGTATGTGAAGCCGGGCAAAGAGGGGAGCACAGGCGTCCCGCCTGTGTAAGGCACTGTTGAAGTAGTCCCAAAAAGCTGATATTCAGGGATGCATGGTGTGCCGCGGAAAAGTAGGCGAGCGCAGGTGGATTCCGATTGGCGACAGGCTGTTCGTCTCACTGGACAGCTCCTTTTTTTTCGGATTGGTCCATGAGTCTGGCAAAATCCGCTGGATTCGTCGAAACGGAGTCCAGTGGACAGAGATAATCGATTTTTCCCGGCGTCACTCCAAGCAGCATGCGGGTGTCATCGTAGCCCACTACGATAAGAAATTGGCGGTTTCCGAGCGGGCGCATCTCTAATACTTGAAGTTTGCGTTCTTCTTTGGAGCGATTGCGGTGCAGTGGGATGCCGAATTTAATGAGATAAATCGCCGCGCCGGCGAGTGCGGCTAAAAGGGTGATATAGCCAAGCAACCGCCCAAATTCATTCATTCCGGGCGTTGCGGGTGTGATCGATTTCTTTTCAGTGGGTATAGCTGACGGCTTACCCGAATCCGAAGGGGGGGGCTGATTTGCGCTTTCAGTATTCTGGGCCGGCGCAGGTGTGGTAAAATTTTCAGCCGCAGGCGCGCTTGCTGGCTCCTCCGTGGCTTGGAGCAGTGGGAATTGGAGACATGCGAGAGCCGCCACGAGGGCGAGCCTCCACGCAAAGTTCCTCATGCCGCGTCTCCGACGATCTGGGTGATTTTGATGCCGAAATTTTCGTCCACCACCACGACTTCACCGCGTGCGATGAGTTTGTCGTTCACATAAAGGCCGACTGGTTCGCTGGCAAGTTGGTCGAGTTGAAGCACGGTGCCTTCGCCGAGTTCCACGACATCCCTCATTGGTAGCATGCAGGAGCCGATGCGGACGGTGAGATCGACTTTGACATCGAGGATGACGGAGAGGTTTTTGGCGTCGTTAATGGTGCTCATTGTTTTTGGGCAGGTTGGATTTCGGAAGTGATTTGGATGGCAACATGGCCGTTTTCGCAGCCGGCTTGCGCACTGAATCGTGGGGCATTGGCTATACGGACGCGGGTGTTGTTAAGAGTGGTTTTCGGCATTTCCAGCACATCTCCGACTCGAAGGCGGAGAACATCGCTTACATTCACGCCGGGCACTTCCCAGTCGGCGACGAGGGGCACGGAAATTTGGTTGTAGGAGCTCCGCCACTGCTGGGGCTTGATGTCGGGCTGAGCTTGCAAGTCGCGTGAGCGGCGGCTGTGCATGTTTTTTGCGATCGGCTCGAGCATGTTGTAGGGCACGCCGATTTGGATGAGTTCCACATTGTCACCTGCCAGCGCCTCGATCGTGAGGGCGAGCATGACAGTATCATTGGAGCAGGCTTGCAGGAAACGCGGATTGTTTTCGTGGCCGATTTGGCGCCCGCTGTATTGGCGCTCATCCTTCCATTGACGGCACCATTCATTGACAATGATATCAACGATTTCCTCGAGGAGGGCGATTTCGATTTCGGTGAGGTAGCGTTCTTCGTCGGAGGTGCTGCCGCGACCGCCCAGCATGCGGTTGGTCATGCTAATAGCGAGACGCGGATGGATTTCCAGAATTCCGATACCTGGAAGCTGATCGACCTTGAAGAGGGAAATATGGGTCGGATTCTTCATCGAGTCCGCAAATTTCCCGTAGGGCATGGTCGTGAGCTTTGCTAGTTTCAGGCTCATGTCTGCACGCAGAAGCGAGGAAAAACGCGCGGAAATTGTTGAAATAAAACCGGTATGGATTGTCCGAATACGACGAATCTCCGCCTCGGCCAAGTGGATCGGCGTGCGGAAGTCGAACGCCTTGGGTTGAACCTGATTGGCGGTCGGAAATCGTGAGCCGTCGAAGCGGTAAATCGATGGAGCAGAAGACTGCGCCGCTTCTGCGACGAGTCTGTCGATATCGGATTGGTTAAGAGTTCCGGCCATATCAGGTATAAGGGTGGAAAAGCGCTACGGGATGCGCTGTTATTGGATCACGAATTCGGAGAAATAAATTTGGTCGATCACCTCGGCTCCGAGGAGGCTGTTGAATTTGGCTATGAGTTGCTTGCGGACGGCCTCGCGACCATTTGGATTGTCCAGTGCTGATGGCGCTTGGGAGGAAAGAATAGTGATCGCCGCATCGCGCAGCGGGGATTCATTTTCCTTCATGATGTTGCTAATCTTGGAATCCGCGCTCGCCACCTTGAAATTGGTTCGCAGATAGCGCGAGTTTCCGCTTCCGGAGAGGTTCACCACGAGTCCACCAAATTCTGCGGTGTGCTCGCCCAGGGCGGAAACCGTTTTCGGAGTCTTCGCAGCGTGGTCGTCGGCATGCTTTGCCGTGCCTGCCGCTGCTTTGAGTTTGGGCAGGATGACAAAATCCATGACTCCGTATACCAATGCCGGAACAAGGATCACGACGGCTATCACGGGCATCAAGGGATTCCCGGATTTCTTCGGGGCGGCAAAGTTTTGGTTGGCTGTATCTGCTTCGTTGGCTGGCATATTGTTTGTTTTGTTTTTTAAATTGAGACGATTAGCGTTTGAGGTTTACGATCTCCTCCATCACGGAGTCGGAGACGGTAATCACACGGGAGCTCGCCTGAAAAGCACGCTGGGCAACTATGAGGTCGGCAAATTGTTGGGTCAAGTCGACATTAGAGAGTTCCAAAGTGCCTTGTATGATGTCGCTTTGGCCGGGAGTAATAGCTTGTTCTGCACCGGCAGCTAAGTTAACGTTGCTGAGCAGGTTTTCGCTCTCTCGTTTAAGACCATTTGGATTTGCAAAATTGAAAAGGCCGATGGTAGCAACTTCCTTTTCAATTGTTCCATTAAGTCTTGCCACATCGATTTTTCCGTCTTTGTTAACTTTGAAGGAAGCTATTGTCGTTGGCGAGCCGATAGTAATATTCCCACCACCTTGGCTTTGAACATTTAAACCTGCATTGGTAAGGAGGTTGCCAGTGTCATCAAGAATGAAATCTCCTGCACGAGTGTAGAATGATTCGGTTGTAGTTTGATTTGAAACCTTGAAAAACCCTTTTCCGCTTATACCCAAATCAGTTGGTCCTCCTGTTGTATTTAGGACACCTTGGGTGAATTGTTGACTAATACTCGCGACAGACGATCCCGTGCCGACTTGCATTGAATTTGATCCCCCAACTCCGTCAGCACCAGCACTGGATTCGCGAAGGGTCATGCTGAAGTTGTCTTGATTCGTAACGCGGGATCCCTTGAAACCCGTTGTATTCACATTCGCAATGTTGTCACCGATGACCTCGAGGCTTTTGCTAAAGGTTTTTACGGCGGAGACGCCACTATTAAAGGAGTTTAGGAGTGCCATAAGATTATTTAGTTTGTTGGTTTACGGCAATATTTTCAAAGTTGTGTCGCGGCCGACATTGTGTTGTTGGAAGCGGGGGTTTCAGGGACTGCCGGGGGGGGAGGTGTGGAAATACCTGTTATCAATTTTGTTTCGTAAGTTTTTCCATTGATGACGATAGCAGGCTTGCCATCTTTGAGCTTGATTGCTTCGACTATGCCTGTTGTATCACCGGTTGCATCGGTAATTGTAACTTGTCGGCCAAGATACGAAGGTGCCGAGGCGAGTTTTTGGTCGGTTGTGAAGGATTCAAACGACTTCGAAAGGGTGCGCATTTGCTCCAGTGAAGTGAAATTCGCCATCTGGGAGATGAACTCCGTGTCCTTCATCGGATTCATCGGATCTTGGGATGTAAGCTGCGTTGTTAGCAGCTTCATAAAGTCATCTGCGCCGAGCATTTGCTTCCCAGTATTTTTTTGCATCGCCAAGCCTGTGATTGGGTCTTTGGCTGGAGTAGATGGGGTAGGGGTTACGGATGAAATAGCCATTTTTTAGAAATTATGCCCAAAGGTTGAGTTTACCCTGTCGGATCGTATTTGCAGGGTTTTGATGGACGGGAGCAGGTTGCTTGACGCTCGCGGATGTCGGCCTGCCGGCTACAGCGGCAATATCTGAATCCGGTTGATATTGGCGTTGGTTTCCTTGATCAAAAGGTGTGCTATTTTGACGGGCGAGACCGTCTTGGAAATTGGATTCTCCAAATTGAAGGTTGGGGGTCCGGTGCGTGGCCGTAAATTCCGGCCAAGCTTTTTGGAGAGCTTCGCGGAGCTCGGGAGATTCCGTGATGAAAGTCGAGCGGATTTCTCCTGCGCGGATATTGAGGCGAATGCGCACCGACTCGCCATCGCCCACTGGTAGGTCGAGTTGAATTTGGGATTGGCCTGATTGCTTGAATTTTTCAAGCTCCGGTGGAAGGGTTTTTAAAAGGGCAGAAGCCTTTGCAGATGGGCTTGCTGAGTTGGAACGAGTGTCTATTGGTGTGGCTGCTGAGGGATTGCCGGATGTAAGTTGAGAGAAGTTGGATTCGGATTCTGAATTGGAACCGGAAACGGATGTGACAGCAGAGCGATCGAGCGAAGCAACTGAAGCGAGGCGGCTCACCGAAGTGATGGCAGACTCGCGGCCCATGTTTGGAGTCGCAGCCCCTTGCGTTTCGTCAAATGTAGCGAGCGAGATCATCTCATCCTCTTTCGTAGCATTTTCCATGCCATCGGCGTTTTTTTTAGCCGTATCGAGAATGTTGGAGTAGGTCGTGTCGGCTTCGGATTTTTCCTGAGCGATTTCAGAGTCGATTTCCTCTGCGACTTCTTTTTGAGTTTCTTTTTGCTTCAAGCTCTGCGTGGTTGCATCCTGCGCATCCGGTTTATCCGATGGAGTTTGTTTTGTTGGATTTCCCTCTAGGGAGGGGGCGGCGACTTCTGGTAGATCGGATTGAGCAGGTGTTTGTGTAGGTGCGGCAACCACCGCCGCATCTTCCATGCGTCGGCGTTTCTTGGCAGCTTCAGCCTCCTCTAATTCTTTTTCCTGTTGTTCCTTGGGATCGTTTTTTGGAATGAAGCTCTCGAAGGATGGAAGTTGGGATCCATTAGGAACGGCAGGCAGCTGAAAAAGACCTGCACTATCCAAGTTGCGGGCCTCCAGTGAGCCGGACTTCGTCTGCGGAGTTGGAAGCGGGGAGGTCATCGTGTTGCTTGGGTGGTGTCGTTTTTAAAGAGGCGGAGTTGGTCGCTGATGGTGGCCGCGCGGTTGGCGAGGGTGGTTTTGGAGTCGGCCGGGGCGGCGGGGTCTTTGGTTTTAGCCATTTCTCCGAGAATTTTGGCGACGATATCGGCTTTCATGGTGGCGAGGAGTTTGACGATGTTGGCATCGGACATCTGGGAGAGAATGGCGACGGCTTCGGCGGGTTTCATAATCGCGTAGCTGCGGGCCAGGTTGCGGATATTGGATTTCTCGGTGCTCACGAGCTCGGTGGTCTGGGAGGTGAGGTCATCGCGCATTTTCTCAATCTCGCCGCGGAGGCGGAGGAGTTCCTCGCGGAGGCGGAGGAGTTCCTGTTTCTCGGCGGCGATGCGCATTTCGACGGCTCCGAGGTCCTTAGTCTTAACCTCGTAGCCGGTGCGCTGTTTTTGGAGTTCCTGGATGAGATTATCGATTTCGGCGGTGTAGAAATCCCAGTCCTTGGATTGGGATTTGATTTTTGTCCGCGTGGCTGGAGGCTCCGGAGGCAGGGTGGTCACGGATGGCCACTTGAGCAGGAGGACGCCTGCGGCGGTGGCAGTGCCTAGGATCACGGCGAGGAGGATGAGGCCCCAGCTGGAGGAGGGCTTCTGGTCGGCTTCGGAGAACGGATTGAGTGTGGGTGTGTTGGCGTTCATTTATGGGATGGCGGTTTGGAGAAAGCGGGTTGCGGTGACGAAGTCTTCAAGTTGTTTTTCCTCGGCGCGGGCGGCTTCGAGTTGGATGTTGGCGAGCCATTTTTCGCGCAGTTTGAGCACGAGTTGGTGGTCGCGGTCGGCGGCGATGAGGAGTTCGCGTTTGGCGTCGACTTTTTGCTCTTCTTGCGCGAGACGGTTTTGAAGTGTGCGTAGGAGGTCGCGTTGGGCATTGAGGGCGTTCCAGCCTTGTTCGCGCACCCAGGCGGGGAAACGCTCGCCGCTGATCATGCGGGTGAGTTCTTCCAAGCGGGCGGTGGCCTCAGCGACACGGGCTGCGGCGAGATCGCGGTCACGAACGGCGGCGGCAAAGATTTCCGAGGCCTTGTCTTTAGCCTTCTCTCGCAGGTCGAGCACGGTCTGGAGACTGTATTTTTTCCGGGTCATGCGACGATTTTTGCGAGTTCGGTGAAGCTTTTATCCCTCGTCCATTTGTCTTCGATGGGTTGGCGAAGGAGGTTGCGCAGGAGCGGGGTTTTCTCGATGGCGAGGTCCACATGGGCGTTGCTGCCCTTCGTGTAGGCGCCGATGGTGATGACATCCTCGTTTTTGCGGTAGGCCGCGAGGAGGTCGCGCGCTGTGCCGATGGATTGCAACTCCTCCTTCGAGCAGATTTCGAGGGTCACACGGCTAACGCTTTCCAAAACATCCACTGCCGGGAAGTGGTTTGCAGTGGCCAAGGCCCGGCTGAGAACCACATGGCCATCCAAAATGCCTCGAACGGCGTCGGCGATCGGTTCGTTCATGTCGTCGCCATCGACCAGAACGGTGTAGAGGGCTGTGATCGACCCCTGCTCGGCATTGCCCGTGCGCTCAAGCAGGCGGGGCAGGACGGAGAAAACAGAAGGCGTGTAGCCGCGGCTGGTGGGGGGTTCTCCTACGGCCAGACCGATTTCGCGCTGGGCCATGGCGTAGCGGGTCACAGAGTCCATCATGAAGAGGACTTTTTTGCCTTCGTCGCGGAAATGCTCGGCGATGGCTGTGGCGATGTGCGCGGCGCGGCGGCGGATGAGGGCCGGTTGGTCGGAGGTCGAGACGACGATGATCGAGCGCGCCATGCCTTCCGGGCCGAGATCTTTTTCGATGAACTCGCGCAGTTCACGCCCACGCTCGCCGATAAGGGCGATGACATTGATATCCGACTCGGCTCCACGGGCGATCATGCCGAGGAGGGTAGATTTGCCGACTCCCGAGCCTGCGAAAATACCGAGGCGCTGACCACGGCCCACAGGGGTGAAAAGGTCGAGGGATTTCACGCCGGTTTGGAAGGGCTTGAGAATCCGCTGGCGGGTGAGGGGATTGGGCGGCTGGCAATGCAGCGGGCGTAGGGTGCCGCCAGGAAGTGGGCCTTTGCCATCGATGGGGCGGCCTATGCCGTCAATGATTCGGCCTATAAGGGCGTCGCTGACATTGATACCCGCCGCACGGCCTGTGGCGGCGACTTCGCATCCAGCGTGAATCTCCTGCATTTCGCCCAATGGCATGAGAAGAACGCGGTGGTCGCGGAAGCCGACCACTTCGGCTTGAAGGCCGTTCAGGCGGGGCGAGCGAATTTCGCAGATGTCGCCAAGGGAAACATTCGGCCCGACGGATTCGATCACGAGTCCCGTGACCTGCACGACTTCGCCCATCCTCACCAGCGGGGTGGTGGATTCGATGCGACCGCGCAGGTTTTGCATGAGCGCGGGCAGAATGGGCGAGCGTTGGTTCATTTCAGTGACCGGGCCACATTTTGAAGTTTCGTAAGAACGCGGGCATCAATCATGCCAAACCGGCTCTTTGCAACGCAATCGCCCGGCGTGAGTTCGGGGTCCGCCGTCAATTTGATGCCGGGGTATTTCTGCTCCAGTTCGGCATCGACTCCTCGGACCAAGGCGAGGTCTTGAGGATGGAGTCGGAGTTCCACGTCGGTCGAGCCGGGGGCTACTTCGGCGAGGGTTTCGGCAATGGTCTTGCGAACGGTTTCCGCATCAGGCTTGAAGCCTGCTAGCACGCGGTGGGTGATCTCGAGAATGAGATCCGGCAAAATCTGGGAAACTTCGTGGGCGAGGGTTTCTGACTGTGCGGCAAGGTTCTTGAAAACGGCATCCTGTAGCTGGGCGACTTCGGCGCGCTGCTCGGCGATCTGGTTTGTGAGCGCCTCGGTGGCCTCATGGAAGCCCCGGTTGTAGGCCTCTTGGCAGGCGGCATCGTGCTCTTCGAGGCTCACGCGCGTGTCCACCGGCTCCTCCGCAGCGGCAAGAATTTCCTGCACGATGGTGATGGCCACCGGCACGGCGGTGAAGTCGATCGCTTTAGCCTGCAGATTCACTGGAGTCCTCCTGGGAGATATCAATCTCTCCGGCTTCGGAGAGTTGCATGATCTGGGCGATGATGCGGTCCTGAGCTGCCTCAATATCCTTATTGCGGACGGGGCCCTGGATTTCGATTTCTTCCTTGAGTGACTCTGAAGCTCGTTTCGACATGGCGCCGAAGAACACGAGTTTGACGGCCTCGGAGGCGTTTTTCATCGCCACGGCGAGTTCCTGTGTTTCCACATCGCGCAGCAGGCGCTGCACATCGCGTTGAGTGAGGGTGGCGATATCTTCGAAATTGAAAAGCCGTTTGCGGATCGCTTCGCCCAGTTCGGCGTTGCGCTCCTCGATGCGGCCGAGAAGATTTTTGCTGAGTTCCTTGTCGAGGGACTTGAGGAGCTGTGCGGCTGCCTGTGCGCCGCCGCGTTTATGCATGCTGTATTGCTGCGAACCGCTGGAGAGGTGCTTGCCAAGACTGCGCAGCACTTTATTGATCAGTTCGCTCGAGATGGAATCCATCGTTCCCAAGCGCTCCACGATCTCCTCGCGGGCTTCAGGTGAAAACAAGGGGATGATCTGCGAAACCTGACGGGCATCGAGATAGGAAAGAATGAACGCGACGGTCTGGGGCTGCTCATTTTTGATGATGTTGAAAATCTGCCGCGTATCCATCTGGCTGAGTTCGCGGACGGCATCGATCGAGTTGCTGGCTGGAAGGGCCCGCAGAAGGATGCTGGAAGCGGCTTGAGGACCTCGGGCTGCCTCGAGGGCGCGCTGGGCAAACGCCATGCCACCTAGGGCCGTGGAGAGGCCGTCGCCGATCAGGCCGCAAAATTCGTCGAGGACTTTCTCTTGGAGCTTGAAATCCACGACATCCATCGTGGCCATTTCGCGAGCCACAGCTTCGATCTCCGGGTCGCGAAGTTGTTTCATCAGCTCGGGAGCCAAGTCGGGGCCGACAATGATGAAAAACGCAGCGAGTTTCTGCGTTTTGGACATCGTTTCAAATTCAGCGGTAGGCATGGCTTAAGAGTTGTTTTTGTCGATGAGCCACTCGCGGAGGGTGGCTCCCACATTTTCCGGTTTTTGGCGGATGAGTGAGTTGAGAAGTTCCGGCGAGACCTTGAGGTTTTTTGCGGCCGGAAGGAAGGATGCGGGGTCTTCAGCGCCACCGATGTCCGGCAGTGCGCCCGCTGGTTGCGGTGTGTTGGTTTCTTCGTTCACAAGTTCAAAGGAAATTTCCTCAGGCTTCGCGCGGCGGAGCATGAAGAAGAAAATAGCGAAGACGATGCCGGCGATGGCCAGGGCGGCGATCGGGCGGATCATTTCGACATAGCCGCTCACTTGGTCTGTGAGAGGAGCTCCAGCTGTCACCGATGATGGGAAGGCCACTTCCTTGATGGAAACAAAAGAGGCAGGATTTTCGTTCTTTGGAACTTCGATGCCCAAGGCATTGATCACCATACTGCGAAGTTCATTGATCTGCTCAGGTGTGCGAGGGGTGAGTTCACCGGTCTCAGAGGATTTTTCCGCTAGGAACACTGCTGCGGTGATCCTTGTGATTTCACCGGGGTTTTTAACCGTGTTCGTGAGAGTTTTATTGATCTCGTAGCTCTGCGTCTTGGACGAGCGGGAGGTATTGCTTGCCTTCGTTGGGCCGGGCTTGTTGGCCTGAGCCGGTTGGGTTGCTGTATTCGCCGCGACCCCTGCTCCTTGGGTCTGCTCCGCACTGCTTTCATTGGTGGAGGAGCTGTCCTCGACCGTGACCTCCTGTCGTGGAACCTGACCCTCCGGGTCGAAACGCTCCTCGGTCATCGTTGCTGCCTCGGTGTTGATTGTTGCCGAAACGCGAACCACGGAATTTCCGGCACCCAGAACCTTCGCGAGCATGCTTTCGACCTTTGAGGCAAGATATTCCTCGGTTTGTTGCTTATATTTCACCACACTTGCCGCATTGCCCAGCTGGGGGTCGGATTTCAAATCTTCGGAAAGAACATTGCCTGCGTTGTCAATCACTGCGACATCATCCACTTTCAGGCCTTCTACTGAGCTGGCTACCAGCGAGCGGATGGAATTGACGGCGGCCTTGTCAAGTTGGGCGCTGCCGGTGTCCACAAAAACCGAAGCTGTTGGACGAGAGTCTGTAGTCCGAACTAAGAGTCGGCTCTCGGGAAGGACAACCATGACGCGTGCGGACTTGACGCCCTGCATCTGGGCCACCGTGCGGCTCAGCTCGCCTTGGAGGGCGCGGGTGTAGTTCGTGCGCTGAACGAAGTCACTGATGCCGAAATTGCTTCGATCGAAGATTTCAAATCCCACGCCGTCTGCGGTTGGGAGACCCTTTGCTGCCAAGTTCATGCGGACTCGGTAAACATCCTTGGAATCCACATAGATCGAGCTTCCTCCCCCGCCGATTTGAAATGGGATGCTCTGCTCCTCGAGTTCTTTGACCACCTCGGCGGCTTCTTTTTCGCCGAGTTTGCCGTAGAGGAGCTTCATATCAGGCTTTTGGGCCCAGAAGAGCATGGCACCGATCCCCAATATCACTGCGACGCCTGCGGCGGATACAATGACACGGTGGGTCGGGCTCAGTTCGCTCCAAATTTTGGTAATTTGCTGGAGTGCTTGTTTCATCCTATCGAGACAACGAGTAGTGTTTTAGCGCCAAGTAACTCAGACTTGGGCGCGCATGAGTTCCTGATAGCTCTCCACGAGCTTGTTGCGAAGCTCGACCATGAGCGTGAAAGCCACGCTGGATTCTTGGCCGGCGATCATGGCTTGGTGAAGATTCGTGGCTTCGCCTGTGAGGACTTTAGTTTTCTCAGTGGCGGATGTTTTCATTTTGTCGTCCACATCAGTAACAAATTTTTTCATCATGTTACCGAATGGATCCGCACCGCCGACTTGTGTTCCTCCTGCGGATAAACCAGATTCTTTCAGCGAGTTGGTGCGCTCGATGTCGGGCTGGAAATTCCGCATGGTGAGCGGGGCTGTCATGGTAGGAATGTTGGAGGGGATGGCGGAGATGTTCATATTTAAAGGTTTCTAAAATGTTAGCGGCCGATGGAAAGGGCTTGGGTGGCCAACTGGCGGGCGTTGCGCACGACGGCGAGGTTGGCTTCGTAGGAGCGGGTGGCTGTGACCATGTCCACCATTTCAAATGGAATATTTACATTCGGCATGGTGACATTGCCGTCATCGTCCGCGTGAGGGTGCTGCGGGTTGTTGATGATCTCGCCGGGGGTTTCATCGCGTTTGATTTCCGAAAGGCGAACGCCCTGCATATTCGGACCGGCCGCGGCGTCGAGAAGGGATTCGAATGCCACTATGCGGCGCTGGTAGGGCTTGCCGTCGATACCCTTGGTCGTGTTGGCGTTCGCGATATTCTGCGAAACGATATCGACGCGCATTTTTTCGGCGTCGAGAGCGCTGCCGGTGATGCTGCTGGCGGAAATGACATTCATAATAAGAAGATTTTTTCTGCGATTGATTTAGGAAAATCAGGCTGGGCGGCCCGTGATGGCGTGACGGAGTTGTTTTAACGAACCGCTGGCAAAGTCTGTGAGCACATTGAAATTCATCGTGTTTTTTGTGAGGCCAAGAAGCTCGCTATCAATCTGCACATTGTTTCCATCGGCGCGGGTCGATGGGGTGAGCGTATCGACTTCGGTGCGGGGCGAGGCCTCCGCAATTTCATCGGCATTGCGGGATTTGATGCTGGCGCGCAACTCATCTTCGAACGACCTGCTCATGTCCACGCGCTTGTAGCCCGGGGTCGAAACATTGGCGAGGTTACTAGCGATCGATGCGTGGCGAAGAGCCGAAACATCCATCATTTTTTTCACAGCGGTATAATTATCGCTGCTGAAGAGAGAGGCCACCATTTCCATGACTCTATGTTTAGCAGAACCTGTGCCAGCTTCCGGAGGGCTCGTAAAAAGACACTCCGGGCTTGATTTTCAAGGTGCGATGCAACTTGAAAAAATGGGCATGGCAGAAGATGCCACGGTGGGATTTCTAAAACGGCAAAACTTGCCGAGTTGTTCTTTGAGTGGGTGGTTGGGCTGGATCAACGGGCTTCACTCTGGCCAGAAACGCATCTTAGAAATCCTGGCGTGCAAAGAAATAGTGTGAGACGCAAAAGCCAAGAGAGCATGGGCGTCCAGTTCGAGTTGGCACTGATTGCCATCTCGAATGCGGCATGTGTTTTCCCCCACTGCTCGATTTTTTGTCGATGATATCAGCGCGTCTCAATCTCGCAGTTGATTCAGATCAGCGATTAGAATTTCAGTCCGCAAGCCGGAGGGAGTAGGGCAAATGCAACGCTACCGGAATGCTCGCGGTATCAAAAAATGGACGGCTTCCCGCGCATCGAGAACCGAATATTGAATCAGGGCTTAAGCTTGGAGCGTAGCCTTGGCGCCCGGCACAATGTGCATTGAGCCGCCTGGTTCCTTCGATGAGGCCAGTCCGCTAGGATAAGCGATCTTTGCGCTTTCAATAATCGAAATGGCTTTTTGAGCGGTTTCCTTGAGGTTTCCGTCCAATTTAAAAATCTTCTCGGTTCCATCGGCCTTCTTGAGAGCCACATTTCCATCAGGCAGGAATTTCAGATCGAACGGCTCCGAGCTTCCTTCCAGCGCCTTCGCAATTTCAGGGGATTGAAGAATTTTCTGCGACATTTGTTGCAGTGTCATTTCGACATCCGAGCGGCTGCCGATCCCCTCGGCGCTGAGGCGCTGCATGTTTTTGTATTCTGGAGTGTTCGTGGCTTTGGCGAGAACTTGTGCAAAAGCGGCTTTTTTCATTTCCGCCGCACTCGGAGCCTTCTCGGCCGAGTTGCCGGCGATGCTGCCCAAAATATTGCTGCCCAGTTTTGCGGCTGTGATGGCGAGGAGAGGATTCATAGTGTTGTTCGATTACTCAGCAACTCCTGTGCCACAGCAGGAAATTGGCATCACCCATCTCTCAGTCATGCCGCTGAGGTTCCTGCAAAACTCAGCGCGCCACTGCGCTGGGCGGGGCGATTTGGTTTGCGGCTTGCTGGGTGGATTCAGAAGGGGATGGGGGGGTGGCTGCGGGTTTTTCGGTTTTCAGGAAGGCGGGTTGTAGGTCGCTGCCTGGGGTTTCCTTGTCGAGGAGGGGGTAGAGGTCGCGTTCGGTTTTTTCGAGCCAGTCGAGGTTATCGAGGCGCCATTGGGCCATGTCGCGGAGGGTGGCGAGGTTCATGCCGACCATGGCGTCGCCTTCGGCGGCGGGGGCATTGACCGGGATTTTGTCGATGATGTAGCGGTAGGCTTCGCGGGCACGGGCGTGGTGCCGGAGGCGTTCGAAGCAGAGGCCGATCTGGTAGACCGTGGGACCACGCCAATTCGGGGCATCGTTGAGTTCGGCGAGTTTTTGATAGACGGAAAGGGCGCCGAGCGTGTCGCCGGTCTCGTAGAGTTCGTTGGCGATTTCGTTTCCAGTTTTGCGCTGCCAGTAGGCCCATACGGCAGGTTTCTTCTTTCCGAATTCGCGGCCGGCTTGGAGGAGCTTGATGGTTTCCTTCATGGCTTCCTCTTTTCGGCCAAGGGAGCGGAGGGACTGCACGCGGAGATACTGGGCTTCTGGGGCAAGGGGGCTGGTGGGGTAGGTGGCAAGGAAGCCTTCAGCGCCTGTGAGGGAGTTTGTGAATTGGCCTGAGAGGTAAGAAATGTAAGCGGAACGGAAGGCAACTTCGCTGGCTTCGGCTTGTGTCATTTTCACGAGCTTCAGGCGCGAATAGAGTTCGGCAGCGGCCTTGTAGTCGCCGGCGGAAAAGTGCGTATGCGCGATCTCCATTTTTGCCCGCAGTGAGGAGTCGGTGTATTCCTCGCCGGTTTTGACTTGGAGCGCTGAATACAAAACGCTGTAAAATTTGTTCAAGGCACTGGAGTAGGCGCCGTTCTCGCGGTAAATCCGCCCGAGTCGCAGAAGCGTGTCGGGAGCCTCTGGATCGCTTGGGAAGAGATTGACGAACTGCTCGTAAACAACGGCGGCCTTGGCGGGTTGTTTTTGTTTATCCTCCAAATTGCGGGCCATGAGCAACAGGGCGTTGCGTTTTTGTTTTTCAGGAGCAGACAGGCGGAGGATTTGGTTGAATAATTTTTCCGCCTGAGCCGGGTCGCCATTCTCTATGGCCTGCTGCATTTCCTGCTCGAGCGCTTCTACGCTGGCTCCGCTGGCCATGAGGCTCGGAGCGTAGGCGGGATTCTCATCAAGCTCGACTTCCAGTGCATCAAATTCGATCGGCACAGCCATGCCGGCTGGGCTTGCGGTGGGCGTGAGAGAATTCTGCAGGGGGGGGGCGGCGTGGCTTTCCATCAAGGCCGGTGCCGCTGCGCTCTGCGGCGCGGCATCTGGAGCGATGGGCGGTGGGGCGGCGATTTCCGCATGGGCTGCGGCTGCGAGGAAGAGTGCGGAAAGTCCGGTAAGGCGGCGCATGGTTATTCGACTTTGTATGAGGTGCTGCTGACGGGTTGGTTGGCCGCGTTTGCGGGCCGGAAAACGGTGTCAAAGAAGGATCCCAGAACGGTCTCTCCAGCGGGGCCATCCCCTGCGCCTTGGAAGAAGTCCTGCGTCTGCTCGTTGTTGATGAACTTCGGCGTCGTGCTGTCAACGACTCTGGACTCGCTCACGGAATCGGAGTCGCTTGCCATCGCGGGCACATCGTCCTTCTCGGGGATGTTGACTATGGTTTTTGGAAGAAGAGGGGGCTTGCGGCGTGCGTTGGTATCCTGCGCAACACGCATCGGGGCGGGCTTTGGCAGCTTTTGCGGCATCGCCGAGACCTGCGGGCTTGTTTTTTTCTTTGGAGAGGAGGAGCAAGAGCTCAAACTCAATGATACTAGGCTGAAGACCAAGGCCAAGCTCGCGAGAGAGAGACCCCGATGTAACGCGGCGGAAAGCGCGGATTTTTGGTCGGTTGATTGGATGGGGCGCATATGAAGTTCCATGTGTTCAGCAACTCCCGTGCCATACGGAGAACTGAACCTGACGCTAAAAACTAAAGAGAAAGCCTGCCCCGGCAAGCCGAAAGTTCTAGTTTGCCTACTGCTTTCAGTCGCCGGCGCGCGGGGCGAGTTCGGAGGCATTTGTTCAAGGCATGAAAATTGCTGTGTAGGGGAGTATGACATTTCGAATCCTTTGTCTTTTGGCCGCCCTCTCCCTCGTGGCCTGCTCGAATCCTTCTACTCGCGCCGTAAATGATAAACCCAATCGCTCTGGCCGAATTCAGCAGATTTCTGATCCGACGATGTCGCTTCCGCCGCAGGATCTCTCCGCAAGCGCTGGCATTCGCTGGCCTGCGGGAATGCGCCGTCTTGCAGTCCTCCCCATTTATTCCACGCGGCCGATCGACCAGACCCAGCGCGATATGGATGGCATTTTCCGCGCGGAGTTGTCGAAGGTCGTGAAATACGAGATCGTTCAAGTCAGTCGCACTGACATGGCATCGCTCATCAATCGCGAGGCGGTTTCCTCTTCCGAGATTATCCCCTCATCCGTCATGGCCATGTTGCGCCAGAAATACGGAGCCGATGCCGTTCTTTTCACGGACTTTACGCTCTTCCGTCCCTACCGTCCGCTTGCTATCGGG
Organism: Terrimicrobiaceae bacterium; assembly: GCA_044342325.1. Classification (GTDB taxonomy): domain Bacteria; phylum Verrucomicrobiota; class Verrucomicrobiia; order Chthoniobacterales; family Terrimicrobiaceae; genus UBA967. The sequence goes on from JBIIPZ010000020.1 coordinate 34,307, forward strand.
GTGAGGTCGAAGATTGTGGATGTCAAAACAATGGAAATCCTGTGGATGGCGGATGGTATTCTTGATTCGGCGGAACCCGATGTCTCCGAGTTAGCTACCCAGTTTTCCGACTCGGGACTCCAGATGCGATATGTCAGCGACAAGATTCCCAAGGGCAGGCAGCGTGAGCAGGGAAGCGGAAACCAAATCATCCTTCAAAGCCCGCGCCTGTATGCCGCCTTTGTGGCCCACGAGGCTTTTTCGAGTCTTGCTCCAGCGCCGGTTGCCGCGCCTGCACGGTAATGAGCGGATTCTTTGATACAACCGCTCGTGGAGCGGATTCGTCAGACTCTCTGGAAAAAAAAACGCAAAGCCGCGCTTCCAACGAAATCAACGCCGCTCTCACTCCAGGCCTGATTCACGAGGTCAATAACATACTCACCGGCATTTACTTCAATCTCGAAAGCTGCCGCGAAGTGCTCGACGCTTCTCATCCGCTGGCTGAGAGCGTCCAGGAAATCCAAGTCGGCGTCGAACGCATCAAGGAAGTGCTTGGCCGCATCACGCAGATTTACCTCAACGCCGCAGAGCGCGAGCAAACATATCACGAAGCCCAAGCCCTTGTTGCCGGTCAGGTCGACCTTCTGCGCATTGTTTTTCCAAAAACAGCCAGCATCACCCTGACCGCTCCCGAGTCGGCCCTTTATATCAACGTCTCCGAATACGCTTTCCGTGTGGCTTTGCTGACTTTGGCTACCTGCTTGAGGGGGCTCTATCCCGAGGGCAAGATCGAAATTCCGATGGCTGTTCTGTGCCCGGAGGATTTGTCGGAAGCGGATTTTGGAAAATCCACCTCGGCGGGTGATTGCGTTGGCGTTTCCTTTCGATTGCCTTGCGTGGCCCTTTCTGTTGCGGAAATCGATGATTTCCAGACGAGGAATCAATCTTCAGATCTTTCCATGGCTGCGGCGGAGGTTCTCGTTGGCGAAGCGGGCGGACGCCTGCTATTCTCTAAGGGCGAGTCTCCTCACACCTCCGATGTGGTGATGCTTTTTCCTCTGCACAACCTCAATACCTAACCTGACTCCCAACCCGTGAACAAATCCTCTTACTCCATTCTGTCTATCGACGACGACCCGATCATCCTCAAAGTCCTTGAGGATCTGGTGACGCGGGCTGGCTATCATTCCATGACCACCACGAGTGGCGAGGAGGCCCTGCATTTGGCGGTGGATCGCAAATTCGCCGTGATCATTGCCGATCACAACATGCCGGACATGATGGGCTCGGAGTTGCTTAATCGCATCGCGCGGATTCAGCCCTCGGCCTCGCGTATATTGATTACAGGCATCAAGTCGCTCGATGTCGTCACCTCGGCGGTGAATAGCGGTGAGATTTTCCGCTTTGTTACGAAGCCGTGGATTTCCGCTGAAATGATCGCCACTCTGCACAACGCTGTGCAGCGTTACGAGCTCATCGAGTCCAACCGATCCCTCGAAAAAACAACGCAGGAGTTGAACGAACGCCTCTCTGCGGCAAACCTCCAGCTCGAGCGCCAGCTCAAGGAACTCGAGGCGGGGAAAAAAGAAATCGACCTGTCTCATGAGGCGCTGAAAACAAACTTCAGCCGCTCGCTGGAGCTGTGCCAGCGTATCCTCACGACATTCAATCCCCTCCTCGGCGAACAGGCTAAGGCCGCCACGGGGATCTGCCAGATCATGGCGCAGACCCACTATTTCAACGAGGAGCAAAAGCATGTGCTGGATGTGAGCGCGCGGCTCTACGACATCGGCCTCACCGCCGTGCCGCACGGATTCATGTCCGCTGTTCAAAACAACTCCGAGGACATGTCGCCGGAGTTGAAGACGGTTTTCCTCAACCACACGATCCATGCACAGACTCTGGCATCCTTTGTGGACCTCCTGAAGCCGGTGGGGGAAACGATTCGCGCCCACCACGAGCGCTTCGATGGAACCGGTTTTCCTGATGGCCTCGCCGGGGAGATGATTCCCTGGACGGCGCGCTGCCTCGCGGTTGTTGTCTATTATGTGACCTGCGGACTTCCTCAGGAGCAGGCCGTGGATCGCATCCTCGAGCAGTCGGGCACGGCTTTCGATCCCGATGCCACCAGGCTTTTCCTCAAGTGTGCCCAGGCGACCCCCCTGCCGCGTCTGGTTCGCGAAGTGATGGTGGACGAGTTGGATGTCGGCATGCAACTCGCCTCCGGCATTTACAGTCCCACTGGCGTTCTGCTCGTCGCCGAGGGCTACCATCTCGACGAAAATACCATCGCAAAAATCCGGAACTACAACAGTTCCTCGACACTCCTCCGTCAGTTGCTGGTTTATTGCTGAGAGACGCGGCCTTCCAGCAGGCTGCCGACTTTGGATATCAGATCACCCACGGAGAACGGCTTTCGGAGGAAGGCAAAGTCCGTTTCGTGTTCCTTGGCTATTTCCTGCTGATCTGGGTATCCCGAGGTCAGGAGAAAAGTTGTCTCCGGCCATTTTTTTTCGATCTTGCGGGCCAGTTGAAGTCCCCCCATGCGAGGCATGACCATGTCGGTGAAAACCAAATCCGGCGCGAATGCCTCATTGTCTTCGAAATAGGAAAGCGCCGTCTCGCCGTCCTCTGCCTCCACAACGCGGTGGCCAAGGCGTTGCAAGACGGTGCGGGCGAAGCTTCGAATGGCTGAGTCGTCCTCCACCAGAAGGATCGTGGCCGGAGCGGTTGTTCTCCCCACGGTATGGATATCGGCCTTGGGCGGGGCTTCCTGGACGCTGGGCAGAAAGAGATCCAATCGGCTCAAACCATGCGCAGCACTTGGGATCTCAAGCCGACCTTCGTTTTCTTCGATAACCTCTGCCGCTGTGGCGATGTTACGGTTTTTTTCGAGGGTTTTTGAAACTCCTCGGCCTGATTTTGGAGAGTAGGTCAGTGAGACGCGGGCATAATTGCCTGGCGGCAGGGATTTTTGCGCGATGCGGCGGGCGTCTTGAATCACATCCCGGGCTACATTGATTTTGAGTTGCCCGCCTTGGGACATCACTTCACGTGCGGCTACGGCGAGGTTGATGAAAACTTGTTCGATTTGGCTGCGGTCGGCCTGCACGGCGGGCAGGCCGGGCTCGATGTCGATGACCAGTTCGATCTGTTCGCCCAGCAGGCGGCGCAGCATTTTGACGACATCATTTAAAAGCTCGCCGATATTGATCGAGCCTCGGCGAATGGCCGGAGGTTTGCTAAAGGCGAGAAGCTGGTTCGTGAGTGAGGAGGCGCGGAGCGCGGCCTTTTCGATCTCCCCCACGAAGCCGGTCAGTTCGTTTGTCTCCGGCATTTCATCCCTGAGGATTTGTGCGTAGCCGATCACGACGGAGAGCATGTTGTTGAAATCATGCGCCACGCCGCCAGTGAGCTTGCTGAAGGCCTCAGCGCGCTGCGATCTGCTGAGGCGTGCTTCCATCTCACGCAAATCCGCGACATCCGTGATCACCGAGCAGAGCACGGGGCTGCTCCCTTCTGCCGGAGCTATGAAGTATCCACGCTCGAGAAGAATGGTGTAGAGACCGCTCTTTTTTCGTGCCCTGTATTCCGCTTCAAACGGCCCGCCTTCGGCAAGAACACGCTCGATTTCGCGGCGGTAGGCCATGCGGTCGTCTGGATGGATGAGGAGCATCCAGATTTCAAATTGTCCGGCTATCTCGTGCGGGAAAATTCCAAGAATCCGCTCCATCGCGCCCGAGTAGATCGTTTCATCCACGGCAGTGTCCCATTCGCGCAAGATCTGCTCTGCAGACTGCATGGCCCCCTCCATGCGCAGTTTCCACTGCCGGAGTTTTCGGAGTTCCGACTTCAACGCGTCATCATTCAGAGGAGGCGTCGAGACGGTCTCAGAGATGTTTGGATTTGAGCGATGCACAATTGGTTTTCCTTCGCAAAAGTAAGCCTCAGGTCATTTGTGCAAAAGGACTATTTTCCGGAAAGGAGGGCCTTCGCGTGTTTTCGGGCGGATTCGGCCTGTCCACCAAGCATTCGTGCGATTTCGCTGATGCGGTCCGGTCCGGTGGTGGATACTAAAGTCGTCCGGGTGCGCTCGCCGCTGGTGTCCTTGGAGACCATGAATTGCGACTTGGCTGAAGCCGCGACCTGCGGGAGGTGGGTGATGCAGAAGACTTGGTGCGATGCGGCGAGTTCTTTCATCTTGGCTCCAACCTTGGCTCCGATTTCTCCACCGACATTGGCGTCGATCTCGTCGAAAATCAGCACGGGAACGCTGTCCTGCGCGGCGAGAGAGGTCTTCAAGGCTAGCATGACTCGCGAAATCTCGCCGCTGGATGCGATCGCGCGAAGCGGGCGCTCGGGCTCGCCGGGATTCGGTGCGAAGAGAAAATCCACCTGCTCGATGCCTAGAGGAGACGCCTCCTCGAGGTCTTCGAAAATGATCGAGAATCCAGCTTTTGCAAATCCCAGGTCGGCCAGATGGGTCTTCACCAGTTCAGAGAGCTTGGGAGAGGCTTTGCGCCGTGCTTGGCTGAGCTTCTTCGCAGCGGAGTCGAGGGCTTTTCGAGCTTCGGATATTTCGCCATCCAGGCCCGCGCCGCGTTCCTCGCGATTTTTCAGCTGTGACAGTTTCGCGGAGGCATCCGCCCCGAATTCGATCACTGCTTCGACAGTGGAGCCGTATTTTCGTTTCAGGCTCTGGATGGTGTCGAGCCGGGCCTCGATGGTCTCCAGACTCTTGGGATCCGCATCCAGAGTCGATGAATAGCGGTCGATATCCCTTGTCAGGTCCTGCAGTGATTCAAAAATGGCAGCCGCAGCAGTGCTCAGGGGTTCCGTTTGCGCATCCAAGCGCTGGAGTTCCCTCGCTAACCGCGACACATCTCCCCAGCGGGATGTGAGCGAGTCCTCGGATTCCGAGAGCAGGCCGGTGAGATCGGCGCAAATCGAGCAAAGGCGGTGCGCGTTGGCTCCCGTGCGTTGGCGTGAGAGGAGTTGATCCTCTTCACCTGGTTGTAGCGCGGCTTCGTCGATTTCGGCGACTTGGTGGGAGAGAAGATCGAGTTCCCTCGCGAGGGCCTCGGCATTTTCCGTGAGGCGCTTTTTTTCAGTCGTGAGGTGCATCCACTCGCGGCGCCGAGCGGCATAATTCGAGCGAAGCGACTCCGCTCCCGCGAAGGAGTCCAAAACCAACATTTGCTGATCCCTTGAAAAAAGGCTCTGGTGGTCGTGCGGACCATGCAGATCTACTAGCAAATCCCCGAGCTGCCGCAGCAGGGTTAGCGTGCAAGGGGAGCCGTTCACAAACTGCTTACCCGCGCCGCCAGTGGACACTGTGCGCTTGATGACCAGAGCGCCATCCTCGCAGGATTCCGCCCCGCCTTCCTCGATTATGCCATGCACGCGGGACTCTGCCGGGATTTGAAAAAGCCCCTCCACCGCGCAGGCATCGGCCCCCGCGCGCACCAGCGACTTCTCGGCCCTCTCGCCGAGCAGGAGTTTCACCGCGCCGAGGATGATGGATTTTCCTGCACCGGTCTCGCCGGTGATTGCGACAAAGCCTGCAGGAGGCTCCCAAAGGAGGTCTTCCACGAGAGCGAGATTGCGGATGCGAAGAGATGCCAGCGTTGCGGACATTCGTCGACTATGCCACCCTCTGTTGCGAATTCCAAGCGATGCAACAGATGCAAATCACATTTTTAGGAACAGGGACCTCGCACGGTATTCCAGTGATCGGATGCGCTTGCCAAGTCTGTAAATCCGTCGATCCGCGCGACAAGCGCCTTCGCACCTCCATCCATGTCCAGACGCCCGGCTTTTCTTTCATCGTGGACACGACGCCGGATTTCCGCACCCAGTGCCTAAGGGAGGAGATCTCCCGTGTTGATGCGGTGCTCTACACCCATGCCCATGTCGACCACATTCTTGGATTTGATGATCTGAGGCGCTTCTGCGAACTGGAAAATAAAAACATGCCGATCTTCGGATCCGCGCCAACCCTCGAAAGCCTCGCCCGCGTCTTTCAATACGCATTTGACGGCACCGCACGGTTTCCCAATTACATTCGCCCCGAACCTCAGGTGGTGGATGGTCCCTTCTCGCTGGGTGGGCTTGATATCGTGCCTGTCGAGTTGCCCCATGGTCGCATGACCACGAATGGCTTTGTCTTTGAAAAAAACGGCCGACGCCTCTTTGCTTATTACACCGATTGTGCCGAGGTGCCTCCTGCTGCCGAAGAAGCGGCGAGAGGTGTTGAGGTGCTCGTCATCGATGCGCTGAGACACCACTCCCACCAAACTCACTTCACCGTCCAGGGCGCGCTTGATGCCGCACGCCGCATCGGTGCCCGCCAAACCTATTTCATTCACATGTGCCACGAACTCGGCCACGCCGAGACTGAGGCTAGCCTCGCTCCGGATGTTCGACTCGCCTACGATGGTCTTCGCCTTCATCTCTAAACGCGCCGTCCTGCTCGTGCTGCTGATGTGTCTCTCGGCGGCATCCGCTTTTGCAAGGAATAGCCTGTCGGCTGCAACACTGGTTCTTTTCAATTCGAGCGACCCGGAGTCCGAGGAACTCGCCCGCTACTATGCCCTGAAGCGGGACATCCCTCCTGATCAGATTGTGGGGCTCTCCTGCCCGGCCTCGGAGGAAATCTCTCGCGCCGATTTCGATCGCACCATTGCCGCTCCGCTGCGGGAAAAAATGGAATCCAACGGTTGGTGGAAAACCGCGCGCGTCGAGGGTAACAAAAAAGCCGTGGTGGAAACTTCCATTCGCTTTGTGGCCATCATGCGAGGCATGCCACTCAAAATTGCAGCGGATCCATCCATTCGTCCGCCCACGGACACGCGTAACATCCCGCCAGCGATCTCATCGCGCAACGACGCGTCGGTGGATAGCGAGATTGCCGCGCTTGGTGTAAAGGATTGGATGCCCGCAAGTGTGGTGGAGAATCCCTACTTTGGCCGCTTCACACAGATTCTGGATGACTCGGTTTTTCCTGGAATGCTGCTTCCAGCGCGCCTCGATGCCCCCACTGGCTCGATGGTGCGGGCCATGATTGACGACTCCCTCATGGCGGAAAAAGAAGGTCTCTGGGGTTGGGCCTATATTGATGGCAGGGACATAACCAGCGGCGGCTACACCGAGGGTGATAATTGGATGCGCCATCTGGTCGAAATCCTCCGCCAGCGCGGTGTGCCGACGATTTTTGACAACCTGCCCTCCACGCTTGGAGAAGACTTCCCCGTGACCGATGCGGCTGTTTATTTCGGTTGGTATGCGGGCGATGCGACGGGGCCCTTTGCTCGGCAGGATTTTCAATTCAAGCCCGGAGCTATAGCGGTCCACCTGCACTCCTACAGTGCGAGCACACTTCGCAGCACGACCAACAATTGGTGCGGGCCACTCATCGCACGCGGCGCGGCAGCCACGCTGGGCAATGTTTACGAACCCTACCTCTCGCTCACGGCGAACCTGGATGTTTTTCAGGATCGGCTCATGAGTGGACTGACTCTGGCCGAGAGCGCCTACATGTCGATGCGCGCCCTTTCTTGGATGGGTGTGGTGATCGGTGATCCGCTCTATCGACCTTACACGGTTTGGAATGAATTTTACGATCCGAGGAATCGTCCGCCAAATCCCTGGCGACGATTCCGTAGCATCACGCTGAATGCAAAAGGTAACATTCTGGATGCCGTTGTTCCTCTCTATGAGGCTGCCCGAGAAACGGGCGATGGAATGTTTCTGGAAGCTCTTGGGGCCGCTCAATTCGATGCTTGGAATGCCTCGGCTTCAGTGGGTTCCTTTCGCGACGCGCTGACTTTCACTTCGAATCCCGAGGCGCGTCGGCGTATCGAGATGGAGACCTCCGCTGCCATGCGGCGCATCGAGGCAGCATCGGAGGTGGCCCACAAAGCTGCCGCGCCCGTTCCTCTGATGCCGGATTCGCGCATTCCGGCGGATAACGGCACCGGGCATGATTCATCACTCGTCAAACCCGCTCCAAGCTTGCCGCAGATTCCTGCGGAAATTCCCAACTTGCCCTATCCCGACCTGTGAAAGCACTCGATGGTTCCCGCTATGAATCCGCTCGGCGGTCATGCCACCTCCGCGAAGGCGGCATGCGACAGGGCGAAATCGAAATTCAAGCCAGGCTCTTCAATGGCGAATACGGAACGAAATGGCGCACGACAGACGGCGAGGCGTTTGAAATTCTCCACTTCGGGGAATGGAATCGCGAGGCGGGGCCTGACTTCAAAGGCGCAGTCATCCACTTTGAAAAATCCGGCGAAAAAACGGGGGATATCGAGGTCGACCGCGAGGCCCGCGATTGGGAGCGCCACGGCCATGCTCTAAATCCCTCGTTCTCCGACGTCATTCTTCACCTTTTTATCGAGGGCTCCCGCGAGCAGGCTTTCGCCCGGACTCTTGAGCATCGTGCGGTGACACAAGCGCGCCTGGTGGTGGATACGCCTCCAGAACCAAATGAAACGAATCTCGCAGAGTATGTGAGCATCGAGGATGCCGTGCACATGATTTCCGAGGCGGCGGAGTTTCGGCTTCGAAACAAGCACTCCGCTCATGCCCGCGCCATTTCGCTGCATGGGGCCGAAGCCGCGATGTTCCACGCCATCGCCACCGGTCTCGGCTACAAGAACAACGCGATCCCGTTCTTGCTCACTGCCCAGCGCGCCGGTCTGCGCCGTGCGGGTGGTGTGTCAGGAGAAGCCCTGCTGTTCGGCCTTGCCGGCTTTTTGGAGCCGCGATCTTTCGATGACGCAGACGATGTGACCCGCCGCTACCTCAAGCCCCTCTGGGACGAGTGGTGGACTATACGCGATGCCATGACGCGAATCGTGCTCGATTCGAAAATGTGGAAACTCTCAGGCATACGGCCTTCGAACCACCCTCACCGCCGCTTGGGCGCTCTCGCCGCAGTCGCAACCGGCTTTGCCTCCCTCAGAAAAGCCACCCAGGAAAGTGGAGCCAAGGGATTCCGCGCTTTCCTGGAAAATCTCGACCATCCCTACTGGCGGCGACACTGGAATCTCCGCGCCGCCGAACTCTCCAAACCCGTCGCCCTCATCGGCAGTGACCGCATCACAGACCTTCTCATTAATGCCTTTCTCCCCTCACAGTCACTCGACATAGCCCGCAGTGAGTTGGAGCGCCTTCGCGGCCCCTATCCAAGCGGTCGGCTCCTTCGTGCGAGCAATTGGCTGGTTGGAAATGCGGAACCGAAGCTCATGCGAACGGCTAAGGATCAACAGGGGCTTCTTCAATTGCACTCGGACTTCTTAGCCTTGTCGCCAGTGGAGGCCTTGGAGCGAATCCTCTCCGGTCGTGCCTAAGCCTTGAGGCACGACCAGCGCACTGCCACATACCGCGTTTCAGGCAGGATAAATTTCCGGATTTCCACTTCGGCCGAGGTTGCAGCAAATTCCTTTAAAATCATCTCGCAGATTTCCTGTGCGAGGGACTCGATGAGTCGCCTCGGGCGCTCTGCGGCGACTTCCGAGACGCGCTGGCAGACGGCGGCATAGTCGACCGTGAGGTTGATGTCGTCCTGCATCTCCGCAAAACTCCTCGTCGGCTGGATGCGGATATCAATTTCGATTTCCTGCGCATCCATCCGCTCCGCATCCGGCACGCCGATCCAAGTTTTGACCCGCAGCGAATCGATGCGAATTTCGCTCAGAAGAGGCGTGGTTTTCATAGCAATTGCTGCACGGCCGCGATGTCACGGGCGATGATTGTTGGCTTCGCCGGAATGAGCTTTTCAATGTGGTCGAATCCCGAAAGCACAGCGACATCCAGCACGCCGCCATGGCGGGCGGTTTCGATATCATGCACCATGTCGCCCACGAACATCGTCTCCTTCGGATCAAGCGAGTGGGTTTCCAGGATTTCGCGAATCTTTTCCCGCTTGTCCATGATCTCGGTGTAGGCGACCTGGAAGTATTTTTCGACGTCGAGCCGACCGGCTTGGATTTTAAAATGCGAGGTCTTGATTGTGCTGAGCAAAAAAGTTCTTCGACCCGTTGCGTTGCAGAATTTCAAGAAATCCAGCGCTCCTGGTAGCAGGTCGATTCGGTCATTTAAGCCAAGGAAAAATTTTTCGTAGAGCGCCTCCAGACCCTCGGTCGTGGCCTCGGGCAGAAGGTCTGCATAGAACCCGGAAAAAGGTAAGCGGAAGTGCTGCCGGAATTCGTCGAGTGTGAGTGGATCCCTCCCATGCTCTGCAAAAATCAGGTTCGTCGCCTCGAGCACCGCAGCGAGATCGTCCGCAAGAGTGCCGGACCAGTCGAGAAGCACATTTCGAATCATGTTTTAAAAAGTAATCGCTAAGCGTGCGCCAATGACAAACGCATTGGGAGCGGAATTGTCGCCGCCCGGATTCACAATAAGCTGGGCATCCGGTTGCAAGATGCACCACGGCGTCAGGACGCATTGGTAGGTGGCCTCAAGGACCATCTCGGAGACCGCGCCATCTCCACCGGCGGCTCCGATGTCCTTCCGCGCCTCGGGGCTCAGCGCGGCAAAGCCATAAGCCAGTCCGAAGGAATCCTCATCCCGGCCGGGTATCAGGCCTTTGTAGGTGAACCCCATGTCGAAGAAGAAATCGACCACATTCCTGTCAGGTGGAGCGAAGCCTGTGCGTCCAAAAAATCCCAACCCCTCGTCGCTGTCGGGTGTGCTGTCCGCCTTCTCGCGAAACAGCATTTGGTCCAGCAGCAGGTAGAACCCCGAGTTCCCCGATGATGTCGCGTCCGTCAGGGCGTCCGCATATTGCCCGCTTTGAAACCAAGCACCCGCCTTCACAAAGCCCGGTAGGAATTTGCAGGCGCCGTCTTTGCCCCAATACAGCTGCGCTTCATTCATCCAAGTGAATCCATTTTGCGCATCCAGCCTCCAACGGAAACCATGGCGGTTCACATCCTGCGCGAAGACATTTCCCTGATAAACCGCCGACAGGAAAGTGAAGGACTCCACCGGCGTGAATGCAATCCTCGCACCCGGAGCGCCAACAGGAGAGGCAGCCGCGCCGTTCGGTATGTTCGATCCCGCCAGGGCCGTCCAACCAAATTCCGCATTGATAAAAAGACTCCCATAGTCGGAGACAATAAACTCCGAATCCGCCGTGATCTGACCTGCGCGAATCGACAGCTTTTCATCCAGCAAATCTTGCTGCAGCCACAGCTCCAGGCAACGCAGCGTGTCGAATCCAGCAATGTTCGAAATCGTGAGAAAATTGCCAACCAGTTCCTGGCTCGCATCCTGCCCTCTCAGCCAGAGCCATGTCGTGCTGGCCTTGGCCCCATGCCAGCCTAAGATTTTCTCCAAATCCAACTCCGACCCCATATCCAGCAGCCCAGTATAAACCGACCCTGTCCGAAGCCCACCCGCAGTATTTCCCCAGACCTCCGCCGTGTAGCTTGCAAAAAACTCCACCCCCCGATCCGACAGCGCTGGCTTCGTGCCAAACCACTCTCCAGTCAGCGTCTCACGAGACAAAAACGGCGCGGCGACATCTTGAGTCGTGTCATCCTCCGCCGCGCGAAGGAGCAGCGTTGAAAGAAGACAGCATAGAATGGAAATAGCGCACCTCATCTCCAAACCCTCTTTGATTTCCCGCACAGCGGTCAAGGCAACGATCACAACAATCCACCCCCACAAAAGATCGGGCGCGCAATCCGCGCCCATCAAGCGCTCTATCTACCTGCCTTGCTTGCGAGGCTGAGCATTTCTTTTGCGCCAGCCAGCAATCTCTCGACACTCAAATCGCAATCCAATGATTCCCAGTGAAGCGAGTGGTCGAAAACTTCCATTTCCTGCCGCTCTTGCTCTGTTGCCAGAAGAAGAGTTGGCACATGCTCCAATGGCATGACCACGGTGATGCCCGAGTCCAGCTTCACTTTGAGCTGGGAGGGCGTGATCTCGGCATTAAGAATTTTGGGAGGCGGATTCATTTCTTACTGGTTAAGCAACCAAGGGTTCTAAATCCAATTCAGGACCTGCTCCGCAATAACTCTTGGGCATCGATCAAATCTTTGCTGCGGCCGGAGGCTTTTTTATTGCGGAGCAATTCCTCCAATCCAATGAACCTCATTTTTCGGCCCAAATAGTCGCATTCTACTGCTGTTTTGCGGCATTCATCAAAGGTCACACCATCGATGCCTGTGAGGACTTGGATTTTTCTCGGTTCCCGCCCGATTTCGATGATGAACGAGGGCTTGAGGAAATCCTGTTTTTCAATCCCGATCTCGCCAAACCCGAATTCTTGGAAGACTTCCATCAATCGTTGGGCATTCATCTCGCTCACCGCGACAAAGAAATCAATATCTCCCGTGTATCTCGGAAAACCGTGAAAGCCGACCGCGTAGCCTCCAACGACGAGATACTCAACAGACTTTTTTTCCAATAGCGTAATGAAGTCGAGAAAGTCGGGATTCAGGTTTTCCATCGTCGTGGGCTTGGCAAATCACCGCCATGGCCGCCAGTCGTTCCTGGGGAGTTGATTTCAACCAAGGATTTTCACGCTCGCGCAGGCTTTCCAGAGGGCGCTTGGTGACTGTTTTTTCAATCGGCATGGTTTTTTTAAAGTTAGACTAATCGAATTCACTTTCTGCTTTTCAATTCCTTGTGAATCCAAACCGGATTTTTGCGAAGATCCAGAATTGCAAAAACCTCGGTGCCAGTGGGCGTTTCGCGGTAGTAGATTCCGAATGGAAATCTCTCCGAGAGCAGGCGATGGAATCCAAAATGTTTGGAATGGATTCCGTGGAAAAGTCCCAAGCTCTCGATGTCGGAAACAATGGTATCTTCAAAATAATCTCCAACTCCATTTTCTTGCAGGTCGTAAAACTTGCGCCCTTGCTCGATGTCCTCAGCCGCTTCTTCGAGGACAACAATCTTCCTCATGATCGTTTTGACGCCAGTCGGGCCTTGAGCTCAGGAATTGTCAGGAATTTTCCTCCGCCAGCTTCCACTTTTGCCAAGCGTTCGGAGAGAACTTCCCCATGCCACTCAGGAGAAGGGAGTTTGTCTTCCGATGCAGAAAAAGAGCGCCATAGCAACTCCATCGCCTGCAGGCGCTCGGTTGTGCTCATACTTTGGATTTCGGCCTCGGCTAACATCGGAATAAGCTAAATTATCGCGACGAGATACTCAACAGACTTTTTTCCAACAGCGTAATGAAGTCGAGAAAGTCGGGATTCAGGTTTTCCATCGTCGTGGGTTTGGTAAATCACCGCCATGGCGGAAAGGCGTTCCTGGGGAGTTGATTTCAACCAAGGATTTTCACGCTCGCGCAGGCTTTCCAGAGTGCGCTTGGTGTCTGTTTTTTCAATCGGCATGGGAGATTATAAGACAAATCACTTCGTAAGACCTTTTGCACAGGCATGCTCCAGAGTGATAGAGATGACATGACCGGAAGCGTCCAAATCCAAGGTGATATCCTCTGATAACTCCCTTGTTTCGGTTGGTGTGCCTGCACCGAGTTCTAAAAGCGCAGTGTCGGTGTCTTCAAAGTAATTGATTTTCATCGAGCGTCGTTTTACGCGACTTGCTCCACTTCGAATGGGAGTCTGCGAAGGTTCAGTTTGTTCAGGCTCATGTGCTTGGAGGCTTGATCAATGTCGATGCCAATAGCGTGGCCTTTATCGTCGATATCCACAACAATGCCTTCTTCAATTTCTCGGGTATCAAATCCGGGGCGTTGCGCCAATTCGATGTAAAGACTGTCCGTTTCTTGAAAATATTTAAACATCAACATAATCTGCGGCTGCAAGTTTTGTCTTTGGTCGGCGCACTTTAGTATTGATACCTCATCAATTGAGAATGCATTGAAAGGATCGAAATTCTCACAAGTCATCCATGAGTGGATGAAATTCTGCTAATAGACTTATTAATAAACACTTATTAAATGTCTGGAGGCAAGTTTTGATCAATCTCGAGGGTTAATTATTATTAGATCATTGGACTGTTGGAACTTAGCATTTGCCAATGTGCAAATGCGACTCAAAATATCTAAGAAAACTTCGTCTTTAAAATTAAAATAAATTTTATTTTTTTCAAGATTTGTTCTATCAATATTATTAACAATTAAATTGATTTCGAGTCCAGTATTTTTTTTGACTTCGTTAACTAATTTATTAATAGCTTCAATGCCAGTAATTCCCGATACATTAAATTCGCTAAAAACTGGATTTGTGTCTTTTCGTATTTCCACCTTTGTAACTTCACTTTCAGGAATTTTTGGAAGCAAATTTGAGTTGATTTCACTAATTAAAGTTTTTACATCAAGGGAATCGGAAGGGGCGATTTCAGCAGATTTAAGAAGCATATTTAATACTTGGGCAGAAAAATGTGTTCTGTTAGTATGCGTAGCAGCCTCACTAAATGATAAAGCTTCTCTAAGCATACCATTGCAAGCCATGACTATAGGGTAATTGTAAAGTTTGATTGATCTCATGGCATTAATATTGTCTCTTTCGTGACCGACCTGGACAATTCCTGAAGCCTCTGCAAAATTACCAACCGTGAAAACATGGTTGCCCAGTATTATTTCTACAGGAAGGGCAAACAGATTCTCAATATTTGCACTGGGGAGAATTAATGCTATGCAGCCTTCAGCAAAAGCTGCTGTGGCTTTTTGGTAGATTCCTCCTACAGCGCGAACATCACCAAAGCGTCTTACAGACCCTGTCACTGCAATTCGCTTATCAATTGGTATTTTTTTAATAAATGATAGAGTGGAAAGTCCCAAAGCAACGCCCGCAGAATCGCCGCCGTAAGCGAGGTTATAAGATTTATCAAAAGCGATTGAAATAGCCGATCTAAATAAATTAGGATCGTAATTTGCCTCAATCAAATCTAAAGAGTCTTTAATTGATGCTTTGGAGGCTTTGTCGATATATGCTTCTGCTTCTGTGTCGCTTGTATTAATAGAAACTTGCTTATCATTTGATCCGAAGTAATTTTCCAAACCTACTTCAGGTTTTTTTTCAAAATGCTTTTTGGGCCCAAGTGAGACAGAATACGTGTTAACTTTTCCTTGATTTGTGGCACTTGAAACCACTAATCCAGATACAGCTCCAGTTCGTCCATTGTTTAATTCCTTATAACAGTCTGGATAAAAAATTCCTTTTGAATTCTTGACCGATAAATTTTTGCAATTCTCCAAATCAGAAGAATCAAAAAACAACATTGTCTTAGGTAGACTAAATTTAAAAGCAGTAGGCGAGTTCCGCAATTGAATAACTTTATCTACATATTGCTTTGTTATTTTTTCCGCTAAAATTTGCCTAACTATTTCACGCCTATCTCCATGATTGTCATATAGTTGAATTGATGCCGATATGCCTTCTTGGTTTTGTTCGGTATTTAAAACATTTGAAGTCTCGCTTACTTTTCGAATCAAGGCTTTATATTCATCAATCTCCAAATTATTTTTGGATTGATCTTTCTTGAATTTTTCAATGCCTGATTTTACTAGTCTTCTCTCATCCTCAGAAATATCTATTCTGAGGTTTGTGAACGCGCTAGTGTAGGCCTCATATGTGCGAAGCAATATGAGTAAGTTATCGAACATAATTTTATCTAAAATGACTTTTGGAGTATTTGTAGCGAAAAGCTCCTCTATTTCAGCAGGATATTCCTCACAAGTTGATAAAAAAGTGGACGCGCAATCGCTTGCTTTTTGAATAATTTCATTTTGTATGTTATCTAAATCATATTTAAGCGTTGAGACAAGTGCAGGGTCCGGAGGTCTAAGGGAACTCCCGGAAGCCGCATTTTTCATTCTGAATTCAAGTGACTTAAACTTTGATATATAATTTGTTATTTCAGAATTAGTAGAATTGTATTTTTTTTCGTTGTTGGCAATATACTTTGCCATATTGTGAAGCTTTGCGTGTAGCTGAGATTGCGAAGACTTTGGTCTCAATTGAGCGCTTAAAATAGTGTAGCTTTTAGAGCCAAGTATTGCGTTGATTTCGTTTTGGTAGTCAAATTCGGCAGTTGAAGAATCAGCAAAATATTTCCTACCTGGCTGATTGACTCAAGTGCCCACAATATGTAGTATTCTCTGGTATGTCAGAACGCAGGGACCCGAAGTATCCTAAGAATTTTGAGGAATTTCTTGATTGGTTTTCCACGGAAGAGAATTG
>JBIIPZ010000021.1:0-50399 GCA_044342325.1 Terrimicrobiaceae bacterium
CAAATACCCGCAAAGCGACCCGAATAGGCCGGAATCTGGCCGATGGCAGCATGCCTGTGGCTGAGGCTCTTGAAGAACTGAAACTCCTGGCGAAGCCGAAGTCGGCCATGGTGGGTGTGGAGATGCACACTTTCGAGCAGCTATGGGAATACAAGGCCGAAGACGACTCCAGCACCTTGGTGGGCAATCGCTGGCTGTGCCGTGGCGGCCAACTCCTGCTACTCGGGCAGTCGGGCATCGGCAAATCCTCCTACACCCTGCAACAAGCGATGACCTGGGCGCTGGGCATGCCGTTCTTTGGAATGAAGCCTAAGCACAAGCTCAAGTGCCTGCTCGTGCAGGCTGAGAACGATATGGGCGACATGGCCGAAGTGGTGCAAGGCGTGATGTCTTATGTCGTCGCGCAAAGTAAGATGACGCAGCGCGAGGCGGTGGATATCCTGCGGGAGAATGTCATCGTGGCTCGCGTCACAGCACAGACCGGCGAAGCATTTATCGAGGTGATCCGCGAGCTGATCGTCAAGCACGGCCCGTTCGATCTGGTCTACGGGGATCCGCTGCTGTCATTCATCGGCGACGATATTTCCCAACAGGCTGTGGCATCGCACTTCCTGCGCGAGCTATGCAACCCGCTGGCCTTCGAGCATGGCTTCGCATGGGTATGGAGTCACCACACCGGTAAACCGCAGAGCGACAGCAAGAGCCGGGCGCATTGGAACGCGAATGACTACGCCTACATCGGCCTTGGCTCATCGGAGCTAACGAACTGGGCACGCGCCATCTGTGTGCTCCAGACCACCAAGCACGAAGGAATTTTCAAGGTTCTTTTGGCAAAGCGTGGCAACCGCGCCGCTGTAGTAGACGAACACGGCCACCCGACCACGGACATCATCATCAAGCACGCTGACAAGGGACTACACTGGGAAGTCGCAGAACTCCCCGAAGAGACCCAAGAAGAGGGCAAGCCACAGGGTAAAGCCGGACGCACGCCAAAGATATCTGCCCTCGATGAGGCTGAGATCGTGGCAAAGCACGCAGTATGGCCACAAGGCGCTCGGGGATTCTATGCCGAAATGACGGCCAAGTATGGCGTGTCCCGCGACACTATCGAACGAATTCTCCGCCGGTCCAAGAAGGCCGAGCAATCACTCAAAGCAGCATGAAAATAAGTGCCGCAGAATTACCGCAGAATTACCGCAGAATAGAAATTATGCGGCACAGGATGACTGCCGCAAAATTAGTGCCGCATAATCCCCCCTTAAAGGGGGGGAATTATTCTGCGGCACTTAATTTTTCGGCGTCGTCATTTCCGTCCTGTAATTGCCGCAAAATAGATTTGTGCGGTAGCACACTATGAACACCCCCAAAAAACAACACGACCCATACATCGGCTGCCAAGCCTGCGGCCGCGAATGGCAAGACCACCCAGGCATCACCCACACCTGCCGACTCGCCACCGATCTGGCGACCTACCTCCGCTGGGCCCTCGATCATGTCGAGCCGCCCGAATACTCCCGCGACATCGGCGAGCAGGAAGTCTACTGGCAATCCGTCGAGGAAGCCCGCCGACTCGTCGTCGAAGCAAGCAATTGGAAAGCACGCCAACCATGAAACCCAAACGATCCGCCAAACCCGAAACGAAACACTCCATCGCAACCAAGCTGGCAGCTGAATTCCATGTCAGCGTTCAGACAGCTACCCAATGGTTCGATGCCGGTTGCCCGATGAACTACGAGGAGGCCAAGGAATGGAAGCTCCAGAGGCGCGCACAGGCCGCGATTAAGTCCGAGATGGGGTCTAAGCCTAATAAGCTCGAGAAAGCGTTAGAACAGGCCGCTGCGTGCGAAGAAACGGTCAACTGGGATGCAATGAGCAGTCAGTTTCGCCAGATGTGCGATATCGTGGCCGATTTCTACCTGATGGGCATGACGGTCTCAGCCATCAACACAAAGCTGGGAGTCAAACCCGCTGTCATCTCCCGCATCATCGCTAACCACCCAGACACTAAAGACAAGGAAGCCCAAGTTGCAGCCTCAAGCTGGAAAGATGTCCGCCGCCTGGCAGTCGATGCCCTCCGCGACAAACTCAACGACCCAACCCAAGTCAGCAAGATGAAAGCCGCCGAGCTCAACTTCGTAGCCGGAACCGCTCAAGACAAGATCCGCGACAGCGAAGGTGGAGCACAGCTCACCATCAACATCAACCAGAAGATCAATGCGTTGTCGTTTGAGGAACTCATCAACAGCATCCCCAAGAAGGCCGATGATATCGATGGCGAATTCCAGATCGAGACTCCCTCGGGAACCAGTAGCGAGGCGGAGACCCCTCCGTCAAACTTGCCGCTCAGTCTCAATAACGGACCCAAAAACAAGGGAATTACTGACGCGTCCGAGTAAGTCACTGCAAATCAACCCAAGCTCACTATCTATAAGAGGCGTTATCAGAAGTTATTAACCAATAATCGCCCGACAGGGGGGGGGAGGGGGTCGGTCCGCTGGCTCCGCAAAATTACCCCCACTCGTCCAGCTCCCGAAAAATTTTATGAAAAAACAGCAACCTAACAAGCAAGAAACAAAACAAGATCAACCGCCTATGCCTCCTGAGTGGCCGAGAATGGGCAAGGCCGCGCCTGGGAGACAACCGCAGAACCCCCGTGTGTTGAGGGTAGACCTCGACGGCGAAGTCGTGAATGTGCAGGTGCGGTCGAATACCTATTACCGGGCGAACGAGCCGGTCTTGGTGGGAGTGGACGCCGGAGGTGCGTTGGTGGCAGTGAAGCCGAAGACGAATGCGCTGTTGCATGGGGGGTATGAGGGATGACGCCAAACGAAATGCTTTCTATGATTGCGCAGCTACGGCGCGAGCGCGACGAGGCGAGGGAGGTTGCAAGTGGATTAGCAATACAAGAGGAGCGCGTAAATGAGGCTCTAAAAGAACTATCTTCGATACACCAATGGATTGATCGAAATCATCCCGATGGATTTATTGACTCTTTAACCTATTTGCAGAATTTAGAGCGAGTTACGGATAACTGGTATGATCGTTTAGACCGATTAGAAGTTGACGCTAATCGATTTGAGAGAGAGCGCGACGAGGCGCGACATAAACTTGAGCTTTGCATGGCAGCAAATAGCGATGTTGCAAGAATAGCGAAAGAGCGCAACGAGGCTTTGGATCAAGTCAAAGAGCTGATGTATATCGCAGAACGCGCTATCGATTTGGCTGAAATAGACTTTGAGAACGACAAATTTGGAGTCGTCTCTGAGCTTCGGGATGGGGTGGAGCGGATCAAGGAGGGCGCGAAATGAGCGACACACCGGAGACAGACGCAAGTCGTGGATACGCACTTTCCAGCCACTACGGGCGGATTGAGGGGAGCTATCTGCAAATGGATCGTAGCGGGCCGTTTGTTCATGCAGAAGTAGCTCGCAAACTGGAACGCGAGCGCGACGAGGCGAGGGAGATCGCAGGCAGGTTGGCGCATTTTCTGGAGCGCCCAGCTTACTCGGTGGATGAGGCAATCGCCCGAATGGAGGCGTTGAATTCTTACAAGAAGCAAAAAAGCCAATGACCTGCCCGACTTGCCAATCTCCCACCCGCGTCGTCTCCTGCCGTTCTGTTGGCGATGGGTTCATTCGACGCCGCCGGTGCAGCAACGACCACCGTTTCAACACCGCCGAGGTCTCGCACCTCGGCCCCTTCCCCTGGGCGAAGAAAACCGCGACCAAGCCCGCCAAGCCCACCAAGCGCCCCAAACGCACCCACAAGGCCAAGCCTAAGCCCTCGGATTGGCTCACCCGCATCAACGACAAGCTCGCCGCCCTATGACATTCACGCAAACCGCCCACCCTCTGCTGCCATTTATCCCGCCGGAGCTTTTCGTTGCCGACTTTGAGGCGGCGAAGGCCCTGCTTGCCGAGAGGGAACGCCGCATTGGGTTGGAAAAAGAGGATCCGATTCGCTACGGCTACGAGCCCGAGCACTGGACCAAGGCCGAAAAGATCGCCAAACGCTACCGCGACCTGTTGGTGCTGGGCGGCAACCGCTCCGGCAAGTCCACTTGGGCCGGAAAAATGGTGGTTCGCACCCTGCTCGAGAAACCCGCGAGCCGCGTGTGGTGCTTCCAGACCACAAACGACAACAGCATCTCGATGCAGCAGCCGATTGTGTGGAATTTCATGCCCGCCGAGCTGCGAACGGCCAAGCGCAGCAAGATCACCAACATTTCCTACACCCAAAAGAACGGTTTTTCCGAAAATACCGCCGTCCTTCCGAACAAATCGCAGGTCTGGTTCCGCAATTACGCCCAGGACATCACGACAATCGAGGGTGGTGAGATAGATTTAGCCTGGTGCGACGAATTATGTCCCCTTGAGTGGCTTGAAACAATCCGATTCCGCCTTCTCGACCGAAACGGCATCCTCCTCGTCACCTTTACCCCCATCGAAGGCTACTCGCCCACGGTAAAAAACTACCTGCAAGGCGCCAAGACGCTCGAGGAGTGCGATGCCGAGCTTTTGCCGAGAAAAAGCGGCAAGGGATTTGAAAAAGTCCCCGTCGTGCAGGAATGCGTCACCCGGCACGCCGGCATCATCTATTTTCAGACCAAAAACAACCCATGGGCAGGCTACGGCCGCATGAAGACCGAGCTCGCCAAGCAACCCCGCGAAAAAATCCTCTGCCGCGCCTACGGCGTCCCCGTCAAGGCCGCCGCGACGCGCTTTCCCCGCTTCCGTGAGTCGGTGCATGTCGTCAAGGCCGACCAGATTCCCCAGGAAGGCACGAACTACCTCTTCTGCGACCCCGCGGGAGGGAAAAACTGGTTCATGCTCTGGATCCGAGTGGACGCCGCCGATCGGGCGTGGGTTTACCGCGAGTGGCCGCAGACCGACACCTACATCGAGGGCGTCGGCTACGCCGGACCGTGGGCGATCAGCAGCGGCAAGAAAGCCGACGGCGAAGCCGGTGAGGGGCAGAAATCCTTCGGCTTTGGCCTGCTCGCCTACAAGGCCGAAATCGAGCGCATGGAAGCCCTCGATGGGGTCAAGATTTTTGAGCGCTGGATAGACTCGAGGTATGCGAACACCACCGTCGCCGGCACCCGCGAGCAATCCACCACGCTCCTCGAGGAGCTCGAAGATGTCGGCATGTCCTTCCGATCCTGCCCTGGCGAAAACATCGAAGAAGGCGTCGGCCTCATCAACAACGCATTGTTTTATGACGAAGAAAACCCAATCGACCACACGAATGCCCCTCGGCTCTATATCTCCGAGGCATGCACCAACACCATCTGGGCCCTCAAGGAGTGGACCGGATCCGACGGCCAGAAAGGCGCCAGCAAAGACCCCATCGACTGCCTCCGCTACCTCCTCACTTCTGGAGTCGGCAATGTGGAAGGAGGTCGGCTCAATGTCACCGGAGGAGGTGCCTATTAAACGCCGCACGCTGCGCAAGCGCGATGTCATGGACCTCCTCGGCATTTCGGAGCGCACCTACAAGACCTACATCGAGGTTGGCCTCCTGCACCCGATCCCCGCGCCCCGGCAGAAACGCCACACCTTCAGCCTCCCCGCCATCATCAAAAAATTCCAACTCGCCTGACCCTATGTTCAACCTAAAAAAACCCACCACCCGCTACATCCTCCCCGACCGGCTCGACGACGACGACATGACGACCGCGCTCTGCATGCCCGGAACCAAGCCACTCGTCGTGCAGGCTGTGTTGCAAGTCCTCCGCGACCACATCGACGACTCCGTCGAATTGGTCGGAAGCATCAAGCTTGCCACCGAGCACGGCCAGCTCGCCCACTGCGCCGGCGCCCTCGACGCCCTGCGCGGCCTCGAGTCCGACCTCCTCCAACGCATCGACGAAGCGAGCAAGAAAATGTAGAAAACTTTCCGGCGGTCACTGAGGGCATGCCGTCTCGCCGTTCCCAAGGGGTAAGCGAGGCGACCATGAGCGACCTGAGCCGTCGGACCTTTTTCAGCCAAGCGAACCGTTAAGTAATCCTTAGCGGTTCGCTTTTTTCTGCCGTTATAGGTCGGTCGATGCCTGTTTCTGCCGCTCTGGGTGCGGCTCTATAGATTTCCAGAATTCTGTCGTCATTCTGAATTTCAACGAGCCCCTGTGCCGCTCGACCCAAAAGGCGCTGACCCACTTGGTTGGATTACCATGACGACAGACACACAAGACACCCCACTACAGCTCTCCGACATTGCGGCCGAAATCGGCTTCGATCTCGAGGAGATAACCCCGCAGGAACAACCCGCCGCCGAGGAGACCGAAGCCGCGCCAGAAGCGCAGCCAGAGGCCACCGACACGGAGGATGCCTCAGCGGAAACTGATCTTTCACCAGATACCGACGAAAAGTCTGACGACGACAGCGACGCCGAGTCCGAAGAGGACAAAGACGACGCCGAGCCCGAAGAGGAAAAGAACCCCGTCCCCGAGAAGCTCCTCAAGCGCATCGACAAAATCACGGCCAAGCGCCGCGAGGCTGAAGAACGCGCCGAGACCCTCGAGAGCGAGGTCAGCGAGCTGCGAGCCAAACTCGACGCCACCGTTCCCATCCAGATCACGCCCACAGCGAGCGACCCGCTCGCCGATGTGGAAACGCCCGAGCAACTCGAAGACCGAGTTGCCACCGCGAAGAAAATCCGCGCCTGGGCGATCAAGAATTTGGAAGGCGGCACCGTCCAGAATGCCGCCGGCGAGGATGTCTACTACGAGCCCTCCCAGGTTCGTGAATACCTCGCCACCGCCGACGAGCTCCTCACCGAGCACGCCCCCAAGCGCAAGGAATGGATCTCGCAGCGCGGTGCCGTCATGCAAGAAGCCAAGGCCGTCTACCCGGCCCTCTTCAAAGCAGGCACCCCCGAGCACGAAAGCCTCGTAGCCACGCTCAAAGCGCACCCCTACCTCAAAGGTCTGCCTCAACTCGAGATGATCGTGGGCGACGCCATCGAGGGCCAGAAGCTCCGCTTCGCCCGCGCCGAGGCCATGGCCAAAAAGTCCGCAGCGTCCAAGACCGAGTCGAAATCCCCCGTGAAAGCCAGCGCCCCGCCAAGCCCTGCAAAAGGTGCCCGAGTGCCCGCCCAGACCATAGCGACCCGCGAAGGAGCAAAAAACCTGTTCTCTCGAGGATCCTCGCTCAAGACCGACGACATCGCGGCGTTCCTCGAAGGAGCGCTCTAACCCCCCAAATCCAAACCAACACCCCCCCTTAACACAATGGCCGCTACACTCATCACCTCCCAAACTGGCATCCGCCAGGATCTCTCCGACCTCATCGCGGTCGTAGACGCAAAAACCTGCCCCGTCATCTCGATGGCGAAAAAAGGCGCAGAGCCCATCAACCCCCTCACACAATGGCAAGCCGACGCATTCAATGCGGCAACGGTTCCCGCCGGCGTGCTCTCAAACACAGATGTTTCCTCATCTGATTTCGTCGACAACGCCGCAAACCGCGTGCTCCTCTCGGCCCGCATCCAGAAGTTCCGCGAAGTCCCATCCGTGGACGACCTCGCGCAGCATGTCTCCGAAGTTGCCGGCATCGGCAAAAAGAAGGAGATGGCCCGCGCCGTCAGCAAATCCCTCGAGCAAATGAAGCGCTCGATGGAAGCCGCATTCTGCTCCGACCAAGAAGGCGTCGAGCAATCCGGCGTGACCCCTTACAAGACCCGCGGTCTTGGCAAGTGGATCCAGAACGGCGCTCAGTCCGACCTCCCCGTCAACTCGGCCTACCGCACACCGACCGCGTCGATCAACACGACCGCCACGGCCAGCCTCACCGAGAACAACATCCAAGATATGTTGCAGTCCCTCTACGAGCAGACCGGCAAATCCCAGACCTACAGCCTCGTCTGCGGGCCTGCCCTCAAGCGCCAATTCACCTCGTTCACACGCACCCAGTTCGCTTCGACGAATGTCGCCAGCGCCATCCGCGTGTTGAATCAAAAAGACAGCTCCAAAATCGTCAGCTCTGTTGACATTTTTGAAGGAGATTTTGGCACACTCGAGCTCATCCCATCGCTCTTCCTGGCGAAGGACGCAACCGTCAACGCAGCCGCCGTGCAGAACGGCCGCGGCTATGTCCTCGATATGGACATGGTCGAGCTCCGCTACAACCGCAAGCCCCGCTTCCAAGAACTGGAAGACCGCGGCGGTGGACCACGCGGCATCGTGGACGCCATCTGCGCCCTCTGCGTCAAGAGCCCTCTGGCTCTCGGCAAGTTCGCCCCGACTGCCTAATCCAGCCTCCCCCGCATAGGCCCATCGGAGGGGCGCTCACACCCTCCAGAAATCAAAGAGCGCCCCTCCCAATGCGGGACAATTTTTTAAATGTCCGACCTCGCAGTAGAACTCGAAGCCGATCTTGGTGACCTCGCCCCGCTGGTCACTGAGGAACTCCGCACCGGCTGGCACGCCTCCATGGTCACCGCCGAGATGCGCCAGCAGCGGATCAAAGCCGCGAGCGACCGCATCGCCGCAGCCCGCAGCACGGTGGAAGGCATCGGCCAGCACACCATGAGTGTCGATTTCGACAGCTACATCTACTGGAACAACCTCTACCCCGGTTGCTGGAAGGACAAAGGATTCCGCGAGGAATTCAAAAAAGCCAACCCCCACACCGTCGTCACCACTACCGCCAAGCCGACCATCGTCGTCCAATGAAATCCTCGGACATCTCAGAAATCATCGGCCTCGTCGAAGAAGCGGAAACCGACGCCGCCAACTACTGGTCGCGCAAGAATCTCAACTACAACCAGCGCTTCTGCCTCTGGCCAGGACAAGACGATACCGGCCGCAAATATTCGTCGAACCTCGGCAAAAACGCCTTCCCCTGGGATGGCGCTTCCGACTCCCGAATCCGCCTTTCCGACATGCTCATCAACGAGCGTGTGCGGTTGATGAAAAACTCCTTCACCCGCGCTCGTCTCGCCGTCATGCCTACCGAGACCACCGACATCCAAGCCGGCCGCAAAGTCGAGACCGTCATCCAGTGGATCCTCAATTCGCACTGCTCTGCCATGACCAAGCGCGAGATCGAACTCGCCGCAAACATCCGCGAGACCTACGGCCTCGCCGTCATGGGCGTCTTCTGGCGCCGCACCACTCGCAACGAAAAGCTCACCTTCACGCTCGAGTCCCTCCAGATGCAATACATGGAGACCGGCGACCCCCAGCTCGCCATGATGATCGAGGCCATTCTCGATCCCACGCAGGAAGAAGCCGTCGCCCGCGAGATGGATCTCCTGCTCCCAGGCCAAGGCACCGCCGACAATGTCCGCAAACTCCGCGAGACCGGCGCGTTCGAATACGACTCGCCCTACATCTTCGAGAACCTCCCCGATTGGCAAGCCTACGAGCCCTGGGAGGACATTATTTTCCCTCCGAGCACCTACGACCTCCAGCGGGCACCTTTCATTGCCTGCCGCGAACTTCTCCGCGAAGACGAGCTCCGCGAGCGCGAAGTCACCGAAGACTACGACCCACGCTGGATCGAAGAGGCCGTGAAGCACAAAGGCATCTCCCGCCGCACCGGCCGGAACATGTATCGCATCACCGATACATTCCTGCTCTCCGACGACCGCGACATGATCGAGGTCTGGCGCGTCTATCAGAAAAAGTGGAACGAAAAGATCGGCGCCATGGAGGTCTGGTGCACCCACATTCAGCCCAGCGTGGTGGACCGTGTCGCCAAGTCCGAGGCGATGGGCTACGAGCACGGCCAGTATCCCTTCATCGAGCTACCCCTCGAGCGCACTAGCCGCCCCCTCATCGAGGCCCGAGGCGTGCCCGAGCTCGTCGCCACCCAGCAGAGCGAGATCAAGGTGCAGCGCGACTACCGCAGTGATCGCGCCTCGCTCACCATTCTCCCACCGCTCAAAGTCCCCGCCAATCGCGGCAAAATGGAAATCGTCCTCGGCCCCGCCAAGCAGCTCCCAGAGCGTCGCCCCGGCGAATTCCAGTGGATGGCCCCGCCGGTGAATGACATGGGCACCATCGAAATCGAAGCCGCCACCCGCCGCGATGTTGATGAGTATTTCGGCATTCCCCGCGCCGACATGGCCCCTCAGCGTGCTCTCCTCGCCCAGCAGGATTTGGTCGATACCTGGCTCGCCGACATGGCCCTCATCCTCGGCCAGACCTTCCAACTCTGTCAGCAATACCTCGACGATATCCAGTTTGTCCGAGTCGCCGGCGGACTGCCCACCCCCTTCCGCGCCAGCCGCCAAGACATCCAGGGCAAATACGACCTCCGCCTTGATTTCGACGCCCGCACGCTCGACTCCGAGGCCCTCAAGATCAAGCTGCAAGGGCTCACGCAGCTCATCCCGCTCGACACGCAAGGCGTCATCGACCGCGCCGGTCTCGTCAAATTCCTCTTCGGATCCATCGACCCCAATCTCTCCGAGCTCCTCATCCGCGACGCCGAAGCCGCCTCTCAGCAAGAAATCGACGACGAGCAAGTCCAATATACGAAAATCGCCGCCGGCACCGAGCCACCTCTTAAGAGCGAAGGCCAAAACTTCCAGCTCCGCCTGCAAACCCTGCAAAACATCATCCAGAGCAACCCCGCCATCCAGCAGCGCCTGCAACAAGACCAAATCTTCGCCGCCATGCTCAACGCCCGCATGGAGTCCTTCTCCTTCCAAGTCCAACAACAACAAAACGCCCAAATCGGCCGCGTCGGCGCCCAGCCCGGCCTCCAAAAAGTCGCCGAAGAAATGCAAGGAGGCGCACAATGAAGGCCACTCCCTACCGCACCGTCCGCGATGGCGTGATCTCCCGCATGGGCATTGATCCCGACCAGCCGCTCATGGCCTCGCAGGCCACGGCGCTCGCGGAGTATCTCACCACCGCTGCCGCCACCGCTTGGACCTTCTTTGATTGGCCCGAGGTTTATTTGACTGAGGCCCGAACGCCTGCGGGCGATGGATTCCAGACCGGCGTCTACACCTACGAGTCCGACTATGTGGGAACCACCTCCTATATTGGCCGCGCTGTGCAGGGCTCGCAATTTTCGGACCCTGTGTGGCGAATCAAGCGCGTCACCACGACCGCTGCGGGCGATCTTCTGAATATCGACACCGCCGTGAATGTCGCGTGGGACGACCGCACGACCGCGACCTACATCGAGACCAGCGCGAATGAAGCCGCCGAGGATGAGTTCCCCTACATTCCGCTTGTTGCGCAAGGTCTGAAACCTATCGGAACGGTGCTGAAAATCTACGACCGCAATCCTCACGAATGCGGTTCACAGCCACTCACGAAGACCTTTTGCCATGTCGTCACCGACGACCGCATCCTCATCACCGATACCAGCTACACGGCGGGCGAGCCGGTCTGGGTCGAGTTCTCACTGCCTCAGCCCCGCTTCATTTCGACCGCTTTCAACTCCTCCACCGCCTACTCTGCTGGCGATCTCGTTTACTACAACACCACCGGCGACTGCTACGAAGCCCTCGCCGACACAACCGGCAATCTCCCGACGAATGAGGAGTTCTGGCTGCGCCATCGCATCCCCGCCTTCCTCGCTGATTACCTTAAATTTTACGCACTCGCTGAAACCCTTTCCGAGGACGGCCAGATGGACAAAGCCAACTACCAGTTCGCCCGCGCCGAAGGCATCTTGCAGCAACGAATGGACGACGCCTGGCTGCGCAAAGGCGAGGTCCGACGCTACTCCGCTTCGTTCCAATAATCACCCCCTTGACACCCCTCCCGATAATTAAATTAACGACATGAGCAACCCCACAATTCAGATCGCCGCACGCAACACCTCGGGCATTGTCCAGCCCGTCCAAGCCACACCAGATGGGGCTCTGCGGGTGAGCACAGGTTTTCCGACTCCCGCTTATACGAAGTATGAAAATGTTCGTTTCACATCCCCCGCGACGAACAACACAAGCTATGTCGATTTCACTTTCAACGGCACATCGGTAGCCCGAATCGTGAATACCTATTTCGGAGCAAATCCTCCCACCGCCGACAACGCGGAGATCCGCAGCGTCGAGATCAAATTCCCGCCCTACACTTAATGTCGCAGGTTTTTTTCAATCCCTTTTCCGGCGCGGCGCAAAACATCGCTCTGCCCCAGCTCGACTCAGCGGGCCAGATCAGTGGCTCGATGATCCCTGACGACTTCGACGATGTGCAAGCCTTCCCGACCCTCGAAGACTTCCCAAACCCCGGCACCGTAGCCCGCATCTATTTTCCCGCAGATACCAACATCCCCCACCGTTGGGATCCGGACACACTTTCCTACAAACCCATCTCGTCCGACACGGACGGCGGTGAGTTTTAGGACAACCCCGCAGAACAACCAAACACCCCCAAAACACCATGCCAAATACCCTTCGCATCAAACGCCGCTTAACCGGTGCCTCAGGCGCTCCCTCCAGTCTTGCTGTAGGTGAGTTGGCCTATTCAAAAGTAGACAACAAACTTTGGATCGGTCTTGACGACCAAATCAAAGTCCTCGCCGGTGAGGGCCATTTTGCCACAAACGCAAACCTCGCCTCCGAAGTCAGCACGCTGAACTTGAGCATCAGCGGTGAAGCCGACCGCGCCACCGCAGCGGAAGCCGCGCTCGGCGTTCGCATTGACAATGTTCTCAGCAATGTCACTCCCGGCTCGCTCGATTCGTTGACGGAAGTGGTCGCCGCCTTCGAGGCCGCCGACAGCAACCTCAACGGTGCGATCACCTCCCTCGCCAACAGCGCCTCTTCGGCACTGAATGCTGAGATTTCCCGCGCCACCGCAGCCGAAGGCGTCATCGCCGCCGGTCTCGCTCAAGAGCTTCTTGACCGTGCCGCCGCCGACACCACCCTCCAGGGCAACATCAACACCGTTGCAGGCAATCTCTCGACCGAGACATCGGCCCGCCAAGCGGCTGACACCACGCTCCAGTCGAACATCGACAGCGAAGCCAGCACCCGTGCTTCGGCCATCAGCGCCCTCGATAGCCGAGTGGTCGCGCTCGAAGGTGCCTCCGCCGACGCCCGCCTCGACGAGGTGGAGTCCGACATTGCTGCCATCGAATCCGCCGCGACAGCCTTGACTGGCCGCGTCTCCAGCTTGGAGACCACCGCAGCCGGACTCGGCACCATGTCCACGCAGAATGCCAACAATGTCGCCATCACTGGCGGCACCATCGAAGGCATCGAGCTGGACGGCGGCAGCTTCTAAAAGCTCCCTCCCCCCACAGCGGCGGTGCGGTTCCAGCCCGCGCCGCCGCAACGGGGCCACTGCTTAAAACTTAATCCTTAAAACTTAAAACTTCTCCATGGCCACGGTCCTCAAGCTCCTCCGCAGCACGGTAGCAGGCCGAGTCCCCACCGCCGCGCAAGTGGCCGAAGGGAGCCTCGCCCTCAACCTCGCCGACCGGCGCTTGTATTCCAAGGACCACACCGGAGAAGTCTTCCGCCTCGCCCGCCCCCGCGACCCCAGCGACTACCTGCAACTCTCCGCCACCGATGGCACGACCCTCTACATGGGCCGCCTCGCCTGGGCCGACTACCCCGCCACCGGCCCAGCCGAGGACGCCCCATCCTGGACCATCTACCGCATCACCACCGACGCCGCAGGCACCACATCCCAAGAATCCTCCGCCACCGGAGCGTGGTCTTCCAAAACCTCCCTCCAATTTTCTTAAACCTCAAATCCAACACCACCATGATCGCAACCAATCCCATCACCATCGACGGCAAAACCTACCCGAAACTCTCTCTCAGTCTGGCCATATCGGGCCGGTATCTGGGCGACGGCTCTTCAGACGCCAATGTCGCCATGCGCCTCGTCCCGACGCGCATTGAGAATGGCGAGGTCATCACCGCAGACGAAGCCGCAATCGGCATCGCGCTTGGTTCACTCACAGGTGCAGACGAAGCCACCCAGCAAGCGGTGAGCGCGATCCAATCCGCACTCCAGACCTACATCCAAGCGAAAGGACTCTAAGCCATGGCTACCTACTACGCCCGCAAGGCAGGAAACATTAACGCCACCGATGTCTGGGCGACCGCGCCCGGCGGCACGGCATCAGCGGTCACATTCGCCAGTGGCGATGTCCTCGTCTCAAACTCCTTTGCCATCGCCATCAATGTCTCGACCGACCTCGGAGGCTCCGGCCAACTGCGAAACGACACTTTCGGGGGTGCCACAGCAGGCGGCACATTTACACTCGCCGCTGGCTTGACTCTGACCGCCAACATTTTGCAAAATAATGTAATCGGCGGAGCGACCGTTGTCACCTGCACATTTAACGCACCGCTTTCCGCCTCGATTGTGGGCAATGTGACCTCGCCAGTTAATACGAGTGGCAACAACCGCCCGGTAAGCCTTACTGGAAGTGGCACGCTGAATTTTACCGGCAACGCAACGGGGGATGTGCGTGTCGGCGGCGTAGGCGGGGCGATTGGCAATACCGCTGGGGGAACAATCAATTTTGTCGGCACGGCTACTGGCGGCGGCGGAGCTTCAGGCTATGCACTTGAAAATGCCGGTGCCGGCACGATCAACATCACGGGCAACTGCCTCGGAGCAACCGGTGCCGCTGTGCAAAACGCCGCCGGTGGCACGATCAACATTACCGGGAATGCAACCGGCGGAAGTGCATCAGGTGGCAGTGGCGTAAATAATGCTGCTGGGGGAGTTATTGCCATTACCGGCAATGCAACCGGCGGTGTCTCTGGTCCTGGCGTCACAAACGCGTCCAGCGGGTCTGTCACCGCCACCCGCGCCGTAGGTAATGGATTTGGCTTAGGCTCGGTCGGTCTCACTGCGGCTCCCGGCATTGCCAATAGTGGGAATGCAGGAGTAGTCGAGGTCCGCGAATTAGAATATGGCCTCCGCGGGATGTCACCCGTCACCGGATTCGTCCGCCTCAAAAAGGACTCGCTCAACCAAGCGATTTTTAATTGGGTCGATACCGGCGCTGCAAAAATACTTGTGGACGCAACGCAAGGCGAAATGCCAGCGGTCGGCAATGTCCGCCTCGGCGTGAGCTACGCGAGCGGCGCGTTGACCGGCACCTGCGCCGTGCCTAGCCCTGCAACGGTGGCAACCGGAGTCCCTATTGATGCCACCGTTGGCACGGCAGCACTCAGCGTGGGCGATGTTGCCGCAGCCGTGTGGGGAGCGGCCAGCCGCACCATCACCGGCGGAACGGTCGATACCCTCACCAACCCGCCAATCGTCCCAACGGTTGTCCAAATCCGTGAGGAAATGGATTCCAACTCCACCAAGCTCGCCAACCTCGATGCTTCCGTGTCGAGCCGTTTGGCCTCGGCGTCTTACACAGCCCCAGCGAACTCGGACATCTCGGCAATCAAGGCCAAAACCGACAACTTGCCAGCAAGCCCTGCAGCCGTCAGCGACATACCAACCGCCGACATCGCCGCCATCAAGGCCTCCACAGACAATCTCCCAAGCGACCCCGCAGATCAAAGCCTCGTCGAGTCCGCCATCTCCGCCCTCTCGATCCCGACCGCCGCCTCGGTAGCCTCAGCCGTCCGCACAGAGCTGACCGAACTCAGCAATCTCGACGCCTCCGTGTCGAGCAGGCTGGCCGGTTCGGCATACACCGCGCCAAGCACGCCACCAACAGCCGGAGACATCGCCTCGGCAGTATGGGCCGCCGCAGACAAGACAGGCTACAGCCTCACCAGCGCCGAACGCTCGGCCATTGCCGCCGCCGTCGAGGCCTCCATCCTCAACGAAGGCGATGGACAAGCCGTTCTGAACGCCATCGTCGCCGCAATCGGAAACAGCAATGTTGACCAGATCGCCCTCGTCGCCGCGATCCGAGCGGACCTTGAGCGCACCGGCGGCAAGCTCATCAACCTCGATGCCACGATCTCCAGCCGCCTCGCATCGGCAGACTACAATGCACCGACCAGCGCGCCAACCGCGGCCAGCGTGGCAAATGCTGTGTGGAGCGCCGCCACGCGCACCACAACCGGCGGCACCGTGGACACGCTCACCAACGCCCCAGCATCAGTCACGCCAACTGACATCTGGAGCCACGCCACCCGCACGCTCACCAGCGCCAGCGGCCCGACCGCCATCGAGATTCGCCAAGAACTCGATAGCAACTCGACCCAGCTCGCAGGGATCAAATCGAAGACCGACAATCTCCCCGCCTCGCCAGCCGCGACCGGAGACATCCCAAGCGCGAACATCTCGGCCATCAAAGCCAAGACGGATCTGCTCGAGACGACACGCCTCGCGCAATGCTCGACCGTGGCCACCACCGGAGCGCAGCTCGCCGCCGCCCTCAGCTAACAATGGACACGCACCAAGCCGCCGCTTCCTTCACCGGCCTCGTCGCTACGGCGACGGGGCTCACGGTGTCGCTGCTCCCGGAGATAGAAGCCTGGCTGCGCATTGCCTCGCTGCTCATCGGCTGTGCCGTTGGCTTGGCGTCCTTCGCAGTCATCGTCCGCAACTGGACCAAAAACCACCATCCCCATGAATAACCTCCTCGCCCGTCTCAAAGAGCCCTCCACCTTTCGCGGCCTTGCCATCCTTGCCGGACTCGGCGGCATCGCCGTTGACCCCGCCCAGGTCAACGCCATCGCGGCCGCCGTGGCAGCAATCATCGCGCTCATCGAAGTCTTCCGCAAGGAAACGAAATGATCCCTCCCTCCCAGATCGTGACCGGCCTCATTGCGACGGCCTTTGCTGTCGGTGCGCTCCTGCTTCTGAGCGGGTGCAGCACGCTGGGCATCTCGCTCCAGACGGACTACGGGCAATTCAGCTACACGCTGCCCGAGGTGCCAGCCCTCAAGGATAAATAACCACAGAGGACACAGAGAGCACAGAGGGAGCCTTAAAACTTAAAACTTAATCCTTAAAACTCCCCATGCTCCCCCCGAGCCGCCCACAGCAAGCCAAATCCAAGACGCAAGCCCTGCTCACCAAGGCCCGCGTGGATGATGCCGTGGCGCTGGTGGGCATTCGCGGCTACTACCGAGACAGCATGGGAGTCCCAGGCGAGAACGACCGTGGCATCTACGACGACGCTATTTTCCTCGTCTCCCCAAACGCCTACGCGACCTTTAACGCCAACACCGATCCCTCGATCCGCCGCAAAGGCATCGCTGTTCTAAAGCCTGGCGTGCATCGCTACCGCAAGGGCAAGCATGGCCTCAGTAAGCCCGGCGGCGGCTATCCTGCCCTGCGCCCCGCGAACCCCGCCGAAGAACTCCCCGTGACCCGTGACGGCCAAGGCGACAGCATGGGCATCGCCATCAACATCCACAAAGGCGGCTATCGCACCACCAGCAGCGAAGGCTGCCAGACCATTTACCCCAGCCAGTGGGAGTCTTTCATTTCCCTGGTCTATTCCGAAATGGACCGCGCCGGGCAGAAGACAATCCCTTACCTACTCACCGAGGAAGAAGTATAATGAAAACATCATGGAGTTCCATAGCCCGCGAGCAAGCGGACAAAGCCCACAAGACAGAAGTCGATGCGCTCAAAGCCAAGCTCGCTCAATACCAAGCCAGCGTTGAAAGCCTGGAAAAGCAACTCGGCATCGCGCTCTCGCTCGGCAAGACACGCATTCGCCCGCATCCGCTCTCGGTCTCGATGAACGACAAGGCCGAAGCTGTCGCCATCGCGCTTGCCAGCGATTGGCATGTTGAGGAGACGGTTGAGGCGGCATCGGTCAACGGCCTCAACGAATACCGCCTGCCCATCGCCAAGACTCGCATCGAGAAATTTTTCTCCACCATCGCCCGCCTAACGGAGATCGAGCGCCACGGTGCCAAGATCGACGACCTCATCCTCTGGCTCGGCGGCGATTTGATGACCGGCATGATCCACGAAGAACTCGCCGAATCGAACAGCAAAACCCCCACGCAAGTCATCCTCTGGCTCCAAGACCGCCTCGCCGACGGCCTCGCCACCCTCAAGCCCCACTTCAAGCGAATCCTCATCCCCACCAGCTACGGCAACCACGGCCGCACCACCATCAAGCCCCGCCACGCCACAGGTGCCGCGCACTCTTACGAGTGGCTTCTCTACAAAATCCTCGAAGGCCGCTTCATCGATGACCAGCAGATCGAATTTCAAATCGCCGACAGCTACTTCAATTTCATGTCCGTCTTCGACCGCCGCCTGAGATTCCACCACGGCGACGGCCTCAAATACCAAGGCGGCATCGGCGGTCTCACCATCCCCACCGAAAAAGCCATCGCCAGTTGGAACAAATCCCCCAACCGCGCCGACCTCGACCTCTTCGGCCACTGGCACCAATACCAGCAATCCCGCACATGGCTCTGCAACGGCAGCCTCATCGGCTACAACGCCTACGCCCTCAGCGTTGTCAAGGCCGCCTTCGAGCCCCCCACGCAGACCTACTTCCTCCTCGATAAGAAGCGCGGACGCACCATGACCTCCCCCATCTACCTATGAGCTGGAAATCCCTCGCCAAGCGCACCAACAGCCTCCCCGAAGGCTGGAGCACCCCCGACGAAATCGCCGCCGACCTCGATTGCGAGCCAAGCGAGGTGCCAAAAATACTCGCCAGCGCGATCCGCGACGGACTTGTCGAAAAGCAAAACTTCCCCCACTGGCAACCCGGCAGCAGACAACTCCTCTACCAGACCGGCTACCGGCAGAAAACTGGCAAGGTTATCTCGGAAAAAAGCCCACATATTTCTGACAAAACCCCAGACTCCATCCCCGGCATCCCCGCCGATTTGCTGCCCAAGGTTCGCCAAAAAATCCTCGAGCACCCGCACAAAACCGCCAGCGCAATCAAAGACCTGTTTTCCACAAACAACCGCACACGCCTGAGCGTAGCAGCGATCCGCGGCCTACTTGACAAGCATCCGCAGAATAGAAGGTAGATGCCCGATGACCAAACAATCGTAGAAGGCGACGCCGGATTCCTCGGCATGGCCTCCCGCCTCAACCCGCTGCAACTCCAGCCGGGCATGGTCCAGTATTGTGAAAACATGCGCCTCGACCGAGGCGTGGCGCAGACGCGCAAAGGCGCGAAGCGGTTGGGTGATGGCATCTCTGCAGGCACGCAGCCTCTCACTCTCCCATTTGTGCTGGATGCCAATGCCCGCGTGCGCACGATCTACAGCGGCGGCATCTTCGCCAGCGGCGTTTTCAGCTCGCCGAACTACGACGACGAGAATGAATACATCGTTCTCTGCGGGCCGACCTCGGCGTTTCTCTACCGGCAGGATGAGCCTATCGAGGAGATCAGCTATCCCGCCACCGGCACAGCGTCCGACGAGATCATCGAGCCCACGGACAGCGTTTCGACGATACAGGCTTTCAACCGTTTCTACCTCCTGCGCGAGGCCGACATGACTCTGCCTGGCTGGGATTGGAAATACACCACCGCCAGCGGCATCGCAGTCTCTGGCACCACGGCCACCGTCCACATCACCGCCCATGGCCTCGCTGCTGGACAGCGCGTGCGGATAGAGGAGGGGAGCCAAGCGGCATTCCAAGGGCATGAGTATGACATCCTCGCCGCTACGGCCAATGCCTTCACCCTCGCCGTGCCTGCTGGCACATTGCCGGATGTCGCCGCCGACATCGCAATCCGCCGCGTCAAAGCTCCGCTGTGGTGGGATGGCTCGACGATGGAATTTCAACGCGCCGCCTCGGGCGTGCCTGCCGAGGGCGTGACCTTCAAGACCCTGCGCTCCGCCGGCTGGGCCAGCTATATAGGCAACCGCCTGTGGATCCCCGATGGCCGCGACACCGTGGCCATCTCGGATGTTCTCGACCCCGACCTCTACGACCCGTTTTTCCAATCTTTCCGCGCCAACCAGGGCAGCAACGACTACCTCGTCGCCATTCACCCATGGGTCGAAGGCCAAGCGCTGGTCTTCCTACGCAACTCGATCTGGCTGGCCAACCTCACCGACACCAGCAACGCGACGGGAGACACCTTCACGGTGGACTCTGCCGTTTCCAAGCTCACGCTCCTCACCGATGAAATCGGCTGCGTAGCCCGCCGCTCGATCCAGACGGCCGGGCAGTTTGTGTTTTTCCTCAGCGACGCCGGAGTTTACCGCCTCGACACCCAGCTCGACCTCAAGCTCCGCGCAAACACCCAGCCGCTCTCGGACCCCATCGCCGACCAGATCGACGAGATCAACAGCGATTACGCCCACCTTGCCGTAGGCCGTTGGTGGAATAACCGCTATTACCTCGCGGTGCCCATCGGCGAGAACGCCACGGCCAACAACACCCTTTTCCTCTGGAACGCCCTCAACTCGCAGTGGGAATCCCGCGACACCTACGCCATCAACCTCGACGAGCTCCTCGTCGCCGCCTACTCCAGCCAGCGCCGCCTCTTCGCAGCAAGCCGCGCCGGAACGCTCTTCCTGCTCGATGAACTCGACTACGGCGACGATGTGCCCTACGCAAACGCGCAAGACCTCTATACCGAAATTCCCTCCGAACTCATTACCCGCCGCTACGGCTGGGGTAGCCTCAATGCCAAGCGCCTGACCCGCGCCAAGGCCAGCGTGCTCCTGCCGGACGCCTCCGCCTGCACGCTCGATGCCGTGACGACTGACTACGATGCGGACTTCCAAGTCGCCTCACTCACGAACACCACCGGCGAGGAGGAAGACTACACGCTCAAAGCCCCCCTGCGCTGCAAAGCCACCGGCCTTGACCTCCGCTTCCGCACGCAAAGCGGCCGCCCCATCCTGCGTCAAATCAGCGCCGAAGCCACCCGCTCCGCCCTCGACCCCACCGAAACCCGCACCCTCAACTAACCATGGCAACTCTCACCAAAGGCAAAACCTTCACCAACGGCGAACTCGTCACCCCTGCCAACCTCCACCAGATGGTCGATGCCGCCACCGTCGCCAACATTGTCAACGCCGACATCGCCGCAAATGCCGCCATCGCCGACACGAAGCTGGCCACCATTTCCACGGCAAATAAAGTGTCCCAATCCGCCGTAACCAATCTCACCACCGACCTAGCAGGGAAAGCAGCGTCCATACACCAGCACGCTATTGCGGATACCACTGGGTTACAGACGGCGCTCGACGGCAAAGCGGCTGCAAGCCACAACCACGATGATCGCTATTACACGGAATCGGAGATGAATACTCTGTTGGCAGGCAAGCAAGCGTCTGGAAGCTATGCACCTGCCAGCGGCATCGCGCCAAGCGCCATCACCGGCACGGCAGTTATCACGACTGACTCGCGCCTGTCCGATGCCAGGACGCCGACCACGCACACGCACGATGATCGCTATTACACAGAGACAGAGATAGACACAAAACTCTCCGGCCTGCCTGTTTCTGGCCATACGCACACCATTGCACAAGTGACGGGCTTGCAAACGGCCCTTGATGGCAAGCAGGCGTCTGGCTCTTATGCCGCTGCTGCGCACACGCACGACGACCGCTATTACACAGAGTCGGAGATGAATACTTTGCTTGCTGGTAAGCAAGCGTCTGGAAGCTACGCGCCAGCAACAGGTATTGCCGCTACTGCCATCACAGGCACGGCGGTCATTACGACCGATTCCCGCCTGTCCGATGCCAGGACGCCGACCACGCACACGCACGATGATCGCTATTACACAGAGTCCGAGATGAACACTCTGCTTGCCGGTAAGCAGGCGTCTGGAAGCTATGCCCCTGCAACGGGTATCGCGCCAAGCGCCATCACGGGAACGGCGGTGATTACGACTGATTCCCGCCTGTCCGATGCTAGGACGCCGATAGACTCGTCTGTATCATTTTCAAAACTTGTCCAAGCAGTTCAAGAAACATTGGTTCCAACTGGTTCCGTTGTGGCTTTTGCTTTTAATGCCTTCGCAGGCATCCCGGATGGCTGGATTGAATGTAATGGTTCTGCTGTGAGCAGATCGACTTATAGTAATCTTTATAGCAAAATTGGAGTTTCTTATGGCAGCGGTGACGGAAGCACCACATTTAATCTGCCTGATCTTCGCGGATACTTTATTCGTGGCAGTGGGACTAACTCTGACGGAACAGCTTCCGGGTCATTTGCAACGAAACAAAGCGATGATGTAAAGCCTCATAATCATCCCGTATCTTGGGCCTTTGGAAATTGCGTTTTAAATGTTCATGAGACTCAAGGAGGCAGATCAACTGGGTCAGCTACGACTGTTACAGATATCAATGTATCTACTGGATTTCCTAGTGCTTCCATCGCAATACAAACTAATCTTGGCACAGAAACCCGTCCAAAAAACATCGCAATGATGTATTGCATCAAAACATGACCGCGCCCGCCCCCACCATGCTCCGTCCCGAGCCCTACCACGCGACCAAGCTCGCCGTGCGCCGGTCTCCCTTGCACCGGTGGGGCGTCTTCGCCACGGCCCCCATCGCCAAGCACGAAGTGCTGGAAGAGGCCCCCTACGCCTGCGTGCCCAAGAAGCAACTTGCCAAAGCCCCCGCCTGCGAGACCTACAGCTACTACCTCGACGACGCCACCAGCATCATCGGCTTCGGCCTCGCCCCCCTCTACAACCACCACGACACCCCCAACGCCTGCCATGAGATCGACCAGGTAAACGAACTCATGCGGCACTACGCCCTGCGCGACATCGCCGCAGGCGAAGAGATCACCCTCAACTACGGCGCAGAAAACGCCAAGCACTTCTTAGAAAAGGACTAACCCTATGGCAATGAACATGAGCAACAGCGGCGGAGGAGGGGGAATGTCCGGCGGAGGAGGAGGCGGTGGTGGCGCGATGAGCGCAGCCATGTCCGACAACAACATGGGCGGCAACAACGCCATGTCAACAGGGTCAGCAATGTCCAACGCCATGAGCGGCGGCAACAACGCCATGTCCGGCGGAGGAATGTCCACCGGCGGCATGGGCATGGGCGGCATGAGCGCCCCGCCTGCCCCGCAGCAGCGCAGCCTCGCCGACGAGATGGCCGCGATCTCAGGCTACGCCCAAGCAAACGCCCAAGCGCAAGCCAACACCACCGTTGATACCGCAGACCGCCTCAGCGACCAAGCCATTGAAAACACCGGCGACATTGCGCAACGCCTCCAAGACAGCACCTACACCGCAGCGGCAAACCAAAACATCCGCGACGCCGGAACCTCGGCCGCCCAACTCGGGCAAAGCTACAACCAAGTCGGCCAGACTGCCGACCGCGTAGCGGCCTACAACGACCCCGCCCAAGCCCGGCTGAACCAGCTGGCCCTCGGCCAGCTCTATCGGCCCGACCAGATTTCGTCCCAAAATGTCGCCGCCGACCAGGCGCAAGGTGCTCGCGTAGCCAACATAGGCAACACGCAAACCGCCCAAGTAGGACCCGTGGTCGATGCTCAAGCAGCCCAAGCCCGAGCTGCTCGCATGGGCCAAGTGCAAAATGTCCAAGGTCCAGCAGGCTATGCTGCCGATCAGGTCCAGGCGCAACGCATCCTGTCCTCGCAGATGGGCCCAGTTGCCGATGTGCAAGCCGCCCAAGCTGGGCAAGTCAATGATGTCCGCGCCCAGCGTGTCCGCGCCGCCCAAGGCATCGCCTCGCAAATGGGCCCGGTTGATAATGTCCAAGCCGCTACCACCGGCGCAATCGAGCGCGTCGGTGGAACGCAAGTCGGCGCGGTGGATCCGATGGAAGCCGCCCGCGTCCGCCGAGTCCAAGACATCCAAGCGCAGAATGTCCGTGCCAGCGCCGCCGAGCGGGGCTTGATGAATGAAGCCCGTGGCAAT
Source organism: Terrimicrobiaceae bacterium (assembly GCA_044342325.1). Lineage (GTDB taxonomy): Bacteria > Verrucomicrobiota > Verrucomicrobiia > Chthoniobacterales > Terrimicrobiaceae > UBA967. Next base: position 23,706 of record JBIIPZ010000021.1, read on the forward strand.
GGGCTCCTCGGCCAACTCGAAGGCCAAGCCAGCAACGACCTCGCCCTCGGCCGCTCCCTCTCAGCCGAGCAGAGCCGCGACGCCATCCAATCTTCCCGCGCCGCCTCATCCGCCCGTGGCCTCGGCCTCGGCCAATCCGCCATGGCCGCCGAGCTTCTCAACCGCGACCGCTTCGCCACCGCCAGGGAAAACGAACGCCGCACCTTTGCTGGCAATGTCCTCGGCCAAGGCACTGCTCTTCGCACCTCAGCCAACCAAGCCTACGCCCAGCGGCAGGACGCCAACGCAGGCCGCTCCCTCCAAGCCGACAGCACAAACCAATCTGTGGCTCAAGCCCGCGCCATGCAGAATGCGCAGTTTGCCCAGCAGGCCCGGCTCACCGATAACCAAAACGCCCAGCAGCGAGTTCTCGCCGAGGCCGGTTACGCCCAGCAAGCCGGACTCTCGAACCAAGATTTCAGCTTCCGCGCCAATTCCCAAGACGCGCAGTTTGCCCAGCAAGCCAACCTTGCCAACCAGCAGGCCGCACTCCAACAAGGCCAATACAACGCCAGCAACCAGCAGGCCATGGCATTGGCCAACCTGCAAAACCGCCAGCAGGCCAACCTCTCAAACCAAGACGCCTTCCTGCGTGCAGGACTTGCCAATCAATCCTCGGGCCTCCAACTCGGTCTCACCAACGCCCAGCTCCAGCAGCAAGCAGCCCTGCAAAATCAGCAGACCGCTTACAATACCGGCCAAGCCAACGCCCAGCTTGCCCAGCAAGCCGCCCTCGCCAACCAGAGCACAGGTCTCCAAGCCTCTCAACTCAACCAAGCCGCCAACGCCCGCGCCGCAGAGTTTCAGCAACAAGGCGGCCTTCAAGCCGCCCTCGCTAATCAACAAGTTGGATTTCAAACGAACCAATTCAACGCAGCCAACCGCCAAGCCGCCAACCTCGCCAACGCAGGCTACGCTCAACAGGCAGGTCTCGCCAACCAAGCCACCGCCCTCCAGCTCGGCCAGACCAACGCCCAGCTCCGGCAACAAGGCTACCTCACTGATAATTCCAACGCGCAGCAGGCCGCCATGGCCGATGCAGGCTACGCGCAGCAGGCCAACCTCGCCAACCAATCGGCCAACCTCAACGCCGCCCAATACAACAGCAGCCAAAACCTCGCCGCCCAGCAGGCGAACCAATCGGCAAACTACAACGCCAACTACGCAAACCAAAATTTCCTGCAAGGCGTCGCCAGTCAGAACTTCAACCAATTTTCGGGCCAGCAAAGCATGCTCGGCAGCCTCTACGGCCAGCAGGCAGGCATCGCCCAAAACCAATACGCCAACAATCTCGGCCTCGCCCAAGCCAATGTCGCGCTCGACCCCTACCAACGCGCCCTCGGATCCAACATCCCCATAGCCAGCCAAGGCAACGCCGCTTCGATGATCGGCCAAGCCTACGGCAACACCATGAACTACGGCAGCGACCTCTTTAATACAAACACCAACATGCAGGCCAGCATCTACAACAGCTTCCAAAACAACCAAGCCGCTCTGCGCGGAGCGCAAATCCAAGGGGCCGCCACCGCAGGCGCATCGCAAAACTCCATGATGGGCTCCGGCATGGCCGCTGGCGGCATGGTCCTCGGCATGACCGCTCTTGCTATTTAATGAACCAACACCTGCAAAACCTCGTCGATGAAACCCTGACCCGTGCCGAGTATTGGCTGCGGGAATTTCGCAACCCCGTCGTCCTCTGGAGCGGAGGCAAGGACAGCACCGCCATGCTGCACATCCTCATCTTCAAGCTCGGCGTGCGGCTCCCCTGCGTGCAATGGCGCGAACCCCGCTTCCGCCATCGCTACGCCCACAGCGACCTGCTCGCCCGCGAGTGGGACTTGACCCTCTTCGACTATGCTCCCGGCCGCATCGCCATCCAGGATGGGTTCGACATCGAGACCGGCCAACCCCGTTTCGATTTCCTCAAGTATTACCAATGGGGCCACCACAGCGCCCTCGTCCTCAGCCTCGGCACCGAGCACCCCAAGGAAGGCGAGCCCTACCTGTGCGGCCTCACCGATGTCCTCCAGCGCCCCACCGGCTCTTTTAACTGGCCGTGGGACGCCGCATTCCACGGGCAGAAAAGCGCCGATGTCGATCTGATCAAAGGCGGCGTGCCACTCGCCCAGGATGTGCGCCGCGTGGATGACAGCCCCACCCAGCTTTTCCTCATGCGGCATTGGACCGACGACGACATCTTCGACTACCTCGAAGCCGAAGGCGTCCCCATGGACCCCACCCGCTACGACCGCGCCTCCGGCAAGTGGGGCCACAAGCAGGACAAATCCCACAACGCCGACTACTACCCCATCTGCTGGAACTGCGTGAACCGCCACCTCACCGCCCCCGTGTGGTGCCCCAAGCTCCGCAGCGAGGTGAACAGCATCGCCCACCTCGCCCCCTACGAAGACAACTCCATCCCAGAGCAAGGCTTCAAACCCACATGGAATCCCAATACGACTGTCAACGGTGTGGCGCATGTTGCTCGCACCGTTGGAGCTGGCCCGTGCTCCGGCGCGACCGCTCCGACGCCACCGGCATCCCTGCCGAATACCTCCGCACCGACTACCCCCTGCTCAAGACCGACCCCTGCGGACGCTGCATCGCCCTCCGTGGCGAGGTGGGCCGAGGAGTCGCCTGCGCAATATATCATGCTCGCCCATCCGCCTGCCGGTCCTTCCAGCCTGGCAGCCCACTCTGCATAGAAGCCCGCCAATCCAAAAACCTCCCCACCTAATCCCATGCCATACAACCCCACCGTCAACGACCGATCTGGAGAAATCCTCGCAAATGCCACAGCCAACGCAGCTCAAATCCGCGCCCAAGGCATGATGGCTATGGGCGAAGGAATAAGCGACGGCCTCGCCGCAATCGGCGGCGGACTATCTCAAGGCATGACGAAATCCCAAGAAAACCGGATCGCCTCGGACGGTGCCAACGCCAAGTTCGACATGCTCAAAGGCATGAAAAAAACCGATGACCAACCCCTTTTCAGTCAAGAAACCATCGACAAATTCGACACCATGCCGCTCGGTAAGCGCCAAGCCATTGTGCAGACAGCAGAGGCTATTATGGACGACGACCTAAAGCGCTGGATGTATCAGACCCAATACAACGCCCAAGCCAACCGCGTTAACGCGAATATACTCGCCCAGCAACCGGCCGCAAACCAAGTCCCCATAAACACAAACACTGCCCCCGCAGCGCAACCGCAGGCCAATCCTCCAGCGGCTCCACAAGATTGGCGCAGCATGGTTCCTCAGCGCTAATCATTATGACACTGACACCGCAACCCAATCCCACCGCCGAGGACATGGCAGACTTCGTAACGCCCGTTGCAGAAATTCCCGCCCCACCGCCACAGCGCCAATCCAAGGGCCTGTCTTTCGATTTCAATGGCCTCATCGGTCGTTTACAGACCGAGGGCTTTGATTCTCTTTCTCGCCCGCAGCAAGAGCTGCTTTACCATCTCAAGGACAATCCAGACCTCGAAATGAGCCCCGAGCAGATGGCCATGTTCGTAACCGAGACCGACAAAAGACTCCGCGAGCAGGCTTCTCCAGAAGCTCAAGCACGACTTGCTAACACCCAGCTTGATGTTGCCACAAAGAAAACTGCACTTACTACTGCCGCAAAAGAATCCCAAGAAGACGCGAAAAAAACATACCAACGCGCATCCAATATGGTCTGGCTCCTTGATAATTTGAGGGGAGGAAAACGCGGAGAGGTTGCAGAAAAAAATGAAAAATGGAGGCCGCGCGTCGGATCAGTCGATGGTCGTTGGCCATCCTTACTTTCATCCGAAGAGACACTTGGTTGGAATGCTGACTTTAACAGCTTAAAGGGCATGATTAATTTGACCGAGGCACAGGCCAACCGAGGGCAGGGTTCGCTGACTGAAGGCGAGCGCACACTTATGGCGCAAGCTGCATCTTTGGGACTAGATCAAGTCCGCGACGAGGCAGGATTTAATAAAGCCTTTGAGCGCATGTATGACATGGCCGCCGAAGCTCAACAGTCAAACATGAAAAAACTTTCGGGCGCCGACAAGGCCGACCCTTCATCCACGCCCGCACAACAACCCGCAACCACCGTCCCAGCCGCAGCACCGCAACCCCAGCCGCAATTCCGCAGCAAAGAAGAAATCGTCCAAGCCGTGAACGCCGGCAAACTCACCCGCGAGCAAGGAGTTTCGATCCTCCGCTCCCAGTTCAACAACGATTTCCGATCTGGCCAATGAGCGCACTTCTTGACCCAGAAGCCTGGTTAGACGAGCAACTTGCCACCACAAAGCCCACGGTCGTTTCCAATAAAGAAATGACCTCCGATGAACTTGATGCTCTGGCAGCCGCCGAGCTGCCGGTGCAGGACGCCCCCATCCCCCCGAACGCCTCTACGGCAATCGCCGCAAGCGGAGCGCCTGAACAGACAGGCTCACCCGGACTGATCACCGGGGAGGGGGCTCTTCCTGCAAGCGACGATCCACGCATGGATGCCGAAACATGGCTCGACAACGCCATCGCCACAACTCCCACCCCCCGCGCAGTCAAGCTCCCAAACGGCCGCTCCAGCTACGGCAACGACTTTCTCAAGACCATCGACACCACCAAGCTCACGCCCGAAGAATATCTTTCCATTGAGCCAGATGTGGAGGTCGTCAAAGGAATGCTGCACAATCCCCAATACACTCCTTCCTTTGAGGAGTGGCAGGATTTGAGCGCTATCGAAAAGCGCCTCGTTGACGAGGGCAAAATCAAAAAACCCGGCAGCCTTGAGATGGTCGGCAATGCCGTAGGCGGCCTCGTCGTCCTCGCCAGCGACTTCATCTACAACACCGCCATCGATGCAGATGGCTCCATCACCCGACCAGGCGAAACTATTGACCGCATGCAGCAAGGCACATGGCGCGTTGCTCCCGCCGAAACCCTCGCCCGATCCCCAGCCACCATGGTCTCCGCTGGTAAGCTCGCTGGCGCTACTTTGCAATATATCGGCCAGATGATCGATGCTGATTGGAACGAACGCCCACAATATGTCGTGAACGAAACCGGCGAACTTCTCGCCAGCAGTTCACAGCTTCGCCTCCCGCCCGCAGATATTCTTGCCAAGCAATATGCTGCTCGCGGTCAAACCGTGCGCCCTATCAACGAACAAGAAGTCCAGCAGTTCGACTACGACCGCTTCGTCCAACGCCGCCAGACACAGAAACTCGAGGATGATGCGCTAAACAATACCACCGCACCCACCGAGTTTATCACCATGCTTCTCACTGGGCGCAACCAAGCGGAAAAGCCCATCCAATCGCAAGCACAGGTGGGCGCCACCGCAGTAGACCCATTAGCTATAGGTCCTGTTGCTTCCGCAGGCACCCGATGGGGCCTTTCAGCTTTTGGGAAAAAAGCCAGCGCCAAGATGCTCAGTGGACTGGAAAAAGCCAGCGGCGGCATCGCCCGCGCCAATGATGCACTTTTAGACCGCTTCGCCAAAACCGTCTCCGATCAGACCGGAGTCGAACTCAGCACATGGCAGAAAGGAATCGAGGCCACTAAAGATGTTGCCAAGCGCTCTGTCATTCCAGCATTGGGAGGAGCAGGAAACACAATTTTGGGAGGCGATCCATTTGTTTCCACCGCGATAGCCAGTTCCTACGGCCTCTATAAAGGTGGCCTCTTCGTCCTCCGCCGCATCGAAACAGGCTCCCGCGCAGGCAAGACCATCCTTCGCGAATCTGCCGATGCCACAAATGGCCTTGACCAAGTCGCCCGCCTTGCCGTCGCAGCCAATCCCGCAGTCCCTACCGCAGTCCGCGAAGTATTGGAGCGCCCATCCAACTTCATCCCTCTGGAAAGCACTCCTGCCCGCATCGCTGCCAACCCTGCCTTCGGCCCCACCACTCGCGCTGTAGCAGATCGCCTTTCAAATCCCCTCGTTGTCCAAGCAGTCCGCAATACCGCCGCACTCGCCAAAGGCTCTGCCAAAGGAGCCATCGTCAACGCCCCCTTCGCCTACATGTCAGCAAATATGGGCGACCAAGAAGGTGCTGCTGGAGCTATCGGCTCCGGCCTTGCCTTTGGTGCCGCAGGTGCCGCATTTGAGCGTGTCGCCGGAGTGCGCGACCGTCGCTACCAACAAGCTGTAGGCGACATCGGCCGCATGCTCGTCGATGTGGAACTCGTCGGCGGCGATGTAAATCACCTCGTCAAAACCCGCGACATGCAGGGACTCGCCGATCTCGCCGCCATCCAAGGCTACTACCGCAACGGCTTTGATTTCGTCCCGCTCAACAACGCCGATTACAACGACAATCGCCGCGTCAACGGCCAGAAAGACATGGTCTCGCCAAACAAGAAAGGCACCGCAGGATATTTTGTCCAGACGGTCCCAGATGGTGGAAAGCCCATCATCTACATGAATCTCGACGCCACCAACCGCAACCCCCTCCCGCACGAGATCGGCCACCTCATCACCGCAGGCGGCTTGGAGAATCCTCAGAAGATCGCAGCCCGCGCCTGGGTGGATAAAACCTACGGCACCGATGGCATTAAAGCTCGCGGCGAAGAATACGCCCGCACCCTCATCCAAGCCCGCGCCGATGCCGCCGCCCGCGCCGAAGGCAAACAACCCAAGCCCATCGACATCACTCCCGACATGCTCGCCGCCGAGATGGATAGCCTCGGACAAGACGGCCTTGTTCGCGGCGATATCACCACCATGGATTGGGCACGCGACGAAATCTTTGCCGAGACCTTCGCCACCAACGCCGCCACCATGGATTGGTCTTCCATCCGCAGGGGCAATCCCGCCGGCGGAAACTTCCTCACATTCGCCGAAGGCATCCTCGGCGCCCAAGCTCGCGGCCTCATGGCAGCAGGCGTCCGCATCGATCCTCAAACAGGCACTCCTCTTGACACCCCCGCCAGCCTTTTCAACGAAAACCCCGTCCTCGCCGCCGACCCCCAAATCATCAAGCAACTCGAGACCTACAGTAAAAACTACCGCTCCTACCTCCTCGCCCCCGAGCAGTCAAAACCACGCGGCGCTCGCGTCGCCCCAAGCGGCCGCGCCCAAGACATCGCCAACACCGGCCTCGTCAAAAACCACGCCAACGACCAAGGAGGGCAGGAAAACCTTTTTCAAGTCACAGACCCCACCGGCAACACACGCGCCAAAGAACAGAGTGAACTCAATGCCGAGCAAAAACTCCGCTCCGAGCAGGTAGGGAATCTTTTCAAAACCAAAAAACTCAACTCCCCGGCAGACCCCACCGTCAGTTTGAAAAAACGCACGGACGGAAAGACCGAGGTATTCGGCCGCCGCTTGCCACAGAATTTCTTTTTCTCAAATTCCTTTGGCCGCCACATCCGCGATTTTGCCCGCGTCTTCGAGGAAGCCATGGACTCTGGTGAGACGCTCAACACAAGCTATTTTGCCCTCCTCACCCGCTCCGACACTGGCGCTGTTCGCGTCAAAGACCTCGGCAACACCGCCCGCATCGACCGCGAGGTCGTGCCGTTCCAGTGGTTCGTATCCAAACAAAACAACATCCTTGCCGAAGTCCTCGATGTCACAAAATTCCGCAACCGCTTCAACCGCGCCGTTGCCGATGGCGACGAACCCATCGCACGCCTCTTCGATAACAAATGGGACAACATTGAGCCCACATTCAAGAAGCTGCTCGACAACCACCGCAACAACCTCCCTGGCGAGTCCGGCCTCGGCGGAAGCGCCGTCGAGAAAAAGGATGTCCTCAACGCCCTCATCGGTATCGCCACAAACGAAAACCGCTCCCGCAACCCCTACAACGGCCGCTACGGCAGCGGCAGCGCTATTGAAAGATTCCGCCTCGACCGCATCAACGACTCCACTAAATCCGGCCGCACAGGCTACCAATTCGACTACCCCAAAGCCGCAGGTAACGCCCTCCCCGACAAGCCAGCCCCCATGCCGGACTTGTCAAGAGACCTGCCAACGCCACAAAGCCAAGCCATGCCTGCCGAATAGTCGCACCAAAAAACGGTGTGAATTTTCTGTGGTCACAACCCCCCAAACCTCTCCGCCTCCGCCTGCGGGTCGCCCGAAAATTGTAAAATTTTACAGGTCGAAAAAAATTGAAAAAATGTCAATGCACCAAAATCATTGACACTTTTACTAGGCGGTAAGTTGGAGTCAAAACCCACCTTTTTGGCCTTTTTCCCTCTACTGAACGAGTGACGAAAATCCAAAAAGTGTCAATCATTGACATTGACACAAGGGAAACAGGTGGGTTCGAATCCCACCTCCTCCGCCACAATCCGCGAAGCCCTATGTTTGGAGGGTCAGCGTCCTCGCCTGACCCAAATTTCAAACACGGCTAGATCACAAAGTCACGGGGCCGAGACCATCTTCGCAACAAATCCAGCATCCCACGAGAGCGCGTCTCTACGGGAATCCACCTGACCGCTTGCGCGATTTTCTCCGTCTCTCCAACGCGAACAAAAATGTTGAGTGAAGTTCCAGCGGCATTCAGTCTGTCGGTCGATATGATTGTCTCACCTAAGATTCGTGGATTCATTTGCACCACTGCCCATCCGACGGGATGTGCGAAGCATGTTGCCGACCAGATTGCGGTTGTCAAAAAGCGCGGCCCTCTGGCTAACGGGCCCAAGAAGGTTCTCGTGATTGGAAGTTCGACAGGCTATGGCCTCGCTTCGCGGATTGCGGCGGCTTTTGGAGCGAATGCTGCCACGATTGGTGTGTTCTTTGAGCGAGGTGCCGAGGGCGGGCGCACGGCAACGGCGGGTTGGTATAATTCCGCTGCGTTCGAGCGCGAGGCGGCCGCCGCCGGACTTTATTCGCGTTCTTTCAATGGTGATGCCTTTTCGGACGCCATGAAGCAGGAGGTCATTGCAGCCATCAAGGCGGATCTCGGCCAGGTGGACTGCGTGATCTACAGCCTTGCTTCGCCTCGTCGCACGCACCCGAAGACGGGCGAGGTTTTCAAATCCGTTCTCAAGCCGATCGGTGAGTCTTATACGAACAAAAATCTCAACACCGGCAATGGTGAGGTGACTTCGATTTCGATTGAACCCGCGAATGACGAGGAGATCGCGCACACCACGGCTGTGATGGGTGGCGAGGATTGGGAGATGTGGATGGATGACCTGCTTGCTGCTGGAGTGCTTGCGCCTGGCGTTCGCACATTGGCTTATTCTTACATTGGACCGGTTCTCACTTGGCCTATCTACAAAAATGGCACCATTGGCCGCGCGAAACAGGATTTGGAGCGTTGCTGTGCTTCCCTGAACACCAAGCTCGCACCGCTTGGCGGTAAGGCCTGGGTTTCGGTGAATAAAGCTCTCGTCACGCAGGCGAGTTCGGCCATTCCCGTGGTGCCGCTCTACATTTCGCTTCTCTATAAAATCATGAAAGCCGGTGGCACGCATGAGGAGTGCATCGAGCAGATGGATCGCCTTTTCCGCGACCGCCTGTCGAATGCCGAGCCTGCCACGGACAGCGAGGGCCGGATTCGTCTGGATGATTGGGAAATGACAGATGCCGTGCAGAATGTCATCAGCGAGCGGTGGGATGCCGTGGAGACTTCGAATTTCGCGGAACTCGCGGACTTTGCCGGCTACCAGGAGAGCTTCCTGCGCCTGTTTGGTTTCGGTCTCCCAGGCGTTGATTATCAAGCCGAGGTGGAGCCTGAAGTGTCTATCCCCTCGCTGGCTTGAAGTTTCCAGACATTGAGCTGATGCCCTTCCGCGCGCCGATTGGATGTTGAAGTCCCGGCGCGCGACCACTAACTTTTTCTCTCTTAAAAAATGAAAATCCAACGCGCATTGATCTCAGTTTCCGATAAGACTGGGATTGTCGATTTTGCCCGTGAGCTGCATGCCTACGGTATCGAAATTCTCTCCACCGGCGGCACGGCCAAGGCCCTGCAAGCCGTGGGCATTCCGACCACCGAGGTCTCGCATTTCACCGGTTCGCCCGAAATCCTCGAGGGCCGGGTCAAAACCCTGCATCCGAAAATCCATGGCGGACTTCTTTACATCCGAGGCAACGAGGAACATGAGGAGCAGGCCAAGGCGCATGGAATCCGTCCGATCGACCTTGTGGTGGTGAATCTCTATCCTTTCGAGGCCACCATCGCCCGCGAGGATGTGACCCTTGCCGAGGCCATCGAGCAGATCGATATCGGTGGACCCTCCATGATCCGCAGCGCGTCGAAGAACTATCAATCGGTTTGCGTTGTTACAGATCCCTCCGACTACGCGGCCGTGCTGGCCGATATGAAAGAAGAAAATGGCGGCACGACACTCGTCCTGCGCGAGCGGATGGCGATCAAGGCCTTTGCCACGACATCGCACTACGACGGCATGATTTCCTCCTTCCTCAATCGCGAGCAGCAGACCTGCGGTCGATTCAGCATCGATTACCCGCTCGAAATGCGCCTCCGCTACGGCGAGAATCCGCATCAGCAAGCCGAACTCTACGGCGACTTCGGCTCGTATTTCGAGAAGCTCCACGGAAAAGAACTCTCCTATAACAACATTCTGGATATCAGCGCCGCCGCCGGCCTCATTTCCGAATTCAGCAAACCGACTGTTGCCATTCTGAAACACACGAACCCTTGTGGTGTCGGTAGTGACCCCGACCTGCGCGAGGCTTGGGAAAAGGCCTTCGCCACTGACAAGCAGGCGCCATTCGGTGGCATCATCATTTGCAACCAGCCGATCACCCTCGCGCTGGCCAAGGCGATCTGTGAAATCTTCAGCGAGGTCATCATTGCCCCCGAGTTCGATTCCGAGGCCCGCTCGCTACTTCAGAAGAAGAAAAATCTCCGCCTCATGCGCGTGCTCAAGCCGCTCACCCAAAGTGGACGCGACATCCGCAGTGTGCTGGGAGGTTTGCTCGTTCAGGACTCTGACACAGCCGAAATCCCGGAGCTCGAGCACAAGGTCGTTACCACACGCCCGCCGACCAAGGCCGAGATCGAGGCGATGGAATTCGGTTGGAAGATCGTCAAACATGTTAAATCCAACGCCATCGTTTATGCGGGCCCCGACCGCACTTTGGGCATCGGCGCAGGTCAGATGTCGCGTGTGGATTCCTCACGCATCGCCGTGTGGAAGGCTCAAGAAGCCGGACTCTCTCTCAAAGGCAGCGTCGTTTGCAGTGATGCGTTTTTCCCGTTCCCTGACGGACTCCTCGCAGCCGCCGAGGCTGGAGCCACGGCGGCCATCCAGCCAGGTGGATCGGTGCGCGACCCCGAGGTCATCCAGGCCGCCAATGAAAAAGGCGTTGCCATGGTCTTCACGGGAACGCGTCATTTCCGGCATTGAGGCGGAATTGACCACAGAGGACACAGAGAGCACAGAGGGTGTAATTTACTCACGGTCTGATGCTCTCGTCCTCGCTCCATTCTCCCAAGCCACTCGCCGTGGTCACCTGCGGTCCGGCTTCTGCGCCGATCGACTCGGTGCGGCGCATTACGAATTTTGCGACAGGTGAAATCGGCTCGATTCTCTCCCGAGCTTTTCTGGAGGCGGGTTGGGATGTGATTTGCCTGCGCGGGGAGGGGAGCACATTTCCTGCGCCAGATGGCATCGATGTCCGTGCGTTTTCGACAAACGACTCGCTGGCCGCCTTGTTTCAAAGCCTACCTGCCACGCCGAATGCGATTTTCCACGCCGCCGCACTCTGTGATTTTCAGGTCGCATCCATCGAAGGTGGTTCAGGGATGAAAAAAATCCCCACGCGTGACGGGGCGCTCACCCTGCATCTTGAGCCTGCGCCAAAAATTCTGCCCCGTTTGCGGGAGTGGTTTCCTGGGGCGTTCATCGTGGGATGGAAATACGAGTTGGACGGCGACAGGTCTGCGGCTCTTGCAAAGGGGGCGACGCAAATTCGCGAGTGCCACACTAATGCCTGCGTCGTGAATGGTGCGGCCTATGGCGAGGGGTTCGGAATCCTTCTTCCCGACGACACGCTTACGGAAGTCGCGGATAAGCGCGGGCTGGCTGCCGCGCTTGTGGATTACCCTCCGGCGGCTACTTGAAGAATCTCGATGCGATCGCCCTCTGAGAGGAGACACGCACTCCATTCGCTGCGGATAAGCGCGGTGCCATTGTGCTCGATGAGGACCATCTTTGGCTCAAGGGCGAGGTCGGCAACCAGGACCGTGATGGTTTTTGACTCCTCAAATTGGCGTGTCTCGCCATTGATCAAAATGTTCATACCGCGCTGAGAATCGCTTCGTCCCAATCTTTCCAGACGGGTTCGAGTCCCATGCGATGAAGGACGCTTTGGATTGTGCGGGGATCCCGGTCGTCGGAGATTGAGAATTGTTCCGTTGCCGCTTCGGCTCCGCTATCGGGCACAATTTTTCCCTTCACGGTGAGATGAAGTGAGTCGCGGCCTTGGCCTGTGTAGCCGCCGGGTTCGGTATGGCTGCCGGCACTCATCATGGTGACGCCGAGTGGCGCGATGAGGTCGCGGAGGGGAGCCGGTTCGCGCGTGCTCAAGACAATGCCAATCGCTGGAAATGTGACACGCAGGGCGCAGAGGAGTTGAATAAACTCGCGGTCGGGGAGGGGATGCGTCGGCTCGAATTCTCCGGCGGCGGGGCGAAGTCGAGGCATGCTAACGGTGAGTTGGGCCTTCCAGCATACGCGTTGGAGGTATTCCAGATGTGCGGCAAGCGCCACTGCCTCGTAGCGCCAATCGGCCAGTCCAAAAAGCGCTCCCACACCGAGGCGGCGGAATCCCGCATCGTATCCCCGCTCGGGGCAATCCAGTCGCCAATCGAAATCCTTTTTCGGTCCAGCGAGGTGAACTTTTGGATAAGTTTCGCGGTGGTATGTCTCTTGATAAACCACGAGTCCCTCGGCACCGGCTCGGACGATCGGCAGGTAATCGGCGGTCTTCATCGGTGCGACCTCGATTGAAAGGGCGGGAACCAGCGGACGCAGGCGCGCCACACACATTTCAAGATAAGGGCCTGAGACAAATTTCGGATGCTCGCCCGCAACGAGTAGGATGTTGCGAAAGCCCTCCTCGGTGAGGTGCCGAGCTTCAGCGGCGACCTGATCGATTTCGAGGGTCACACGCTGGATGGCATTCTCGCGGGAAAATCCACAGTAGGCGCAGGAGTTGATGCATTCGTTCGAGAGGTAGAGGGGAGCGAAGAGCCTCATTGTCCGGCCGAAGTGCCTTCGCGTAACCGCTGCGGAACGCCCAGCGAGGGACTCAAGCGCGGCATCGCTCATCGGCTCCAGCAGGGATTCAAATGCCCGCAGGGTGGGCGATTTGCTGGTGATAGCTTGATTGAAAAAATTGGAAAAACCCATTCGGTGGTTTGGCGAAGACCTCTTCATTAATCAACGAAACGCCGCCCGCCGCAAGCGGCGAGTTCCTGCATGCGAGATCAAGCGCGACCTACGCACATGGCCGCACTTGTTTTTCAAAAATCCGTGTCTAATTTTTTTATCTATGAAATTCCAATCCATGCCGGTTCGTTTGCTTTGTCTGCCCGTTGCAGCATCCCTCGCGCTGAGCGGTTGCTCGAATCTCACGCCCGGTGAGAACGCCGCCGTTGCAGGCGTGGCCACGGGTCTTGCGGTTGGGCTCCCGCTTGCGCTCACAGGCGTGAATCCCGCCGTGACCATCCCTGTCACAGCCGGAGCCGCACTTGCAGCCGGTGGCGGTGCTTATTTGATTTCTCGAAACCAAGCGACCAAGCGTCAGCGCCAAGTCGCTGAGGACCGCGCGAGGGACTATGTGGCACGCACTGGCGAGTATTCCAAAAAATCCGTCCGCTTCATTGCCGTTCGCACCGAGGATTTCCGCACCCAAGGCAAGGCGCAGGTCATGGTCTATGACATTCACAGCGGCACAATCGTCAGCGACACCGTTTACGACATGCGCTCGGTGCCGCCGGTCGGTGAGATGGGGGATTTCGGCGGCTATCGCGCCCGCTACATCGGCACCGGCAGTTGATTTTTGAAATCAGATGCCGGACACGGGTGGGCGGATTCTTTTATTCTTCCTCTTTTTCCGTCCCGCCTTCAGCGCCCTCTCCGCCTTCACCCTGCTGGAGGCGCTCGAGGAGGGGGGTCATATCCTCAACCTCATCCCAGACAACTCCGCTTACATAGATCGGTGACTTCTGCAGTGCGGCCATGGCCATGCAATCACTGGATCGGGCGTCGAGTTCGATGATCTTGCGCTGCTGGAGTTCGTTCTCTGCTGTGATGATTAAGCGGCCGTAATAGATGCCATTTCGGAAGTCATTGATGGCGACGCGCTCGACCTTGGCGCCGAGCGAGGTGAGGACATTGGCCAGAAGATCGTGCGTGAGCGGGCGTTCCTTTTCGGCGCTGTTCAGATAAAGGCTGATCGCTGCACCGATCGCTTGGTCGATGTAGATAGTGAAGACCTTTTCATCATTTCCCAGAAACACGGCGGTTCCCGCATTTGTGGGAATGAGCGCACGGATCTGCACCGGAATAGCGGACTTGTTCACGAGGGGAAACTAACATCCGCCCGCTCTGGCGCAAGCGGCGGGATGCTTAGGTGTTCTTCCCAATGCGGGCCAGGAAAACGATAGCTGCCGCCGCGCCGAGCAGAACGATGTCGCGCCCGATCGCGAGGAGCATTTTCCAAGCTGACGGGGAATCATCCGCTCCGAAGCAATCGCAGCTTACAATAATGCCGTTCCACAAAGCCCAGGAGAGAAGGGCGATGAAAAGGAGACACAACGCTCCGATCAATGCGGCCCCGAGAGGAAAAATGCGCGGCAGAAGCAGTAGAAATGCAGCCACGATTTCCGTCCAAGCCAGCGCCAAGGCGAGAGGCATCGTCCACTGCGGGGGAACAAATGTGAACGGCAGTAGTGCCATGGCAAACTCCTGGCTCGCGCCTGCTTTCACCGCGCCAGCATAGAAAAACACTGCCGCAAGCGCGATGCGGAGGAGTAGCAACACAGCCGATTTCACCGCAGAGCCTCCACTGCGCGAACTCCGAACCATGCCGCTGAGACATTGTGCACGCGGAATATCGCCGCTCCACGAAGAGCGCCTGCCACGATGCAGGCCATCGTGCCCGCATCGCGGTCGGTAGGTCTTTCGATTCCCAGCACACGCCCGATGACGCTCTTGCGGGAGACGGGCAAAAGCACCGGGAATCCCTGCGAGGTCAGCCTGCCGAGTTCGCGGAAGATGCGAAGGTTATCATCCACCTGCTTCGCAAAATCTATGCCGGGATCCAGAATCAGGCTCTCACGCGATATGCCAGCCTCGATGGCTAAGGCAGTCTTCTCTTCAAAAAACTCCAGTAACTCGGCCATGACATCCGGGTAGGTCACATGCGTGTGCCGCACCTTGGGCTCGCCGCGCGAGTGCATGATCAAAAGCGCGGCGCCAATCTTTGCGCAGAGCCGCGCATTCGTTGGGTCGGGGAGGGCGCTCATGTCGTTCAGAATATCGAAGCCTGCCTCCAAAGACCCCTCGACAACGCCGGGACGCCAGGTGTTCAGCGAGAGCAGTGGTGGAAAAAGTTGATCCGCATCGCGTGGAACCGCTGTTTTCATGGCGCTTTGGAAATTCTCCAGAAACGGCCTGACACGCTGAAGTTCCTCCTCCTCGCTGATTGCCTCGCGGTTCGTTCGGGCGCTTTCGCCGCCTACATCGATGATGTCTGCACCTTCGGCGACCATTTCCAAGGAGCGTGTGAGCGCCCACTCGGTATCGATTTTCCCATCCGAAGAAAAAGAATCGTCGTTGATGTTCAGGATTCCCATAACCAGCGGCCTCCGCTGCAGGTTTACGGTCCGTCCGCGAGTCCTCAAGAGTCCCTGTGGGTGGATGTTCTCCTTGTCTCGACCGGCATTCTTCGTCAGTTTGGAATCCATCGCAGCGGGTATGAGGTTCATTGAATCAATTTTTGAGAAAGTCAGGAGACATCCCAAGCGGGTTGTTTTTCCGGACGGCGAGTTGCCCCGTGTGATAAAGGCGGCAGAGCTTTTTTACCAGAGTCAACTCGGCATACCGATCCTTCTCGGACGCCGTGAAGTCATCACGGAAATCGCCCAGCGCGAATCCATCAGCTTGGACCATGTGGCGATCATCAATCCTGAGAAATCCTCTGAGCTTCCGATCTTCTGCCGGAGGTTTGAAAGGATCGGGCGCTACCGCAAGGTCGAGTTGACGGACAGCCGCGCAGTCATGGTGCGGCCGAACTATTTTGCAGCCATGATGGTCCAATACGGTTTGGCGGATGCCATTGTTGGAGGAGCCAGCGCCTCGGGCGGGGCTCTGCTGCGGCCGATGCTGCATCTGGTCAAGCCGCTGCCGTTCGCGGATGTGATCTCATCCTGCACGATTGTCGAACTCCATAACCGTCCTTACGGCGAAGATGGTGTTCTGTTTTTCGCCGACACCGGCGTGGTGCCGGATCCTACGATGGCGCAACTCGCGACCATCACCGTGCAGGCCGGGTTGCTGGCGCGGCAGGTCTTCGGCCACCGCCCGCGCATTGCTCTTCTGAGCTTTTCCACAAAAGGCAGCGCCCGCACGGCATCCACAGAAAAAGTCTCCGGAGCGGTGGAACTAGCCCGTCACATCGCAGAAAAATCCGGTGCGGATATGACGATTGATGGCGAGATGCAGGCCGATGCTGCCCTTGAGCCCTCATTTTCGGATATCAAGCTCGGCGAGAGCCATGTCGGAGGGAAGGCAAACGTCCTTATTTTTCCCGACCTCAACAGCGGGAATATCGCTGTCAAACTCACCCGCCTTTTTGCGGACTCCAACACCTACGGGCAGATCCTCATGGGATTCACGCGCCCAGCCGCCGATCTTCCACGGGGAGCCTCGGCTGAGGATATCCTCCGCATGGCTGCGATAGTCGCTCTGCAAGCCATCGAATACCGCAAACTTTATCCTCCCGACGAAGACGCGGAGTGAGACTTTGAACACCGTCACGCCGCGCCTTTTCATTGCTGCAACAGAGCAGGACACAGGGAAAACGACGACATCCCTTGGCCTCTATGCCGCTTTGAGGCAGCAGTTCCCGCGCATTGGCTACATCAAACCTGTGGGACAGCGTTTCACGGAGGTCGATGGACGCCGCGTCGACGAGGACAGTCTCCTCATGAAGGCTGTGTATAAAACCCTCGTGCCCATCGAGGATATGAGCCCGATTACGGTCGAGCCGGATTTTACCCGCCGATACATCAATGAGGCGAACCACGACACACTCGTGAAGCGGATCCGGCATTCATTTGATCGGGCCAGTTGGGAAAAGGACTTTGCCATCATCGAGGGCAGTGGTCATGCCGGCGTGGGGTCTGTATTCGATCTCTCCAACGCCACTGTGGCGCGAATTCTTGGAAGTAAAGTTTTGCTTGTTGTGCCAGGTGGAATCGGACTGCCGATAGATGAAGGAGCTCTCAACAAAGCCCTCTTCGACCGTGAAGGGGTGGAGGTTGTCGGCGTGGTGATGAACAAGGTTCGGGCTGAAAAAATGGAGCAGACTGCCGATTTTGCCCGCCGTGGGTTTGCTCGCCTCGGGTTGGAATTGCTTGGCGTTATGCCCGAGCAAAAAAATCTCGCCGATCCGTCACTCCAGCAAATCGCAGACACGATTCGTGGCACCTTTTACTGCAATGCTCGCTTCGCCCGCAATCATGCGTCGGATGTCGTGATGGGGGCTGTCAGTGCGGTCAATATCCGCCGCAAGCTTTCGCATGGCACGCTGTTGATTGTGCCCGGCGACCGCGAGGACATCGTTCTCGCAGCCATCTCGGAGTCCTCTGAGTTCAGTGAGCGAAGGCTTAGCGGGCTTGTTCTCTCGGATGATCTCAAACCGCACCGCTCGCTATTGGAAATGCTGCAACAAACCAATCTTCCGGTCGTTTTTTCGTCGATGGATAGCTACTCCATCGCCCAGCGTATTTTCTCTCTCACGATTAAGATTCAGCCGGACGACACCCAGAAAATCGAGAGTATTCAAGATCTCGTGGCCCGCCACATCGACATTCCCCGCTTGCTTGAAAAAATCGGAGTCTCCGCCTGAGTATCAAACCTCCCGTGACACGGCGGCTTGCAGTTTTTTTATGCCTGCCAAGGCCTCCTCAACCGTCCCAGCCATGAGGCACACATGCCCCATTTTTCGGCCTGGGCGCGCTTCGGATTTTCCGTAGAGGTGGAGCTTGGCGCGAGGGTCGCTGAGCACGGCGCTCCAGTCTGGCGTGCCGTTTTTCCAAAGATCTCCCAGTATGTTCCACATCACGACAGGCCTCAGAAGCTCAGGAGATCCGAGTGGAAGCCCGCATACAGCGCGGAGTTGTTGCTCAAACTGGCTCGTCACGCAGGCGTCGAAGGTGAAGTGTCCCGAATTGTGCGGTCGCGGGGCGAGTTCATTGACCAAAAGTTCGCCGTTGGATGTCAGGAAAAACTCCACCGCCAGCAGGCCGACGACATCGAGTTTGCGAGTAATTTCGGAAGCGAGTTCCTCTGCCTTTTTCAGAATCGGTGCGGCAAAACGCGCTGGCACGATCGAGAGGTCGAGAATGTGGTTGGTGTGGATGTTTTCCGAGGCTGGAAATGCGGCGATCGTTCCATCCAATCCCCGCGCGCAGACCACTGAAAGCTCGGCCTCGAAGGGAATCCACTTTTCCAAAACCCCGCGCGGCGCTCCAAACTGTCTCCACACTTCGTCGGTATCGATTTCGCCGGTGAGTTTGATTTGTCCCTTGCCGTCATAACCGAAGTCAGCCGTTTTAAGCACGGCTGGCGTGCCGATTTCCGCCAGCGCTGCACGCAAGGCCTCGCCGGAATCCACCACGCGGAAGGGAGCGCAGGGGAAGCCGTTTGCTTGAAGAAAGGTTTTCTCCCGTTCGCGATTTTGGCAGATGTGCAGCACCTCGCCGCGTGGCCTCACAGGGCGAAGCTCGGCCACAGCCTCCACGGCCGAACGGGGAATGTTTTCAAATTCGAAGGAAATGACATCCACTCCCTCCGCAAAGGCTTTTAAGGCCGCTGCGTCGGTATAGGGCGCATTAACCTCAAGATCGCAAATCTGGCCCGCCGGGCAGTCCGGTTGCGGTTCGTAGGCGTGCACCCTGTAGCCCATGCGTCGCGCGGCGATGGCCAGCATGCGGCCGAGTTGCCCGCCCCCGAGTATGCCCACGACGCCTCCCGGTTGGATGGATTTGGTTTCCGTCAGCGTGGGATTCCCGTTAGATAAAGTGTCCGTCATGGCAGATCGTCTGGTTTACATTTTTGCATTGCTCGCACTCGGCTTTATCCGACTCCTGCCGCTCTCCGTATGTTTCGTTTTGGGACAAGCAGTGGGCGCATTGCTCTGGCTCATCCTGCCCGGCTACCGCCGCCTCGCAAGGGAAAATCTCAGCGTCGCATTCGGCGAGGAAATGTCCCCGGTAGCCATCCGTGCGCTCACCTTCAAACATTTCACCACTCTGGGAGCCAATGTCGCGAGCGCCATAAAAATCCCAACTCTCTCTCAGAAGGACATCGAGCGTATTGCTCAAATCGAAAATCTCGACGCTATCCGGCAAAACATCGCCAAGGGTCGCCCCGTGCTCCTTGCCATCAATCACATCGGCAATTGGGAGCTCTACGCCCAGCTGGTTTTTCAAGTTCCCGAGGCGCATTTTGGAACGGTCTATCAAGCCCTTCACAACAAACTGGTCGATGATCTCGTGAATCGTGACCGCCGCAGGTTGGGGGTTCAGACATTCGATCGCAAGGCCGGCTTCCAAGGGGCACTGGCTTTGTTGCGTGAGCCGGGAATTCTAGGAGTTCTCGTTGATCAACACGCCGGAAACAGCGGTGTCTGGACGCCATTTTTCAACCGCCTTTGCTCGACATCTCCACTCTCGGCCACTCTGGCAATCCGCACGAATGCCGCCGTGATACCAGCCGCCATCTACACAACCGGTTTCGCCCGCTGGCGCGTAGTGCTCAGTCCCGAAGTCCCATGGTCAGCTGAAAACCCCGAGCAGTTGACCTTGGACATCAACAAAGCCCTCGAAAAACAAATCCGCGTCTCGCCTGCCGACTGGTTCTGGGTTCACAACCGCTGGAAGACCCCGCTGCCGAATTTCCTCATCAATGAAGCCAAACGGGGTATCTACTTGCCTCCCAACGAACCCGACCCCGCACCCTTCCGCATCGTCGTTCGTTCCCCAAACTGGCTCGGCGACGCCGTCATGTCCATTCCCGCAGTGCGATCCTTCAAGCTCGGCCGCCCCGATGCCCGCGTGGCCGTCCTGTGTCCGCAAAAGCTCGCAGGCCTCTGGCAGAGGGTGGGGGATGTGGACGAAGTGATCGGTATCGAGCCTGGCGAGTCGATTTTTGCCACCGCAGAAAAACTGCGAGGCCAGTTTGAAGCCGCCGTCCTACTTCCGAATTCGCTGCGCTCCGCACTCGAGGTCTGGCTCGCTGGCATTCGGCGCCGCGTTGGCTATGCAGGACACTCGCGCGCTGCATTCCTCGACCAAGTTATAATTCCCCGCAAAAAATCCGCTCCGCTCCACCACGCCGACCGCTACTGGCACATCGCCGCCCGTTGCGGAGCGGATGCCATGCCCGCTGCTATTTCTCTCTGGAAATCGAGTGGCAAGGACCGCGTCATCGGCATCTGCCCCGGTGCGGAATATGGTTCTGCCAAGCGCTGGCCTGCCTACAAGTTCCGCATGCTCATCCAGCAGGTAAACGAACAGTTCGATTGCAACTGGGTCATCCTCGGCACGGCGGCGGATTCGAAAATCGCACGCGAGATCTCAAACGGCCTCCCAAATGTCACGGACCTCACAGGAAAAACCACACTCGGTGAGTTGATGGATCTGCTCTCCAAACTCAGCGGCCTCCTGACCAATGATACCGGCACCATGCACCTCGCCGACTTCATCGGCACACCCCTCGTCGCCATTTTCGGCTCCACCGAACCCATCCTCACCGGCCCCCGCAGCCCAC
This sequence comes from Terrimicrobiaceae bacterium, assembly GCA_044342325.1. Classification (GTDB taxonomy): domain Bacteria; phylum Verrucomicrobiota; class Verrucomicrobiia; order Chthoniobacterales; family Terrimicrobiaceae; genus UBA967. Next base: position 44,726 of record JBIIPZ010000021.1, read on the forward strand.
GCAGCAAAGTCATTCGACAAAAAGTGGAATGCAGCCCCTGCTTCCTCCGCGAATGCCCCATCGACTTCCGCTGCATGGAGGAAATCCCCATGGAAAAAGTCATCGCCGCCGTCCTCGGCTTTTTCAGGCCGGGAGGTGAAGAAGCCTGCCGCATTGGGGGCAGGAAATAACGGATTTGTCGGAACGCAGGGCCAGACTGGTCTGGGCGGTGATCTTCATGTGGCATCCGGTGCACACATCGTGCTCAACGGAAACGACGGCGCGTGCATTTTTAGTTTCGAATAGACGCTCGTAGCGCTCGAGAAGTTCCTCATCGATTCCCTCGAGAGCGGCGGCACGGCTCTGCTGGACTTCCTCGATGCGCTTTTTTAAGTTTCCTTCCTTCTCGCGAAGAAGGCCGATCTGGCCCTCCATGCGTGCTTTTTCGTCGGCGTGGATTTTATCCGCTGCGGCGATTTCAGGTGCCAGGCTGTCGGCCTCTTCCATGAGGGTGAGCTCCTTGTCTTCGATTCCTGAAATGATCTTCTCAGCGTTCGAGATTTCGTGAGACAGGGCGGTGTATTCCTCGTTTTTGCGCGTTTGAAGTTGCTGTGTTTTGTAGCGGTTGATTTGGTCCCGCTTGGCAGCAGCATCAATCTGGAGAGATTTTTTTTCGACTTCCATGGCCTTGGCTCGTGTGCGTGCGAGTTCCAGTCTGGCGGCGGAGTCTGCGATGAGTTTTTGTTTCGATGCGACCTCGTTGGGCACGGCCTGAAGTTCGAGTCGGAGGGTGCGGAGCTTTTGGTCCCGGTCTTGGAGGGCGAGAAGTTTTTCGATTTCTTCGAGCATTTGCGGAGCATGGTGTGCTCGTGCGAAATTATCCAGCAATCAAAAGGATTTCTTCGAGACTCAGAAGCTGGCAGGGTTTTCGCAACATGTCTCAAGGAATTTGTTTTCTGGTGGGCGCCGGTCCCGGTGATCCTCTTCTCCTCACGCTGAAGGGCCGCGCATGCATCGAGCGGGCCGATGTGCTTGTTTATGACTACCTCTGCAATCCTCAGCTTCTCCGCCACGCGCGCGCCGGAGTTGAAAAAATCTATGTCGGCAAAAAAGCTGGCGCACACACGCTGAGGCAGGAAGAAATCAATGTGCTGATCGTTGCGAAGACTCTCGAGGGCAAAACAGTGACCCGCCTCAAAGGAGGGGATCCTTTTTTATTCGGCCGCGGCGGAGAGGAGGCCGAGATGCTTCAAGAGGCGGGTTGCCGGTTTGAAATTGTGCCGGGGGTGACATCGGCCATTTCGGGGCCAGCCTATGCCGGTATTCCGGTGACGCATCGAGCCCACAACACCATGCTGACCATTTTCACAGGGCATGAGGATCCGACTAAGGCTGAAAGCTCGATCGATTACAAAGCTCTCGCCTCCACGCCGGGAACCAAGGTCATGCTCATGGGAATCGACCGATTGGCGACGATCACTGCTGGTTTGCACGAGGCTGGCATGAAAGCCGAGACCCCTGTGGCCTTGGTGCGATGGGCCACAACGGCGAGGCAGGAAACGCTTGTTGGCACGCTCGCTGATATCGCGGAGAAAGCCGCAGCCGCTTCATTCAAAGCACCAGCGGTAGCTGTTTTTGGCGATGTGGTGTCGCTTCGCGGCAAGCTCAACTGGTTTGAAACCCTGCCGCTCTTTGGAAAGCGCATCGCCGTGACCCGCACGCGCCAGCAAGCTGGTGAGCTTGTGATGCAACTCCGGGAGCTCGGCGCCGATGCCTTTGAAATGCCGACGATCCGAATCGAACCCGCTCCCAACAAAAGAGAGTTCTACGAATCCGTCGCCTATGCCCACGGCTACGATTGGCTCATTTTCACCAGCCCGAATGGCGTGGATGCCTTCTTCAATGCCTTTTTTGAAATTTACCGCGATGCCCGTGATCTTGGCGCAGTGCGCATCGCAGCCATCGGGCCCGCCACCGCTGCGCGTGTGAACGCCTTCCATCTCCAAGTTGATGTGCAGCCTGAAAAATATGTCGCAGAGGAAATCATTAAGGCCCTGCAAAAGGAAACGAGCCTCGACAATGTCAAAATCCTACTTGCCCGGGCGGAAGGTGCGAGGGATGCGCTGCCCAAGGAACTCAGTCGCCTCGGGGCCATCATCGATGAGGCGATCGCCTATCGCACTGTTCCCGAAACCTCCGACGACTCGGGAGGCATCGAGCGTTACAAAGCGGAGGGGGCGGACATGGTCACTTTCACCAGTTCTTCAACGGCGGAAAATTTTCATGCACTCCAGTTGCCCCCATGCGATGGCGTGAAATTTGCAAGCATCGGACCAGTCACTTCAAAAACCATGCGCGAGCTGAAAATGCCCGTCGATGTGGAGGCAAAAGTGCACGACATCCCTGGGCTGGTTGCCGGAATTTTGGATTTTTACTCAAAAAAATAATCTCGGTCGCATCTTCGATGGGTTGAAGTGCGTATTTATTCAAAAGTTCCACTAATGATATCTGACATCACAGACTCTTCCTTTTCGATCATGGAATCTCCATCACCTTCGCTGACCCTCTCGGCCGCAGAGCGCATTTTTGAAAATGTCCTTGGCCGCATATCCCAAGAGCCCGCCCGCGTTCGCACGGACGCCGAAGGCAGGATCACCGAGATCAATCCCGCCTTTTCCGGCTTGTGCGGATACCAATTTGAGGAAATCCGTGGCCGCAAACCGGGGTCACTCCTCCAAGGGCCAGCCACCACTCCAGAATCTATCCTCGATCTCAGGGAGGCCATTCGTGACCGTAAAAAATGCTGCGTGGAGATGTTGAACTACCACAAAAACCACAGCACCTACCGAGTCCAAATCGATCTCTCGCCTCAATTCAATATCCTTGGTGAGCTTGAGGGATTCGAGGCTGTGGAGCACAAGCTCGACTAATCTCGCTCGCCCGCATCTGGGCTTCTAAAGCGTGCTTGCGGGTGTATCGCTTGCGAAACTCTAGCAAAATCCTAATTCTTTGTCCGTGCGATTGATGAGCCGCAAACGAAACCCAAGACACTGACCCTTGACGGCACTTATACCAAAAGCTGAATGCTTTTGGACTTACTGTAGCGGCGGTCTATGACCGCCGATGGTTAACTCCGTCGCTCATAGAGACGCCGCTACAAGTGAAAGCGGTTCGCTCAAATTCATACTTCAACTATGCGTGCACTCGGAGGGCTCATGCATCGCCTCTGCTACGCCCTTAAACATTCGCTCTTTGACTTCAAATATTCGTGGGCAAAATCTGCTCCATTTTCCCAAGCCAATGTGTGTCCCTCTAATCTGAACCTTTTAAAATAATCAAGATTCTTTAGAGGCTTGCAGAGGTTCGTGGACGAGAAGATCGAAGGGTGGCTGGGGCTGAAAATCAACCGAGAGAAGACGCGGATCATAAACCTTCGCCAAGAAGGGCAAGTCCTCGACTTCCTTGGGTTCAGCTTCCGATACGACCGCTCGATTTATGACGAGGGCAGTCGTTACTGGAATATGTATCCCTCAAAGAAATCGATCGCGCGAGAGCGTGAGAAACTGCGAGGGATGATCAACCGGAAACAAAACCACACGCCATTGCCTGAATTGATCGGACGCCTGAACCGCCACCTCAAAGGGTGGGCCAACTACTATCGGGTCGGCTACAGTCGGCGAGCCTTCAAGGAAATCAACTGGTTCGTGCACCAGCGCCTATGGCGGCACCTGCGACGGCGCAGTCAACGCCGCTGGCGATCTGGACCTGACACATCCATCTACTCACAAGTCATTAAAATGGGGCTAGTCCAACTGTGAAAGCTTCGCACAAAACACCCTGCGAAAGCCGGATGCGGGAAATCCGCACGTCCGGTTTGATGAGGGGGAAGGAAGTCGGCGGTCATTGCCTTTGTGCTCTCATCCCGTGGCTTCCCTCCCTACTCTACCCCTCTCCCCGGCGCTCACAGAGACGCCGCGCTGCAGCGCGCAGTCCTTGGAGGGTCGACCTTTGCCTTGCTCGCGCCCTGCTCGCTACGCCCTTCGGGCCATCTGCGATGTGCTTCCTCCGCCCAACCCGGGTCTTCGGTTGGCTTGACCCCAATACCAACTCGGAAACCGCCGACACACGCCCGGAAATCACCCCTCCAAATAATCGCCCAGACTATGCCCAGCCCATTCTGAATTCACCATTCTGTCAACTCTGTTCACCGACGCATTCCGCTCCACTCTGGCAAACTTTATCTTTTTTAGGCGCTCGCCGATTTTGTCCAAAATCGACTCCCTCGCATTTTCTCAATAACCGCCCTCCTGCCGCCTTCGTTGCTGTTCCGCTATCACTCCACTGCTTTTAAATAAAAACTCGTTTAACGTCGTTCTGGAGCCCTGTTTTTTGGACCGATTCTCAAAAAATCCTTGTTTCGCTCCGATATCCTCCCGAGCGTTCCACGTGGAACAATTTCTGGCCTTCTGAAAAGAACTGACCACCGAGGACACAGAGAGCACAGAGGAGGATGGCCAGATAAAACAACAAACCGTCATTGCGCTATGCTGTCTACAAAAATGCTACCGAACACCTGTTCTTCCCTCCGTGTTCTCTGTGTCCTTTGACTCGCTCGCCCCTCTCCGAGCTGTATAGATCTCCGAGCAGGAAGCCGCTCAGCTCGCCCTCCGGGCCAACCTTCGGTTGCTCTATCTCAAAGGCCCCGCCCTTTCGATTGTGGTCAATCCCCTACCAACCGCGCCCACCAGAATTCACCTCACGGTGTCGATCTGCCGCTTCGCTTCATAGAGCGCGATGCCTACCGATGTCGCCAGATTTAAGCTCCGCGCGTCGGGTTGCATGGGAATCGTCAAACACATCTCCGCATTCGTCCTGAGCAGAGACTCTGGCAATCCACGGGACTCCCGGCCGAAAACCAGAAAATCTCCGTCTTGGAAAGCCTCCGTCCAATAGACCTTCGATGTTTTTGTCGTGAAATAAAAGAACCTCCCCGTGCTCTCGGCGGCTTGTAGCTCCCCAAGGGAGCCCCACCGTTTCACATCGCACAGGTGCCAGTAATCCATCCCCGCGCGGCGAAGCGCTTTTTCATCTAGCGAGAATCCCAGCGGTTCCACCAGATGCAACCGCGCACCGGCTGCCAGACACAAACGCGCAATATTCCCCGTATTCGGTGGAATCTCCGGTTCGACAAGCACAACATGCAACATCCCTGCACCCTATCCGCGACGGCTACCGGCTGCAATTCTATTCATTGTTCCACGTGGAACATCCCGATCTTCTGGGAAGGGCATCCGTCCGCATCTTACCAAAATCTGAATGCTTTTGGACTCCTGTTCTGTTGTAGCGGCGGTCTGTGACCGCCGATGTTCCGCGATTCGGAGCTCATAGAGATGCCGCTACAAGTGAATACGGCTCGCTAAAATTCAAAACCTAATAGCCATTGGTATAACCCAAATATCCCATCGGAAGACGCAAAACCACTTTCAGGCAGGGCTCCTCCGCGACAATCAATCACGCAATCATCCCAACAGCCTAATCCTTAAAAAATGATTCTGCTATCCATCATTTTGGTGCGCCAGCACCGCCAACCAAACCAATGAAATGAAAAGTGTTCATCATGCGAACTGAGCATCAAGCATGTAGTGAAGCGGGCGGGGTCGGGAGTAATTCCGGCATCGAAGCCCCGTGGAGCGAA